>NC_008530.1:947180-1262906 GCF_000014425.1 Lactobacillus gasseri ATCC 33323 = JCM 1131 | reverse complement strand
TACTTATTTGCTGCTACTAGATTAAACCGTGGAAGTAACGACGATGCATGGATGGCTGCTAATAAAGCAGTTGGTGATAACGTTGCAATGATTGGTTACGTTTCTGATAACCTAACTCATGGATACGTTCCATTAAATGAATCTGGAGTAGTTTTAACTGCTTCTGTTCCAGCAAACTGGCGTACTGCAACTTACTCATACTATGCAGTTCCAGTAGAAGGAAGAGATGATCAATTATTGATTACTTCTTATATCACTAACCGTGGTGAAGTTGCTGGAAAGGGTATGCACGCAACTTGGGCACCAAGTTTCTTGTTACAAATTAATCCAGATAATACTACTACTGTTTTAGCTAAAATGACTAACTAAGGTGACTGGATTTGGGATGACACTAGCGAAAACGATGATATGATGGGTGTTCTTAAAAAAGATGCACCAAATAGTGCTGCTCTTCCTGGTGAATGGGGCAAACCAGTTGATTGGGACTTAATCGGTGGATATAACTTGAAGCCACATCAACCTGTAACTCCAATTCCAAATGTTCCAACTACTCCAGAGAAACCTAATACACCAACAACACCAAATACTCCTGATACTCCGCATAATCCAACTAAACCAACTTCAGAAGTTCCAACAACTTCAGTTAAGAAGACAACTCAATCAGAACTTCCAAAAGCTGGAGCTAAAAATGGTATTGTTGCAGCTATAGTAGGTGCTGTAAGTTCAATGCTTGGCGTTATCGGCTTAGCTGGTGTTTCTAAGCGTAAACGTAATAACTAAATTGATTAAAAAGGATGAGCTTTGAAACTCATCCTTTTTTTTGCTATAAATTTAATTTATTCTAGTATGAAAAACTGTAAATTTTCTCAAAATTTTATTTTTTCTATAATAAATTTGAAAAGTAATCTTGGTGCAAAACTAATCTATAGCATAAAAATATATTTCGTTATAGTTAGCAAATATTAGACATTTATTTTTCATAATTTAGACTAAATATTGAAAGAGTTAATAAAAGAGGAAATCTATGCAAATAATTAAAGAAAAGTATTTTGAAGGAGAAAGACCGCTATATGGCCTTTCGGATACAATTTTAGAGAATATTACTTTTGGTGAAGGAGAATCACCATTAAAAGAAACGCAAAGTTTAGAAATAAAATCTACTATTTTTAAATATAAATATCCTTTATGGTATTCGAATAATATTAAAGTTGCTGACAGTACCTTTGAAACAATGTCGCGAAGCGGTATTTGGTATACTAATAATATTTCAATTAAAAATTCAGATTTACAAGCTCCTAAGTTATTTAGACGGTGTAAGCATATTTCATTAGATCATGTTTTCTTTTCTAATGCAGAAGAAACAATGTGGACTTGTGAGGACGTCAAAATTAAAAATGCTGAAATTAATGGTGATTATTTTGGTAAAGATAGTTTGGACACCTACGGAAGTAGAGAGAATTGCATCTTTATGTCAAAAATATCACGTAATTCTTCTATCAGATGAAATTCATGGAGACTTGGTCAGAGATAACGTTAAATACACCCCTGCATTTTCAGTTTCTGAAGCTTTGAGGGATAATATAATTAGTTTAGTTTCTCCAAGTAAGACTTTTAACGTAGCTGCTCTTCATGCTGCAACCGTAATTATTCCAGATGAAAATTTACGTTATATCGTCAATCGAGGTCTTAACAGCGATGAATTGGCTGAGCCAAATCTTTTAGCTATTCCAGCAACAATTGCTGCATATACTGAAGGCTTTAGCTGGTTACATGAATTGTTAGTGATAATTAATCGTAATTTTAATTATGCTGAAAAAGAAATAACTAATAATCTGGAAGATGTAAAAATTGTATCAGGCCCAGCAACTTACTTGTTGTGGCTTGATGTAAGTAAAGTTTCGTCAAATAGTCAAGAATTAGCTGATTATATTAGAAAAGAAACTGGTCTAATTGTTTCACCTGGTAGTATTTATCGCGGTAATGGTAATAAATTTTTACGGCTTAATCTAGCTTCACCAATTTCTATGGTAGAGGATGGAATTAAACGTTTAATTAGTGGAATAAAAAAATATTCAAAAAAATAGCTGAAATCGATTTCAAAATCATCTAAAAAAGATATATACTTTTATTGAGGTGATTTTTTTATGGAACCATTATTTTTAACACCATATTTCAGACCCAAAATTTGGGGTGGACGTAAGTTAAATACAGTTTTAGGATATGATATTCCAGATGGAAAAGTTGGAGAAGCTTGGGTAATATCTGGATACAAAGATGACGCTTCGACAGTTAATGCCGGTCCATTAAAAGGAAAGACGTTAAGAGAAGTATATTTAGAGCATCCAGAATTATTTGGTAATCCCAAGGCTAAGGAATTTCCACTATTAGTTAAATTCTTAGATGCAAATGATAATTTGTCTGTTCAAGTACACCCAGATGACGAATACGCTAGAATTCATGAAAATGATTCTGGAAAAACTGAAAGTTGGTATGTGCTTCATGCCGAACCTGGTGCTAAACTTGTCTATGGGCACAATGCAACTAGTAAAGAAGAACTAGAAGATTGGATCAAAAATGGAAAGTGGTCGAAGCTTTTACGTTATGTACCAGTGAAAGAAGGAGACTTTTTATATGTACCTTCTGGAACGGTTCACGCATTAACTAAAGGAATTATGGTTATTGAAACACAACAATCAAGTGATGTAACCTATAGATTGTATGATTGGGACCGAGTAGATAAGAAAACTGGTAAAAAGAGAGAGTTGCATATTAAACAATCTCTTGATACTATTCAAGTACCACATAAAGATCCGAAGCTGAAAATTACATCTGAAACATTGGGAGATGCAAAGATTACTACTTTAGCTCAACCACCAATGTCACCGCATTTTTATTTATGGCAGATCGATGTTGATGGGAGTTTTGATTGGAGTCTAAATGATCATCCTTATCTTTTAGTATCTGTAATTAAAGGTAAAGGTAAGTTTATTGCTGACGGTAAAGAATATAATATCAAATTGGGTACTAATTTTATTATTCCTAATGAGATGAAGAACTTTAGTTTTAGCGGTGACTTACGTTTAGTAATTTCAGCTCCTGGTAAAGAATAAATTTAAGTGAATGGAGTTGGTCAAATGATATATATTGGTTGCGGGGTAATAATGTTTGTAATCGGAGTCATTTGGCTGATCGCTCCTTCACCTAATCCGAATCAAGTTTATGGATATATGTCGTATTTGGCTTCAGTTAATGAAACAAGTTACAAGTATGCGCAAAAAGTTGCACGAAATTATTTCATGATTTTTGGCTTAGTTCAATTTCTATTGGGATTAGGAATTCATTTCTTACACTGGGATCGCTATTTCTTGATCTGGTTGCTTACTTTTTATTTGTTTATTTTGGCTCCGATAATCTTAACTGAGAAAAAATTGCAGGCTTTCTTACGTGCCCGGCATGAATTACCACATGATTATATTGAACCAGATAAAATTAAACATACTAGAGTAAAAGGATTTAAGGATAAATAATGCTAAAGATATTAATGGTTGAAGATGACAATTCTGTTGCAGAAATGATGAAGATGTTCTTCAGTAAAGAACAATGGGAAGTAGATATAGCTAAGGATGGTATAGAAGCTGTTGAGATGTTTAAAGCGCATCCAGATTCTTATGACATTGTAACGTTAGATCTTAACTTACCTAGAAAGGATGGAATGGAAGTAGCTAAAGAAATAAGGGCTATTTCTCTTTCAATACCAATCATTATGTTAACTGCACGTGACTCAGAAACTGATCAAATTTTGGGTTTGGGCATTGGTGCAGATGAATATGTTACTAAACCATTCAGTCCATTAGCACTAATTGCCCGCATTAAAGCTTTATATCGAAGAAGTCGTATAGAAAAAGATATGCATGCTTCTAATGGCGTAAAGTATGATGTAATTACTAAGCATCTAAAGATTTCAAAAGATCGAAGAGAAGTGCGCTTTGATGATAATATTGTTGAAGGCTTAACTCCAAAGGAATTTGACTTACTTTACACGATGGCTCAAAAACCAAAACAAGTTTTTTCAAGAGATAAGCTTTTAGAATTAGTTTGGGGATATGAATTCTTTGGCGAAGAAAGAACTGTTGATGCTCATATCAAAAAATTACGGCAAAAACTAGAAAAAGCTGGTCCTCAAGTGGTGCAAACAGTTTGGGGCGTGGGTTATAAGTTTGACGATTCTGAGGTATAGAAATTGAAACTATTCTACCAAGAAATGTTGGGTTTTTTACTAGTAATTATTACCAGTATTGTAATTATCGGCTCATCCACAATTCACTTTGCAACTATTCAGGCATATTCTCAAAGTTATTCACGTTTAGAAGGATATGGAACGTCAATTGGAAAATTAGCTTTAGCTAAAGATAATCCTAGACATGAATTAGATGCAAAATTTTTAAAGAATTTACAGGTAGTAATGGAAGGCGAAGATGTAAATCTTCGCATTTTTAATAATAAAAATAGGCAAGTTTATCCTGAAACTACAATGAACTGGGCTTTGCCACAGAAATTATTTAAACAATTGAAGAATGGAAAAACTATTCGAATTAGAAATGACCATGAAGATGGACGTGTGACGTCTTTTTCTAATAAGGATCCTTATACCAGTGTAATTGTTCCTTGGCGTAGCAATGGAAAATTGGTTGGAGTTATTTGGATTGGTTCGCGCGTCCAGAATGTTGAACAGATGATTGTACGTGAAAAACATAATCTGATTACAGCATTGCTTAGTTCTCTAGTAATTGGTGGCCTAATTAGCTTTATTTTGTCATATTATATTTCTAGAAAAATCAAACTTTTATCAAGTGCTACTAAAAAGGTCGCTCAAGGTGACTTTAATGTACATTTGAAACACAAAGATACTGACGAAATTGATGACTTGGCACGTAATTTTAATATTATGGTCAACGCATTAAAAGAGTCAAATGACGAAATCAAGGCACAAGAGAAGCGACGAGAGCAATTTATGGCTGACGCTGCCCATGAAATGAGAACGCCTTTAACTACGATTAATGGGCTACTAGAGGGTTTTGAATATGATGCTATTCCTGAAGAGGCAAAGCCAAAATCAATTGCTTTGATGCATAGTGAAACTAAACGATTAATTAGGTTAGTAAATGAAAACTTAGACTACGAAAAAATTAGAAATAATAAAATTAGTCTAATTCAATCTCGATTCAATGCTACCGAGGTCTTAACGAATTTGTTAACTCAGATGAAGCAAAAAGCCATTCAAAAAAATGACAAATTGATTCTTGATTGTCCATCTGAAGTTGAAGTTTATGCAGATAAAGATAGATTTACGCAAATAATGGTAAATTTAGTTCAAAATGCTTTGCAATTTACTGAAAACGGAAAAATTAAAATTTCCGCTTGGAGAATTAAGCATGGAGCCCAGTTCGAGATCGCAGATACTGGAATTGGCATGAGTCAAAAGCAGATGAAGTATATTTTTGAGCGATTTTATAAGGCTGATCCTTCCAGGGCTAAAATTGGGTCTGGAGAATCAGGATTAGGACTCTCTATTGTTTTGTCGCTTATTAAGCAACATGGCGGTAAGATCGATGTTGATTCAGAACCCGGCAAGGGAGCAAAATTTACGGTAACTTTGTATGATAAGGGCTATAAAGAATTTATTAAAGATTAAAAAATCTGTGAAAAAGTATATTTTTAGCAAATTTTAGAATTTAACTTAAAACAAAATCCTACTAAATCTTGACACTGATTTAGTAGGATTTTTCGATTCTTAAGTTTTTTCGATACTTTTTTGCTTATTTTTCTAGATTATCTTTTTTAGGAGCATTGTCCTGATGGCTTTTACTTTTATCACTTGTTGCAGACTGAATGTTTTCAGGAACCTTGTTGATTTCATCTTTATCAATTTCAGAGGCATCTGTGTCATAAAGGTCGGTAGTTGAACCCTTATGTTGAGAATAGAGAGAGGTAGATTTGTTACCAAGTTGTTTTCGTAATGTCAGCATTTTTTGATAATTGACTTTATAGTCGAACTCAGTTGGATTTGTCGGAATAAAGCCAGCAGGAGTGTAGAAGCGCAAAAGATTATGATTGTTCAATAAATCTGAATAGTGGAGTGAAGTACGCCCATAGCTAGTTAATTTATTGATTTCATCTTTTTGCTTTTTATTAAATTTGGTAATTTTTTCTCCAGTTTGTTGGTTGTAAACTGTCCCTTTAGTTCCTTTACCACCAATAATTACGTATTTAGGAGTAATTATTGTGCCATTTCTAAAGACAACGACTTGACGGTATTGTTTAGAAAATAAGTCTTGTCCAAATTGAATATAATTTTTATTTGAAATTCCTAAAAGATGCAGTAGAGTTGGAAGCACATCAATTTCACCACTGATTTTATTATCTACTTTACCCTTGATTCCATCCATATGTATCATGAATGGAACTTTTTGAAGTTCAGCTGTGTCATAGGATGTCCACTTGTTGAAATCTTTGCCTAGAACAGGAGCTAAGGCAGATAATTCGTCATCTGAGCTACCCACACCATAATGGTCACCATAGAGAATGACCATGGTGTTTTTGTCAAGACCACTCTTTTTTAGATAATCAAAAAATTCTTTGATTGATTGATCAAGATAATGAGCTGTCTCGAAGTAGTTGTTGATTGTTGTATTTGAAGTATCGGTAGTAGTAAAGTTATTGTCTTTATCTTCTTGGTCTAACTGGAATGGGATGTGGTTAGTAACGGTTAGATATTTAACGTAAAAGGGCTGCTGTATTTGTTCAAGGTACTTGATACTTTCACCAAATAATAATTTATCTTTTAGACCATATCCAATTTTGTCATTTTTCTTTTGTGAAAAGTAATTTGCATCAAAGAAGTAGTTATAGCCGAGATTTTTGTATACTTCATTTCGATTCCAAAATGTTCCAGTATTGCCATGAAAAACAGCTGAGGTATAGCCAGTTTGGCGAAGAATTTGTGGAGCACCTTGAAATGTATTTTCAGACCCTAAAGAAGAGAAAAGCGAACCATCTGAAATACCGTATGTTCCAGTTTCAAGCATGTTCTCAGCATCGCTAGTTCTGCCTAAGCCTACTTGATGATAGAAGTTGCTAAAGCTGACTGTATCTTTACTATGGTAAAGCGAGTTAAGGAATGGCGTGACTTCCTGACCATTAATTTTTAAACCAATTAAAAATTGCTGGAAACTTTCGAGGTGTAAGACAATGACATTTTTACCCTTAGCTTTTCCAAAATATTCTGGATTGGCATTAGCGTAATGCTTTTTAGTGAAAGCCAATACCTGATTAATATCTTCGGCATTAGCGTTTTTCTTAACTTGATTTGACTGCGCACTTTTTAAAAGATCGTATACTGAATAAGTATCAATTCCTAAATATTTAACTACATAAGAGCGATCAAAAGTGTTTCTTAACAAACGCGGACGCGAAGTTTCAGCTAAGAACATGTTCAAAGTTAACATAAAAACTCCGAATGATGAAACTGCAAATGGTCGCTTAAAGCCATACTTACGTGGATCAATTTTGATAACTTTTATAATTAATAAGATAATAATTATTATTAGGTCAAGCCAGAGAAGGATATCACTAGGATGCAGTAAGGCAACAGTACTTTTACCTAGTCCCTGTGATACTTTACCGGTATTTTGGATGGTTTTACTGGTTAAAAAATCTGAGAATTGACGATAATAAATTACATTTGCAAAGAGCAAAATTGTATTTATTGTATCTAAAACCAGCATGGCAATGTATGAAATTAATGGTTTAGAAAAATAAAGTCCTAAGCTAAGGATAATGATACATGTACCAAGCGGGGTTAACCAGACAATAAAATGCTGGTATGGATCGCTTAAACCAAGCTTAAAATCAAAATAAGCCGCATACATATATTTTGCCCAAAAGCAAAGTGTAAGGACTGTTAAGAATCCAATTCTGGTTTGCCAAAAATTACGTTTTACTTTATTCACGCTTCACTACTCCTTTTAATAAGGAATATTTTACTGGTAATTTTAAAAAACGACAAACTTTTGTTAAAGGTTTGCGATTTTTTAATATTTTGGAAAGAAATGTCTTTCATGGAGAGCTTTACGTTATAATTAAGCCAAAATTACGGAGTCGGTTAGGTTATGCTTTTTTTACAACCCTTATATGAATATATCTATCATCATTATGCAGCACATATTAATCATTTTGCCCTAATTAAGTTAATTTTGTATAGCTTAGATAAGACAATTTTTTATTTTATTATCTTTGCAATTATTCGTTTATGTTGGCTCTTATTTATAAGACATCGAAGGACTTTGAAATCAGAAGCATGCGTTTGGCTTTTTAGTTTTTATGTCATTTTATTATTGATGCTTACGGTATTTAGAGACACATATTTTCCATGGCAGTTAACTTTTAATTTCCATCGCAATTTAGGTGATATTAATCTAGTATTTATGAAAGAAACGCTTAAGTTAACTCAGGGACAGAGTATGCTGGATTTCTTCTATAATTCACTTGGAAATATTCTATGGTTCATTCCATTCGGTTTATTATTTCCAAAAATTATCCAGAAAAAAAGCATGCTTTTAACGATTTTTTTCGGTGGCTGTCTTTCAGTTTGTATTGAGGGATTACAATTTATTCTTGAAACTGGTGTAAGTGATATAGACGATGTCTTTTTCAATGTTTGCGGTACGATAATTGGTTTTATAATATATCGAATTATTTATCGATTCTTATAACAAAAACTCTAGTTTTATGAAGAAGTAACTGCTAAAATAAGGTTTGTACGTGAAAAAGTTACAAAAAAGGAAGTTTAAATAATGAGTAAAGTTGTTCACTTTGATGCAAGTAAATTAACTCCGTTTGTTCATGAAAATGAATTAAAGGAAATGCAAGCAATGGTAACTGCTGCAGATCAAGAATTACGCGAAGGTACTGGCGCAGGTAGTGACTTCCGTGGTTGGATTGATTTACCAATTAATTACGATAAAGACGAATTTGACCGTATTAAAAAAGCAGCTAAGAAGATTCAAAATGATTCTGAAGTTTTAGTTGGTATTGGTATCGGTGGTTCTTACCTTGGTGCCCAAGCTTCAATTGAATTTTTAAACAGTTCTTTTTATGGTAGAGAAAAAGAAAAGTACCCAACTGTTGTATTTTGTGGTAACTCTCTTTCAGGTTCATACCTCTATGACTTACTTGAATGGTTAGGAGATAAGGACTTTTCAATTAATATTATTTCTAAGTCTGGTACTACTACTGAACCTTCAATTGCTTTCCGTGTCTTGAAGGATAAGTTAATCAAGAAGTATGGTAAAGAAGAAGCTGCTAAGAGAATTTATGCAACTACTGACCGCGCTAAGGGTGCATTAAAGACTGAAGCTGATGCAGAAGGTTACGAAGAATTCGTAGTTCCAGATGATATTGGTGGTCGTTTCTCAGTATTATCAGCTGTTGGTTTGCTCCCAATTGCTGTAGCTGGTGGAGATATTGATGCAATGATGAAGGGTGCTGCAGATGCACGTGCTGCATACACTGATCCAGATGTATCAAAGGATAATCCATATCAATATGCTGCTCTTCGTAACATTCTTTATCGTAAGGGCTATACTACTGAATTACTTGAAAACTATGAACCATCATTAAGAATGTTTGGTGAATGGTGGAAGCAATTAATGGGTGAATCTGAAGGTAAAGATCAAAAGGGTATTTACCCATCTAGTGCTAACTTCACCACTGATCTTCACTCACTTGGTCAATACATCCAAGAAGGTCGTCGTAATTTAATGGAAACTGTTATTCGTGTTGAAAGTCCAGAACATGATGTTACTATTCCAGACGATAAAGAAAACTTAGATCAATTAAACTTCTTATCAGGTAAGACGATGAACTACGTAAACGATCGTGCATATGAAGGTGTAGTTTTAGCTCATACTGATGGTGGAGTACCAGTTATGACTGTTGATATTGAAAATCAATCAGCTCACACTTTAGGTTACTTAATTTACTGGTTCGAATTAGCTGTAGGTATTTCAGGTTACTTGAACGGTATTAACCCATTTAACCAACCAGGTGTTGAAAGTTACAAGAGAAACATGTTTGGTCTTTTGAACAAGCCTGGTTATGAAGACTTACATGATGATTTGACTAAACGTTTAAAATAAATCTACTTAGTATATTTTGATAGTATGCGGATTAATATAACTATAATTAACTATAATTAATAGTTAAAGAAAGGGTAGAGGTCGAGAGCCTCCACTCTTTTTTATTGGAGAAAAAATGAAAGTACAAACTAAAAATACACTTGCAGTTTTGGCAACAGCATTCATGTCTTTTGTTGGAATTTTAACTGAAACTAGTTTAAATGTAACTTTTCCTGCTATGATGAAGCAATTCCAAGTTTCATTGGACACTATTCAATGGATTACAACTGGCTATTTGCTGATGATTGCGATTATTATGATTAGCTCTTCTTATCAAAATGAACGATTTACAGCAAGACAATTGTTCATTTCAGCTGCAGTTGCCTTTATAGCTGGAAGTATGATCTCTGCTTTTGCATCAAGTTTTTATATTTTGCTTTTGGGAAGATTAATTTCGGCATTGGGAGTAGGTTTGTGTACTCCGATGATGTTTAATTTGATCGTAGAAGTAATGCCTAGACAACGCTGGGGATTTTACATGGGAATTGCTGGTTTAGTAATTGCGATGGCCCCGACTTTAGGTCCTGCATTTGGAGGCAGTGTTTCGTATTATCTTAATTGGCGTTGGATTTTCATTATTGCTGCAATCTTTGCTCTATTTGTCTTTATTGCCGGTATTATTGTAATTGGAAGTTATCACCCCATTCAAAAAAGTCATTTAACTGGCTGGCTTACATATTTTTAAGTTTGAGCTTGGTAAGCTTAGTTATTGGCGTAAATCAATTAAGTAAAGGATTACAAAATTGGCGTCTTTGGGGACTATTAATCTTAACGGTCCTTTTATTCATTTCATTTGTGATAATTTCCAAAAAATCTACTCGAAAACTACTTGACTTGCAGGTTTTTGAGGATAAAGCTTTTGTTTTTGGGGCATTTGCATACTTTTTACTTCAATTTATCAATATTGGTGTAAGTTTTGTATTACCCAATTATATTCAAATAGTTAACAAGCAAACGTCGTTAACTGGTGGTTTGGTTTTGCTCCCAGGAAGTATTATTGCTGGACTTTTAAACCCATATTTTGGCCGCTTATATGATCGCTTAGGTGCTACAGTGCCATTATATAGTGGAGCATTTTTAATGGCATTAGGGAGCTTCTTATTGGCTAATTGGGGATTAAACTTAAATACCTGGATGATTATCTGCTTTTATGGAATTTTGATGTTAGGACATCGAATGTCATTCAGTAATACAATGGCTCAAAGTTTAAAAATAGTAGATAATGACCTTAAATCAGATGCCACTGCTGTTTGTCAAACAGCGCAACAATTGGCTGGTTCAATGGGTACAGCAATTTTAGCAGCAATTATAGCTATTTTTCAGAATAAGCATTCTGCAAATTACGCTAGTTTAACTGCTCAGGGAAGTATGGCGGCATTTTATTTCACTTTTAGCCTTGGAATTTTGATTTTGCTGTGTGATTGGATTATGTTTAAGCTGAGTAAAGAAAATAAGCAAAAGAAAGTGTAATTAAGAATGAACAAGAATTTCTTAGCGATAGAAAAAGATATTCACGATTTTGCTCAGGAGCTTTATTTTAGAAATGAAGCTGCAATTGATCTAGTGGAAAAGGATGAACAGAAGGATTTATTGCATTTTGATAGAAGTGGTGTTGAAAAATTGCAAGAAATTGCCAGTGTTTTACAAGATTTTTGTCAACCACAGGTTCGTGCAATTTTGCAAGTTAGTGAAGATGCAAAAGATGTAAAAATTGATTTTAAATTGGCTCAAAATCAAGCGCATCAGTTAATTCAGAACTTTTCTAACTTAGAGAAATTAGTTACTTATTCAGAAACAGAAGCAAGGAAAAAAAGTAGAAATTTAAGTAAACAGTGGCTAGAACTAAAACAAAATCTACTGAAAATGGACATTAATCGAATTAAAGAGATTGAGAAAAGTAGTAAAACTATGTCATAAAGTAGAATAATAAGTGATATAATTGAAAAGCTGCATCATGGTGAGTAAGACGTGATGCAGCTTTTTTCATTTAAAACACTTTTTAAGAAAAATGATTACGAAACTTGACAGAATTACGATATTCAATTATATTTACATATGTTGAATTTGCCCGTTGGTCAAATGGTTAAGACGCCACCCTCTCAAGGTGGAGTTACGAGTTCAATTCTCGTACGGGTGATAATACTGAGATATAGCCAAATTGGTAAGGCACAGGATTCTGGTTCCTGGATGTTTCGGTTCGAGCCCGAATATCTCAATATGTTACCGTCAGATCGTTGATCTGGCGGTTTTATTTTATAATCCAGGTGGTAGGATGATAGAATTTTTTAAAACTCAGCATTTAATTGAAAGTATGGTTAGTGAACGCATTGTACCAGGGGTAAACTACGCATTTATTAAGAAAAAACAGGTGTTTACATCAACAGTAGGTTTTGCTAGTTTGATGCCTGAGATTGAACAACTTAGTCCATTTGCACTTTATGATTTAGCAAGTTTAACTAAGGTGTTAGGGACTACTAATGTTTTTTTAAAATTAAAAGAAGAGGGTAAACTTAATTTTACTGAGCCACTTCAAGAGTTTATTCCTGAATTTAAAGATGATCGTATTCGCCTTAGTCATTTATTGACGCATACTAGTGGAATTCGTGGTTGGATTCCTAATCGAGATGAACTAGCAGCTCCTGATTTACTAAAAGCAATTATCGGCTTACCAGTTACTGATGAATTTGAAACAAAAATGCGGTATGCAGATACCAATTTTATTTTATTGGGATTGGTACTTGAAAAAATATATGGTTTACCTGTCCAAGATGTAATTATGCAGGAGATTATTTTACCAGCTAAGTTGAAGGAAACAACGTTTCATCCAAAAGCATCTGATTGTGTGCCTACTGCTTATACTGAACAAGGTGAGTTACTGCAAGGAATTGTACATGATCCTAAAGCACGTGTACTGGGTAAGGATTGTGGGTCAGCTGGCTTATTTTCAAACTTAGAAGATCTAATAAAAATGACGCAGGCTTATTTAGGACTACGTCATGATATTCTACCTTTAAAGCAGGATACATTAGCTAACTTATTTCAAATTGAAACACCTAAAAACGTACATCCTCGTTCTTGGGGATGGGATTTACGCTTTGATCCAGTTGATCAGCATCCACTTATTTATCACACAGGTTTTACTGGTACTTTTATCTTAATTGATCGCCTTAATCAAACTGCGATGGTTGTTTTAACTAATCGAATTCATCCTAGTGGACATAATCATGTCTTTCTAGCGATGAGAGAAAAAATAGTTGATACTTTTCTAAAAGAAAATATTTATAAAGGCTAAAAAAGGCCACTGTCATAAGCGACAGTGGTCTTTTATGTTACATACCTGCTTTAATAATCTTCTTTTCACCCATAGTTTTACGAAGTGAAAGCATAGCAGTGTAGGTAGCAAGGATATATACTTTTTTAGTTGGTAATTTTGAAATTTCGTCTAATAAAGCATCATTATTAGTAACTGTAGTCATTAGGCCTGGATCAAATCCAGAAACTTCTAATCTAAAGCCCATGTCATGCCAACGTCTTCCACCAACTAATACTTTTTTAATTTTATCTTTGTTGAGGCCTTCATAGTCTGCGTCCCAAATCCAAGAAGTATCAATTCCATCTGCATGATTTGCATTTAAAAGAGTAACTAGAGAGTAGCTATCTTTCTCAGTGTTGAGCATATGAAGGACTTCATCAAGACCAACAGGATTTTTGACTAAAATTAAATCGATTTCTTTGCCTGCATAATTGATTAATTCTTGACGACCAAAAATTCGCTTATTTTCAGCAAAACTTTGTGCAACTTCTTCCTCGCTTAAACCAAATTCACGTGCAACAGAATAAGCTGCTAAAGCATTGTAGATATTATATGTGCCCCCAATACCAATACTGTATTCTTTTTCACCCATTTTGAATTTTAAGCTATTTGGAGTTTGATCAATAATTTGATCTACGCTGTAAGTTAATTCAGGTCTATGATAACCGCAATTAGGGCAGAAGAAATCTCCTAAATTTGCATAAACTCGTTCATGATAATGTAAGATATGGTCACATTTTGGACATAATACACCATCAGTATTTACTGGAGCTTTAAAATCATTTTCAGCTTTATCATCTGGTAGCTTAAAGCCATAAAATACTTTTTTATTTGGAAGCTCAACTGAGGAGAAAATACTTGCGTCCCCATTAGCAATAATTGTAGCATTTGGGGCTAATTTAATTCCGTCAACAATTTTTTGGTAAGTAGTATAAATTTCACCATAACGATCCATTTGATCACGAAAAATATTTGTTAAAACGAATACGCTAGGATGAAGTAATTTAGTTACCATTTTGACGTTTGCTTCGTCAACTTCTAGTACAGCAATTTTCTTTTTGGCTTTCTTATTTTTATGAGCTAGAAATGCTGTTACAATTCCTTGTTGCATATTCGAGCCAGATGGATTAGTTAAAATATCACCATATTTTTTCTTTAATGCTTCTACAATTAAAGCAGTTGTCATTGTTTTACCGTTAGTTCCAGTAACAATGATTGTTTCATAGCCTTTTGCTAATGAATTTAATACTTCAGGATCAATTTTCATGGCAAATTTTCCAGGAAAACTCGTCCCGCCCTTTAATACATTATGAAGAAACCAGTAAGAAGATTTACCGGCTACCTTAGCGATGCCTGATTTTAAATTCATATTCTTATCCCTCACTTTAAAACTAAATTTTACTATAGCATATCAGTAAAATGAAAACGACCTTTTTATTTTTACCTGCAAGATTTTTAAATTTACTTTATACTAATTAGGATAATACTAGTGAAAGTACATAAACTTAATAATGGAGGAATTTTGCAGTGGCGCAATTGTTTTTTCGCTATGGTGCAATGAGTAGTGGTAAGTCAATTGAAATACTAAAGGTTGCCCATAATTATGAGGCACAAGGTCGAAAAATTGCCTTAATGACGAGTAGTGTAGATGATAGGAGTGGTGTGGGGACAGTTGCTTCTAGAATTGGCCTTCACCGTAAGGCTGAGCCGATTAGTGAAGATTTGAATTTGTTTAACTACGTTTCAGAAATGAATAAGAATGATGTTGAGTCTGGTAATGGGACTGTGGCTTGTGTTTTAATTGACGAGGCACAGTTTTTAAAGAAACATCATGTTTTAGAATGTGCAAGGATTGTTGACGAATTAAAGATTCCTGTGATGGCATTTGGCCTAAAGAATGATTTTCAGAATCATTTATTCGAAGGTAGTGAAAACTTATTGATTTTTGCTGATAAAATAGAAGAAATGAAGACCATTTGTCACTACTGCGGTCATAAGGCTACAATGAATTTGCGAATTAATTCTGGAAAACCTGTTTATGAGGGTGAACAAGTTCAAATTGGCGGAGATGAGTCTTATTATCCCGTGTGTCGTTTTCACTATTTTCATCCCGATAAACAAAGATAAAAGTAAGGAAGGATAATAAAAATGGATAAAGTAATGGCTCAGTTGGAAGGATTAGTTGCCCATTATGAAGAACTTCAAGAAATGATGGCCGATCCGGAAGTTATTAATGATACTAAGCGCTATATGGAGATTTCTAAAGAAGAAGCTGATATGCGTGAAGTAGTACAAAAGTATCGAAAGTACAAGTCTGATATAAAGGAAATTGATGATAATAAAGAAATCATTTCAAGTGAGTCTGATGATGATTTGGTTGAAATGGCTAAGGAAGAAAATTCTGAATTAGAAAAAGAAGTTGCTAAATTAGAAGATGAAATTAAAATTTTGATGCTTCCTAAGGATCCCAATGATGATAAAGATATCATTATGGAAATTAGAGGAGCTGCTGGTGGGGATGAAGCATCCTTATTTGCTGGTGATTTACTCAGAATGTATGAAAAATATGCTGAGACTCAAGGCTGGAAAGTATCTTTAATTGACTCAGAGCCAACTGAAGTAGGGGGCTATAAGCGTGTTGCCGTTATGATTACCGGCGATAAAGTTTACTCAAAATTAAAGTATGAAAATGGTGCTCACCGTGTTCAACGTGTACCTGTAACTGAATCTCAAGGTCGTGTTCACACTTCAACTGCGACAGTTGCAGTTATGCCAGAATATGAACAAGTAGATATTGATTTAGACCCTAAAGATATTCGTGTGGATGTTTATCGTTCATCTGGTGCCGGTGGTCAGCACATTAACAAAACTTCTAGTGCTGTTCGTATGACTCACCTTCCAACTGGAATTGTGGTTGCTATGCAAGATCAACGTAGTCAACAACAAAACCGTGAAAAAGCAATGCAAATTTTAAAATCGCGTGTTTATGATTATTACGAAAGTCAAAATCGTGATAAGTACGATGCTAAAAGAAAAGATGCAGTCGGTACTGGGGACCGTTCAGAAAGAATTAGAACATATAATTATCCTCAAAATCGTGTAACTGATCACCGAATTGGCTTAACTTTGAACAAGCTTGATCGAGTAATGAACGGCGAACTAGATGAGATTATTAATGCCTTAGTTCTTTACTACCAAACCCAACAACTAGAAAAGATGGCTGAAGAAAATGCCTAAAAGTTTAAAGCAGATCAAGGAAGCTGTGTTAAAAGATAGTCCTGAAATTCGTTCAGATGATATTGACTATGTACTGGGCGAAAGATTAGGCTATACGCCTTCAGAATTTCTACTACATATAGATGATGAATTAAGTCTAGCTCAAGAAAAACAAGCATTAAAAGATATGAAGAAATTATGTAGAGGGATATCTCCACAATATATTTTGGGATATGCTTGGTTTTACGGTTATAAAATTTTGGTTAATCGCGGTGTTTTAATACCTAGATTTGAAACTGAAGAACTTGTTAAGTGGGCTCTTGAAAATATTAAATCTGGTGAAAAAATTCTTGATTTAGGTACTGGCTCTGGAGCAATTATGGTTGCTTTAGTGAAGCAGGCTCAAGATCGAAAAATTGAAAATTTAATTCTATATGCTAGCGATATTACTGATGCTGCTTTACGTGAAAGCGAAGAGAACTTTTTAAAATATGATTTAGATGTTAGAACGCGTAAAGCTAATGTTTTAGTAGGTTTAGAAAAGTTTGATACCATTATTTCTAACCCACCTTATATCAAAACTAGCGAAAAAGATTTGATGGATGCAAATGTAATAAAAAATGAACCAGATACTGCATTATATGGTGGAGAAGATGGTTTGGATTTTTATCGGAAATTTGCTAAGCAAATTCGTTCGCATTTGTATTCTCATGGGCAATTTTTCCTGGAATTTGGCTTTAGCGAAAAAGATCAATTAAAGGACTTATTTGAAGCGGAATTACCAGATTTTGAAATTGAGTTTAAAAATGACTTAGCAGGTAAGCCAAGAATGGTTCATGGAAGGTGGAAGAAATAATGGAAACTAAGATTTTCAGTAAAAAACAAATTCCTGAAGCAGTTGAACTCTTGAAGAAAGGTGAATTGGTAGCCTTTCCAACTGAAACTGTGTACGGTCTTGGTGCTTTAGCAACTAATGAAAAAGCTGTTAAAGGAGTATATGCAGCTAAAGGACGTCCAAGTGATAATCCATTGATTGTCACTGTTTCTGATGAAAAAATGATGGAAAATTATGTTAATGAAGTACCAGAGCGAGCAAAAAAATTAATTAAGCATTTTTGGCCTGGTCCATTAACAATTATTCTTTTCGTTAAAGAAGGTACTTTACCTGATGCTGTAACAGGGGGACTCCCAACTGCTGCTTTCCGTTGTCCAGATGATGAACTGACTCATGACTTGATTAGCGAGCTAGGTAAGCCAATTGTAGGTCCGTCTGCTAATACTTCAACTAAGCCAAGCCCAACCACAGCTGGCCATGTTTATCATGACCTAAAGGGAAAGATTGCTGGAATTATTGATAATGGACCAACAGAAATTGGGTTAGAGTCAACAATTGTTGATTTATCAGTAGAAACGCCTACTGTTCTTCGTCCTGGAGAAATTACTCCTGAAGAAATTTCAAAAGTGCTTGGAGAAGAAGTATTGATGAATAAGGGTACGACTCAAACTAAGGGTGTACCAAAGGCTCCAGGTATGAAATATCGTCATTATGCTCCTAGTGCTCCAGTCTTCATCGTTGATAAAGAAGAAGATTTTTCAAAGATTAAATGGGACAAGGAAACTGGAGTGGCCGCTTTAGATGAAGTACTTGATAAAATTAATAGCTCTAATAAATATAGCTTAGGTACAACGATTGATAAGGCAGCACACAACCTATTCGGTGCTCTTAGGTATTTTGATAGTGAAAATAATATTAAGCGCATTTATGTGCAAGGTTTTGATCATGGAACAATTAGTCCTGCTTATATGAATCGTTTAAACAAAGCAGCTGCTGGACATCATTTTCATTAAAATAAAAGGCATGTAGAAAAACATGCCTTTTTTCGTACGATTTAAGAAACATTTATCTAATAATTTGTTAAAATAATGAACGAAGTATTATTTTTAAAATAGGAGGCCATTATGGGTAAGTTTACCGTTTTGAATCACCCGTTGATCCAACATAAGTTGACAATCATCCGTAAGAAAGATACAGGTACGAACGAATTTCGTCAAATTGTTGGTGAAATTGGTGGACTCATGGTGTATGAAATGACACGTGATTTGCCATTGAAGAATGTTGAGATTGAAACTCCAATTGGAAAGTCAACTCAAAAAGAATTAGCAGGTAAAAAATTGGTTATTGTGCCAATTCTGCGTGCTGGTCTTGGAATGGTCGATGGTGTTCTTCAAATGATCCCATCTGCTAAAGTCGGACATATTGGCATGTATCGTGATGAAGAGACTTTAAAGCCACATGAATATTTCTTCAAGATGCCACCAGATATTGAAGAACGTGAATGTATTATTGTTGATCCAATGCTTGCTACCGGTGGATCAGCAAACATGGCTATTGGAGCATTAAAGAAGCGTGGTGCTAAAAACATTCGCTTAGCTGTTTTAGTTGCAGCTCCTGAAGGTGTAAAGGCTGTTCAAGAAGCAAATCCTGATGTTGATATCTATGCAGCAGAAGAAGATGAAAAATTAATGGATAACGGTTACATCTACCCAGGTCTAGGGGATGCAGGAGATAGATTGTTCGGAACTAAGTAATTTTACTCAAAAATCTTTTGAAATTGAAATTTTTGGGTGTTATCATTTTTAGTGTGTTTGAGGTATTCAGCACAAGAAGGGAGGTCACGAAGTGAATGAGAAATCTGTAGTCGTTAATGTATTCGGCTTGAATTTCAATGTAACTAACTGCTTAGGGGGAACGTTAGTCGCAATTGCGGTTTTCTTTCTTGTTTGGTATTTAGGACGCAATATTTCTTTAAAACCTAATAAAAAGCAAAATTTATTAGAATATCTAATTGATTTTACAAATGGGATTGTTAAAGATAATGTTGCTGATGTAGATGCACAAAAACATCTATCTCTTTATGCCTTTACCCTATTTATGTTCATTTTCTTTATGAACCAGTTAGGTTTGTTCTTTGAGTTTTCAATTAATGACCATATCCTTGTCAAATCACCAACTGCTAACCCATTGATTACAATGACTATGGCAATGATGACATTGTTATTATCTTATAACTTTGGTGTTCAGAAGTTTGGTGCTAAAGGTTATTTTGCAAATTATGCAAAACCAGTTGGATTTTTACTTCCAATCAATATTATTGAGGAATTCACTAATTTCTTGACGTTATCACTACGTCTTTACGGTAATATTTATGCCGGTGAAGTTTTACTAACTTTAATCGGTGGACGTTTTGCAAAGAGTGCGGGTTGGTTTACCGTCATCGCTTCGGTTCCACTAACTTTAATCTGGCAAGGCTTCTCTGTCTTTATTGGCTCTATCCAGGCATATGTATTCGTAACTTTATCAATGGTGTACATTGGTAAGAAGGTTACTGAAGAATAATTTTACGGAGGTTTTTTCTATGAAATATTTAGCTGCCGCAATTGCCGCCGGTTTAGCTGCTTTAGCTGCTTCCTGGGGTAACGGAAAAGTTATTTCAAAAACTATTGAAGGTATCGCAAGACAACCAGAATCTGCTAACAACTTAAGATCAACTATGTTTATCGGTGTTGGTTTGATCGAAGCCGTTCCTATTTTGGCTATCGTTATTGGTTTCTTGATTCTCTTCCTGTAATTTGCGTTTTAGAGATAAGATCGTAATTACGAGAAAGAAGGGTTGAGACATGCAATTTATGTTTGCAGCCTTAAAATTAGAGTTAGGAGATACGCTTTACTATCTTTTAATCTTTGCAGCTCTGCTCCTTTTGGTTAAGCACTTTGCTTGGGGTCCAGTAACAAAGATGATGGAGAAGCGTCGTCAAAAGGTGATCAGCGATCTTGATCAAGCAGAAAGTGACCGTAAAAAGGCAGCTCTTCTTGCTAATCAACGTGAAGCAGCCTTGAAAGACTCTAAACAAGAGGCAACACAAATTCTTTCTACTGCAAAGAGAAATGCGGAAAAGACTAAGAGTAGTATTATTAGTCAAGCTGATCAAGAAGCTGCCGCAATTAGAGAAAGAGCATCTAAAGATGCTGCGCAAGCAAAAACAGATGCTTTAAACGAGGCTCGTGATCAAGTAGCAGATATTTCTGTCGCAATTGCTGAAAAAGTAATTAGTAAGAGTTTATCTGCTGCAGATCAGAAGGACTTGGTAGATCAATTTATCAAGGGGCTGAATGACTAATGGCTTTAAGTAGAGAAGAAATTGCTTCCAGATACAGTAAAGCTTTGTTTGCTTATGCACAGGATGCTAAAAAGCTTGATGAAGTACACGAAGATATGAATGTGTTGCTTCAAGTAGCTAAAGAGAATCCTGATATGCTACGCTTGTTAAGCGATCCAATTATTCGAAAGAATCAAAAAGAAGAATTTTTATCAAGTTTTAGTGGCGAATTTTCTTCTGAGACAAAGAATTTTTTAGAATTTCTTTTAGAATATGGAAGATTCAATGCCTTGACTGAAATCATTAAAGCCTTTGATGCGCTCTATGATGAAGATAAAAATATTGCTTCTGGTACAGCAGTGAGTGCTATTAATCTTGATGAGGACGAATTAAATCGTATTAGTCAAGCTTATGCTAAGAAGTATGGCTTTAAGAAATTGATTCTGACAAATGAAGTGGATTCCAGTATCTTAGGAGGTATAATCCTCAAAGTCGGGGATCGTATTATTGATGGTTCGATAAGAACTAGATTGCAACAAATTCGTGAGCAATTAATTGAAAATAGATAAAAGAGGTGAAACCATTGAGCATTAAAGCGGAAGAAATTAGCGCTTTGATCAAGCAACAACTTGAGAAATATGATGATAAGCTCAACGTCAACGAAGTTGGTACTGTTACCTACGTCGGTGACGGTATCGCCCGTGCTCACGGTCTAAATAACGTATTATCAAGTGAATTGTTACAATTTTCTAACGGTTCATACGGTATTGCGCAAAACCTAGAAGCTAATGATGTTGGTATCATCATCTTAGGTCGCTTTGATGATATTCGTGAAGGCGACCAAGTTAAGCGTACTGGTCGAATTATGGAAGTTCCTGTTGGCGATCAATTAATTGGTCGTGTTGTGAACCCATTAGGACAACCAGTAGATGGTTTAGGTGAGATTAAGACTGATAAAACTAGACCTATCGAAAGTAAAGCTCCTGGTGTTATGGATAGACAATCCGTTAACCAACCTTTACAAACTGGTATTAAAGCTATCGATGCTTTAGTTCCAATTGGTCGAGGACAGCGTGAATTGATCATTGGTGACCGTAAGACAGGTAAAACTGCTCTTGCTTTGGATACTATCATTAATCAAAAAGGCCAAGATGTCATTTGTATTTACGTTGCCATTGGTCAAAAGGAATCAACAGTTAAGAATTCTGTTGAAACCTTAAAACGATTTGGTGCTATGGACTACACAATCGTAGTAGAAGCTGGACCTAGTGAGCCAGCACCAATGCTTTACATCGCTCCATATGCAGGTACTGCTATGGGTGAAGAGTTTATGTACAATGGTAAGGATGTATTAATCGTATTTGATGACTTGAGTAAACAAGCCGTTGCTTACCGTGAAATTTCCTTACTTCTTCGTCGTCCGCCTGGTCGTGAAGCTTATCCAGGTGACGTATTCTACTTGCACTCTCGCTTGCTAGAACGTAGTGCTAAGTTGAATAAGAAGCTTGGTGGCGGTTCAATGACTGCGTTACCATTTATTCAAACTCAAGCTGGAGATATTTCGGCATATATTCCAACTAACGTTATTTCCATTACTGATGGACAGATTTTCTTGGAAGCCGACTTGTTCTTCGCTGGTACTCGTCCTGCCATTAACGCTGGTGAATCTGTTTCTCGTGTTGGTGGTAGTGCACAGATCAAGGCTATGAAGAAAGTAGCAGGTACGTTGCGTGTTGACCTAGCTTCATATAGAGAACTTGAAAGTTTCGCTCAATTTGGTAGTGATCTTGACCAAGCTACTCAAGCTAAGTTAAACCGTGGACGTCGTACTGTTGAAGTTTTGAAGCAACCACTTCATAAGCCACTTCCTGTTGAAGATGAAGTATTGATTCTTTATGCTTTAACACATGGCTTTTTGGATGCTATCCCTGTACCGGATATTCAACGTTATGAACTTGAATTATATGATTACTTTGCAAGTAACTATAATGACTTACTTGATGTAATCCGTACAACGGGAGATTTACCTGAGGAAGCTAAGCTTAACGAAGCTTTAAAGAACTTCAACGAAGGTTTTTCAATCAGTAAGAAATAGAAGAGGAGGTTTTTTCATTGGCAGAATCTCTCCTTGAACTGAAAAAAAAGATTGCTTCAATCCAGAAGACAGGTCAGATCACTGAAGCTATGAGAATGGTTTCTGGTGTTAAACTGAATAGAACTGAAAAGCTGGATCAAGAATATACTATTTATAACGATAAGGTTAGAGCAACAGTTTCTCACTTGATGAGTTCACAAATTGTGAAGCAATTAGGTAAGGAAACTAAAGAATATAATGAATTTGGTGGCTCTGCCAGCATAGATTATAGTAACTTCTTTGATTTAGGTACTCTTGCGTCTTTAGTTCAGCCTCGTAAAAAAATTAAATCCACTGGTTACTTAGTAATTAGTGGTGATAGAGGGTTAGTTGGTTCTTATAACAGTCAAGTTATTAAGAATATGATGAGTATTTTTAAAGATGCTGACGCTCAGAATAAAGACGTTAAAATTTTGGCAGTAGGTAGTGTAGCAGCACAATTCTTTAAGAAACAAAATTTAAATGTTGTGTATGAATATAGTGGCGTAAGTGATGTTCCAACTTACAATGAAGTAAGAGACATTATTCAAACTGCTGTTAAATTGTATTTAAATGGCGTTTACGATGAACTTTTCGTTTGTTATACGCACCACGTAAATACATTGACTTCTGCTTTTAGAGTAGAAAGTATGCTTCCAATATCTGACATTGATATTAATCATAAAGATACAATGCCAAAGGATTACATTATTGAACCAGATATTGATTCAGTATTAAAAACAGTTTTACCTCAGTTTTCTAAATCAATGATTTTCGGTGCTATTTTGGATGCTAAAACTGCAGAACATGCCAGTTCTATGACTGCAATGCAGAGTGCATCTAAAAATGCTGATGATGTTGTATCTGGGTTGAAGACAAAATTGAACCGAGCAAGACAGGCACAGATTACTACCGAAATTACTGAAATTATCGGTGGAGCAAATGCCTTAGAATAAAATAGAAAAGGAGGTAGATGTTTTGGGTAAAGGCGAAATTGTCCAAGTTATTGGACCTGTCGTTGATGTGGAATTTCCACTAGATAAAGATTTGCCTGATATTAATAACGCCTTACGTGTCACAAATAACAATGGTGATACTCTTGTTCTTGAAGTTACACTAGAACTTGGTGATGGTGTTTTAAGAACTATCTCAATGGAATCTACCGACGGTTTGAGACGTGGAATGGAAGTTGAAGACACTGGTGCTCCAATTTCTGTTCCTGTTGGTAAAGATACTTTAGGACGTGTCTTTAACGTATTAGGTGATCCAATTGATGGTGGTCCTGCTTTAGGTAAAGATGTAAAACGTGAAGGTATTCATAAAGAAGCACCTAAGTACGATGAATTAAGTACGAGTGAAGAAATTCTTGAAACTGGTATTAAAGTTATTGATTTACTTGAACCATATGTTCGTGGTGGTAAAGTTGGTCTATTCGGTGGTGCCGGTGTTGGTAAGACAACCATTATTCAAGAGTTAATTCATAACATTGCCCAAGAACACGGTGGTATTTCCGTATTTACTGGTGTTGGTGAAAGAACACGTGAAGGTAATGACCTTTACTTTGAAATGAAGGCATCTGGAGTTCTATCAAAGACTGCCATGGTCTTTGGTCAGATGAACGAGCCACCTGGTGCCAGAATGCGTGTTGCATTAACTGGTTTGACCATTGCGGAATATTTCCGTGATGTTGAAGGTTTGGACGTATTATTGTTTATTGATAATATCTTCCGTTTCACTCAGGCTGGTTCTGAAGTTTCAGCTCTTCTTGGTCGTATGCCAAGTGCCGTTGGTTATCAGCCAACTTTAGCAACTGAAATGGGTCAGTTGCAAGAACGTATTACTTCAACTAAGAAGGGTTCTATCACTTCAATTCAAGCTGTTTATGTTCCAGCTGATGACTATACTGACCCAGCTCCAGCAACTACATTTGCTCACTTGGATGCTACTACTAACCTAGAGCGTCGTTTGGTTGAACAAGGTATATATCCAGCTGTTGACCCACTTGAATCAACTTCTAGTGCATTGGATCCAGAAGTTGTTGGTGAGGAACACTATCAAGTTGCCGTTCAAGTTCAGCATATTTTGCAACGTTATCAAGAATTGCAAGATATTATTTCCGTTTTGGGTATGGATGAATTATCAGACGATGAGAAATTAATTGTTGAACGTGCAAGAAAGATTCAATTCTTCCTTTCACAAAACTTCTTTGTTGCTGAACAATTTACTGGTCTTCCAGGATCTTATGTTCCAATTAAAGAGACAATTAAAGGATTCAAGATGATCATTGATGGTAAGTTAGATGATCTTCCAGAAGATGCTTTCCGTAACGTTGGTCCTATTGAAGACGTTGTCAAGAAGGCTGAAAAGATGGGAGTTACTCCTAAAAATCCTGAAGCAAAAGCAATGCTAGAAGCAAAGTAAGGTGATGCGTTATGGCAGATCCAGAAAAGATTTTAAAAGTTAGCGTTGTAACACCAGATGGAATTGTCTATTCTCATAATGCGACTATGGTAGCAATGAGAGCAATTGACGGTGAACGTACGATTATGTATGATCACCTTCCAATCGTTACTCCTTTAGCTATTGGTGAAGTTCGAGTAAAAAGAACGCATGAAATGAATGATCGCGTTGATCATATTGCTGTTAATGGTGGCTACATTGAATTTTCAAATAATGAAGCAACTATTATAGCAGATAGTGCAGAACGTGCGCGCAACATTGACGTTGAACGTGCGCAATCAGCTAAGAAGCGTGCAGAACAACACATGCAAGAAGCTAAAGAGAAACATAACGAAAGAGAAATGTTAGAAGCTGAGATTGCTTTGCGTCGTGCAGTTAATAGATTGCATGTACGTGAAAATTACGGCAAATAATAGAGGAAAAAGACGAACATCTTGTTCGTCTTTTTTTATGGAGAAAATCATATGATAAAACAAGTTGGAGTTCACGCTGTTGTCAGTCTAATTACATATTTGGTAACTATTGCATTTTCTTTCAAAGCTGTAAAAGGATTGAGAGTTGCTCAATTATTCAAAAAAGGTCATACTTTTGAAATTCAAGTCTTTTTACTTTTTGTTTCTATTGCATTAGGTTTTTTAGTAGGGCAATTTATTTTAGCCTTAGTAGATCAATCACTTGCTTTAAAGATGCTTTTTTAAGGATTTTCATAAGAAATTGTTTAGAATGGCAGTTCTTTATACTTGTTCTTAAAGTAAAGCAGTATTTATGTTACAATTTTTAATGATTAAATACTGGAGGCACTAGCGTGGCAAGAGATATAGGAATTGATTTAGGAACCGCAAATGTTCTAATAAATGTATCCGGCAAAGGAATTGTTTTGAATGAGCCTTCCGTGGTTGCTGTTGATACAGATAAAGATAAAGTTGTCGCAGTCGGTACTGAGGCATATAAGATGGTAGGACGTACGCCAGGTAATATTAGAGTCATTAGACCGTTGAAGAATGGTGTTATTGCTGATTTTGATATTACAGAAGAAATGCTTAGCTACTTTATTGAAAAACTAAATGTAAAAGGTTTTATGTCTAAACCAAATATTTTGATTTGTGCTCCTACAGGGGTTACTTCAATTGAGCAAAAGGCAATTATTCAAGCAGCTGAAAAGTCTGGCGGTGGACGTGTATATTTGGATTTTGAGCCAAAAGTAGCAGCTGTTGGTGCTGGCCTAGATATTTTTAAACCTCAAGGAAATATGGTTATTGATATTGGTGGTGGTACGACAGATATTGCTGTTTTGTCAATGGGAGAAATTGTAACTTCTCGCTCACTTCGCTGGGCTGGAGATAAAATGAATCAGGCTATTGCAAGTTATATTAAGAGAAGCAAGAATCTTTTGGTTGGTCAACATACTGCTGAGCAAATTAAGATTCAGTTGGGAACTGCTTTTGAAGCTGATCCAACTAAGACAATGACTGTACGAGGTCGTGATATGGTTGATGGTTTACCAAAACAGGTAGCAATCAATGAATTAGAAGTGCAAAAAGCCCTTGAAGATGGATTAATGTCAATCGTTGCCGCAACAAAAGAAGTTTTGGAACAAACTCCACCAGAATTATCAGCGGATATTATTGATCGTGGCATCATGCTAACTGGTGGTGGAGCTTTGCTTAAAAATATTGATAAATTAATTACTTATTATCTTCAAGTCCCTGTTTTGAAAGCTGATGACCCACTGGAGGCTGTAGCAAAAGGTACCGGTGTATTACTTAAAAATATTGAAAATCACCAGAGACACTAATTATGAATAGAGAAAGTTTTGATTTTTCATTAGTAAATAAACATTTAAAAAAAGTGGGAAAGATACTTTTGTATTTGTTTGTGACAATGCTCTTAGGAGCATTTATTGGATGCGGCGTTGCAAGCGGTAATCCTTTTGCAATCTTCTTTCCTAGTACATGGGTTCATTTTTTTGAGTTTTTAAGTTAAAATGAATAAATTGTTAATTGGGTTGGTAAATGTTTATAAAAAGTTTATTTCTCCAGTTTTGCCCCCAACATGCAGATATTATCCTACATGTTCAACTTACATGATTGATGCTTTAAAAAAGCATGGGGCAATTTTAGGCTTAATAATGGGAATATCGCGAATAATACGCTGTAATCCTTTTATTAAGGGAGGAGTAGATCCAGTGCCGGATTATTTTACCCTGCGCCGTAATCCGCATCCAGAACGATATGAAGATGAAATTATTGCGCAGGCGTTTCATTCGAATAAAAAGTAGGAGAATATATATGTCTAGAAAATTGGAAAGTATTGATATTGAAGTTAATGAAAGAAAGGGCACTCCTATGCCTACATGGGAAGTTATTATTCCAGGTAAGCGTTCTATTGGAATTATTGAGCAAGAAGAAGAACGCTATCATGTAGTATCTTCTAAAACTAACCATAGCCTTTACTCTAAGACTTTAGAAAGTGCCATTAATGAATTGCTTTCATACTTTACTTTGCATGAAAAATAAACAAAGTAGGGATATACAATGACAAAAGTTGAAAATAAAGCAGATTGGTATGATCGCATCGCATGGGGTGTTGTAGTTCCAGTCTTTTTATTGGCAGTCATCAGTCTGTATGGCATTTGGGTAGCAACAGTAAATGATCCTAAGATGGGAAGCCCCAAAAAAGCCGTTTTAATTCAAGCTGTATGGTATTTAGTTTCAATTGGATTAGTAATTTTTGTGATGCAATTTGATGCAGAGCAGCTTTTTAAAATTGCACCGATAGCTTATGGCATAGGTATCTTTTTATTAATTGCTGTGCTGTTTTTATATAACAAGCAGGTGTTTCAAGATACTGGTGCAAAGAGTTGGTTTAAACTTGGACCATTAACTTTTCAGCCATCCGAAGTAATGAAACCGGCTTTTATTTTGATGCTAGCCAGAGTAGTAGAGCGACATAATGAGCAATACGCCCATACTTTTAAAACTGATTGTGTCTTAATTGGAAAAATATTTGCTTGGTTAATTCCTGTTGCGGTTTTACTAAAGTTGCAGAATGACTTTGGTACTATGCTTGTGTTTTTTGCAATTGTTGGTGGAGTGATTTTAGTTTCAGGAATAAGTTGGAAAATAATTATACCAGTCTATGGATTAGTGTTTATTATTGGAGCAGCAGCTATTCTTTTGGTTACTACACCTGGGGGACAGGCATTTTTAGGAAGTGCGTTTAATTTTAGAGCCTATCAATTTCAAAGAATTAACTCTTGGCTTAATCCCTCTCAGGATACTTCATCAGGTGCCTATCAATTATGGCAGAGTATGAAGGCAATTGGATCCGGTCAAATTTGGGGTCATGGTTTTGGAAAGGTAAGTGTCTATGTTCCAGTTAGAACATCAGATATGGTTTTCTCAGTAATTGGTGAATCATTAGGATTTGTCGGATGCTGTGCTTTGATCTTAATTTATTTCTATCTAATTTTTCAAATGGTTAAAATTACCTTTGAAACAAGAAATGCATTTTATTCATACATTTCTACTGGAATTATTATGATGATCTTATTCCACGTTTTTGAAAATGTTGGAATGGGAATTGATCTATTGCCTTTAACTGGTATCCCGCTTCCGTTTGTTTCTCAAGGGGGATCTGCCTTGTTGGGTAATATGATTGGCATTGGGCTCATTTTATCAATGAAATGGCACCATAAAGATTATATCTTTAGTACTGCAGGAGATTTTTAAATAAAAAAAGACCTTGTCATAAATTGACAAGGTCTTTTTTTGGTACCGTTAGTTTTCTTGATTTTTCTTAATATCTTCATTTTGTGCGGCCGGTTGACGGATTACTAGAACATCGCAAGCTGCAGTCCGAGTAACGTATTCTGTAATACTACCAATTAAAAGTCTTTCAACAGCGTTTAAACCAGTGGCACCTAGAATAATTAAATCAATATTATGTTCTTCAGGAAATTCATGAGCAATGATGTTCTTTGGAGAACCAAATTCGATTGAGTAATGAACATTTTTAACACCGGCATCCTTTGCACGGTTATAATATTCTTCGATTTTAGTTTTTGCCTCTTCAGATACTTGTTCAACCATTGCAGAATCAAAGCTGGAAACATCTTGAAAGGCACGAGTATCTACTACGTGAAGAATTTCAAGAGTAGCACCATTTCTTTTTGCTACTTCAACAGCTTTGCTAAATGCAACGTCAGCTTCTTTAGAACCATCTACGGCAACTTGGATATGTTGATATTGTTTTAACATGTTGATCACCTCTCCACCAATATTTTACCAAAATTTGATTTAAATAGAGTAATAAAACTATTCATTTAAATTCATAAAGGTGAAAGAGAAAATTGAAATAGCCATTGCAGCAATGATCAAGGTGATGAAATTAAATATTTTGGGTAATGTAAACAAGATAATAATTCCGACAATCCCAGTTAAAACCAAAACCAAACTTGTTACTGAAAATAAGGTGTTGATTTTTCTATTTCCAATAAAAGTAAAAATGATAAATTGTCCCTTATTTTTACTTCTAATTAAATACCAAGCTGTAATAAATACTAATAATATAAAAATTAGCATTAAGACTTTTAATACCACTTATGTAATCCTCACTTAATAAAAAAAGCGGCTTGCGCCGCTTCCTTGAATTTCAATGGAATCTGAGTTGACTGCAACGTAATGACGCTTGTTGAACCCGCAGTGTTCAATATTTGAATCTATGTCGCAGTGAATATGGATCCTAGATCAGACTAGTATTCCGATTCAGATGTTATTCATAAATTCCAACGTCTTTAGTTTGATCGGTCAACTTTGTAATTAGGTTGATCAACTCAGATCAACTATATTCTAGCAAAGATACAGTTAATGTCAATAAATTGAATTTACTTTTGTAGGCCATCATGTTGCATCTTTTTAAGACGAAGATACTGTTTTTTTAGCGCGTCTTCTATTTTTGAATTACCCTTAGGTTTAAAATAAGATACATTTTTCAAATTATTAGGTAGATATTGTTGAGCAACCCAATCTCCTTGGTAATCATGTGGATAAATATATGAAACCCCATGATTTAAGTTTTGTGCTCCTTTATAATGTGCATCTTTTAAACTATCAGGTATAGAATAATTTTGCTTATTTTGAATGTCACTTATTGCAGAATCAATTGCAACAATTGCACTATTACTTTTAGGAGATAAGCAAAGTTCAATAACCGCATTCGATAAAATAATACGTGCTTCCGGTAGACCAACCATTTGTGCAGCTTGAACTGCATTAACGACGCGGCTGCATGCTGGAGGATTGGCGAGGCCGATATCTTCATATGCAATTACTAATAAACGCCTACAAATTGCTACTAAATCACCTGATTCACAAAGATTACCTAAATAATAGAGGGCAGCATCAGTATCAGAGCCACGAATTGATTTTTGAAATGCAGATAGTAGATCATAATGGCCATCACCACTTGAATCGTAATTTTGGGACTTAAATTGAATGGAATCTTGCATTTCTGCTTTATCAATAATCAGTTTATCTTTATGAGATTTAGATTTTTTCTCTTGATCAGTTGATAAAACTGCTAATTCTAACGCATTAAGAGTGCATCTTAAGTCGCCATTTCCTTTATCTATTAATAGATTACGAGCATCTTTTGTTAGTTCAACATTGTACTTTCCTAAGCCATTTTCAGAATCGGTCAGCGCACGATCGATTGCCTTCGAGATATCGGTACTTTTAAGTCGATGCAATTCAAAAATCTGACATCTAGATCGAATAGCAGGGGAGATGGATATATATGGATTCTCTGTTGTTGCTCCAATTAAAATAATATTACCTGATTCTAAAAGTGGAAGAAGAAAATCTTGCTTGGTCTTATCCAGTCGATGAATTTCGTCTAAAAGAAGGATAACTGTGCCACTCATTTTTCCTTCTTCAGCAACAATTTGAAGATCTTTTTTCGTATCTGTTGCTGCGTTAAGCTTTCTAAAAGCATATTTGGTAGAACCAGCAATGGCACTGGCAATACTAGTTTTTCCAATGCCTGGTGGACCATAAAGGATCATTGAAGATAATAGCTTAGCCTCAACCATTCTTCTAATTATTTTTTTATTTCCTACTAAATGTTCTTGTCCAACAACTTCATCTAGATTCTTAGGGCGCATACGATAAGCAAGAGGTTTCATTTTTAATCCTTTTTTCTAAATAATCTATTCCAGAAACTTTCTTTTTTCGGCTCAGAAAGTTGTTCATGAGGAGCTTCTGGAGCATAAACTTGATTAATCTCGATCCGGTAATGATTAATAGCGGTTTTTGAAACTACTAAAACACCAGTAGCGTTTGGCTCATCTTTTGCTGTATCATCATTTATTAAGGTGAATTTTATATCTTGCTGTGAACATAAACCCATTAGTTTGTTAATAAAATTGTTTTGAGGCATTTTCCCATTGATTAAAATGGTATAACCCTTGAAATCATTAATGTGTTTTAAAAATAGGGTATCTAATGCTTGGTTATTTGTTTCTTCTACAGTCATTCGTACTAAAACTCGTTCTCGTAAAGAGCCTAAATATCTTCTTCGCTCATCTGGACGAGTTTGAGGAGTAATCCCCTTAGCAGCATTTTCTAGTCGTGTATTTAAATCTTTAGTCATAATTTTGTTTTCCTTTTTCTGGTTAAAAGCTTTATTCTTAGTGTAGCAAAGTAGAAGAGGAGAAAACAAAAAAGTCTTCCCACAATTGGAAAGACTTTTTGTAATGAAGCAGTAAATATTAAAGCTTCTTGTTGTACCATTCAACGATAAGAGCTTCATCAACTTCTGGTTCCATTTCGTCACGTTCTGGAAGACGAACTAAAGTACCAGTCATCTTGCTGTCGTCAAATGAAACAAATGGTGGACGTGATACAACTGCATCTAAAGCGTCCTTAACTTGTTGCAAGTTCTTTGACTTATCTCTTAAGCTGATTTCTTGACCAACTTTAACTTCGTATGAAGGAATGTCAACACGCTTGCCATCTACTAAGATGTGACCGTGGTTAACAAGTTGTCTAGCTTGTTCTCTAGTTGAAGCTAAACCTAAACGGTAAACGATGTTGTCTAAACGTCTTTCAAGTAAAGCCATAAAGTTAACACCGTGCTTACCTTCACGAATCTTGCCAGCACGGATGAATAAGTTTTGGAATTGACGTTCATTTAAACCAAACATCCAACGTAACTTTTGCTTTTCCTTTAATTGTTGACCATATTCAGAAACCTTAGCACGGTTGTTAGGACCATGATCACCAGGTGCGTAGTTACGACGGCTAATTTCCTTACCAGTACCTGAAAGTGAGATACCTAAGCGTCTTGAACGTTTCCAACTTGGACCAGTATATCTTGACATAAAAAAATCCTCCATAAAAAATAATAATTTTTTGGAGTAAAATATGAGAAATAAGTTCAACATTCGTGCATCTCAAGTTGCATATTTCGCCCAGTGCAGCGCGGGTTACTCGTTCACTAAACGCCTCAAGATGTTGACGTTCTTGTCACTTATTGCTGCAAATATTTTACACGAAGACTATTATAGTAAGAAATATAATTTAAAGCAAGTAAAAGTAAGGATTTTCTAGCTGGGATTGAGATGAAGTCTGGTATAATTAATATGGAAGATGGAGGGTATTATGTCATCAGGGTTATCTATTCTTATTATTGTAATATTAATTGCTATAATTGCTGCAATTGCTACAGTTGTTATTCTTAATAAATATTTTAATCACCAGATTGCAGAACTAGATGCGTTAACTGATGAGTTAAAAGATTTGAGTGTTGAAGAAGACATCAAGCGTCTACAAAAGATGGAATTAGCCGGTAAAAGTTTAGAGACTTTTAAAAGATGGCAAAAGGTATATCAAAAAGTTGACACTAAAGACGTTGGAGAATTAAAGCACCTTCTTGAACAAGCGGCTGGACTTAATGCAAAGTTTAATCTAATAAAAACGCATCAATTAATTAAAGAAGCAACCGAGTTATTGCAAACTAATCAAGATAATGTTGAACGTAGTAAACAAATATTTACTAATTTATTAGAAGCAAATCGTGATAATCAAAAACACTATGCTGCATTATCAAAAGATTATCAACAATTGCGTAAGAAGATTTTGTCACAGTCATTTAATTATGGAAATGCAATTGATCAAATTGAAGAAGATTTAGCGACCTTAGAAAGTGATTTTCAGACTGCTAAGAATTTGTCAGGTGAAGGGGATCATGAAGAAGCTAAAAAAGTATTGACTAAGATTGATACCAAACTTACATCATTGAAGACTGATCTTCCTAAAGTAGAGAACTTTGACCAAGAATTAAAGAATGTTTTTCCAGATCAACTCAATGAGCTCAGCAATACTTATCGTCAAATGGTAAAAGATAAGTATAAGATTACAGAGATTGATGTTTTAGAAGAGATTAAAAGCTTAAGGGAATTAGTTGATGATAATAAAAAGAGCCTCAATAAACTGGATCTTGCGAAGGTTGAGAAGAGTAATAAAGAAGTAAGTACAAGAATCGATAGTTTGTACGATATTCTTACTAAGGAATTTAAAGCACGCCCATTTGTTGACAATAACCAAGATAAAATCGTGCAAATTCTCTCCCATATGGGGAATGCATCTAATCAACTCGTAGCTAAATTAGAACATGTTGATCAGAGCTATGAATTAACTCATGGTGAACTTGCCGAAGCTAGACAATTAAAAAGTCAGGTTAGCCGGATGAATGCTGATTTTGATGTTGATTGTCAAGAAATTGCTGACGGTGATGGTGTTTACTCACAAATTGAAAACAAGTGGTTAACAATGCTTGATAATTTAAAGAAAATTGAAAAGACTGAAAAGAGACTTTCGGGTGATGTAGACGGATTATTTGATGCAGAAAAAATTGCCAACGATTCTATTATTCATTTCAAACAAGAAATTTCTTTAGTTTATCGAAAAGTTGAACGGCGTAGATTACCTGGAAAACCTGAGAGCTTCATTCAAATGTATACTTTAGTCTTAAATGAAGTTAAGCATACAGATAATGAATTGAATCAAGTTAGAATAAATATGGAAAAAATATCTAGCGAATTGATTCAAATTCAAGAAGATATAGAGCGCTTAAAGAAAGAAGCCGATGAGATTCTAAATTCCGCTGATCTAGTTGAGCTAACTATGCAATATTCTAATAAGTATATTTCAAATCCAGAAATTAAGCGTGCTCGTAAAGAAGCTTATGACTTATATCAAAATAAATATGAATATAAGGAAGCACTAGACGTAATTGCAACTGCCTTAGAGAAGGTTGAACCTGGAAGTTATCAAAGAATTGAAAAAGAGTATTATAGCGAGCAGGAAGAAGCAGAAGAAGAAGAAGAGTAAATGATTGAAGCAATAGACTTTTTAAGTTAGTATTTTATATGATTATCAAACGGCCATTTTAATGGTCGTTTTTTAGAGGAGAAAGAAAATTGATCTATTTTGATAATAGTGCTACAACTGCTGTCTATCCTGCAGTTTTGGAAACGTATGACAAGGTAACAAAGGATATTTGGGGAAATCCTTCAAGTCTACACAAAATGGGGGATCGTTCACATCAACTTTTAGAAGCTTCCAGAAAGCAAATTGCTAGTTTGTTAAATGTAAAACCACATGAAATCTTTTTTACTTCAAGTGGAAGTGAATCAGATAATTGGGCCATTAAAGGAACAGCTTTAGCTAAGAAAGAATTTGGTAATCATATTATTACTTCAAGTGTTGAGCATGCTGCTGTTTTGAACTCAGTCCGTGCCCTTGAAGATTTAGGCTTTCGCGTGACTGTTTTACCAGTTAATAAGAATGGTCAAGTTAATCCAGATGATTTGAAAGCTGCCTTGGATAAAGAAACTATTTTAGTCTCAATTATGGGCGTGAATAATGAAATTGGTACAATTCAGCCAATTAAAGAAATTAGTAAGGTATTAGAAGATTATCCTAATGTTACTTTTCACGTTGATAATGTCCAAGCTTTAGGAAAAGATATTTGGGATGAAGTATTTACAGATAGAGTTGATTTAATGAGTTTATCAGCTCATAAATTTCATGCACCTCGTGGAGTTGGTATTCTTTATAAAAAAGAAGGCAAGATGATCAAACCGTTAATTGATGGTGGTGGTCAAGAAAAAGGCTTGCGTTCTAGTACAGAAAACTTACCTGCAATTGCGGCAACAGCCAAAGCAATGCGGCTATACTTATCAGATGAAAAGAAGAATGCTGAAAAAGAGTTAGCAGTTAAAAAGAAAATTATTTCCTATCTTGATGGAAAGCCAGGAATTCATATTTTCTCTCCGATAAATGATAAATTTATTCCAAGTATCTTGTGTTTCTCTTTAGAAGGTATTCGAGGAGAAACTTTGGTTCATACGCTTGAATCTAAGGACATTTATGTTTCGACTACTAGTGCTTGTTCTTCAAGAAGTGGCGTTGAGAGCGGAACTTTAAATGCAATGAAGGTTGAAGATGATCTAGCAACTGGTGCGATTAGATTAAGTTTCGACCCAAGTAATACTATTGAAGAAGCCGAGCAATTTATTTCAGTTTTTGATAAAATATATAAGCACTTCGCTGAAATTAATCATTTGAAATAAGGTGAAAATATGCAATATACAGAAGTAATGGTTCGCTATGGCGAGCTATCCACTAAAGGAAAAAATCGTAAAGATTTTATTGGAAGATTAGCTGGTAACGTAACTAGAGCTTTACAAGATTTCCCAGAAATTGAAATACATCCTAAACATGATCGAATGCACATTGTTTTAAATGGAGCTCCATTTGATAAAATCGATCAGCGATTAAAGCTTGTTTTTGGTATTCAAACTTATTCGCCAACCATAAAAGTTGAAAAGAATCTTGATGCTATCAAAAAAGCTTCACTTGAATTAATGCAAGCGACTTTTAAGGATGGAATGACTTTTAAAGTTAATACTAGACGTAGTGACCATGAATTTGAATATGACACTAATCAATTAAACACTATGATTGGTGATTACTTATTTGATAATATGGATAACTTAAAGGTAAAAATGAAGAAGCCTGATTTAGTCTTGAGAATTGAAGTTCGCCAAGATGCTATCTATATTTCAAATCAACTTCTTCATGGTGCAGGTGGGATGCCAGTTGGTACGGCAGGAAGAGCAGTGATGATGCTTTCAGGTGGAATTGATTCACCAGTAGCTTCTTATCTCGCAATGAAGCGTGGAGTTGAAATTGATATGGTTCACTTCTTTAGTCCACCATATACTACAGAAAAAGCGCTAGCTAAAGCAAAGGAACTTACTGGAATTTTAGCTAACTATTCCGGAAAGATTAATTTTATTGCAGTACCTTTTACTGAAATTCAAGAACAAATTAAAGAAAAATTGCCAGAAGGTTATTTGATGACCATTCAGCGTCGCTTTATGCTTCAACTAGCAGATCGTATTCGTGCAAAGCGTGGTGGTTTAGCAATTTTTAATGGAGAGTCAGTTGGTCAAGTAGCTTCACAAACCTTAGAGTCAATGGTAGCGATTAATGATGTTACTTCGACACCTGTCCTTCGTCCTGTAGCCACAATGGATAAAACTGAAATCATTAAGCTAGCTGAACAAATTGGTACTTTTGATCTTTCTATTGAACCATTTGAAGATTGTTGTACTATTTTTGCGCCACCTCGTCCAAAGACTAAGCCTAAGCTAGATGAGGCTCGTAAGTTAGAAAATAGACTTGATGCCGAGAAAATGATTCAACGCGCAATTGATGGAATGAAAATTACACCAATTTATCCAAATCAAAAATTCTTGGATGATAAGGCTCAAGAAGATGCAGACTTATTGTAAAAAAGTGCTAGCAATTGCTAGTGCTTTTTTTGTTTGAGAAAGATATAGAAATGAGAATTGATAAGTATTTAGCTAACATGAATGTTGGCTCGCGTAAAGAAGTTCACAGTCTTATTAAAAAGAAAGTTGTGACAGTTAATGGAGAACTGGTAACTATCCCAAAACAACAAGTTAAAGAAACTGATTTGGTAGCAGTTGATGGAAATAAAATTGCATATCAACAGTATCATTATTTTTTATTAAATAAGCCTAAGGGTGTAATTTCAGCAACTGAAGATAGAAGTCAGCAGACAGTTATTTCATTGCTTAAAACTAAAGATCGTTATCAAGGTATTGCCCCAGTAGGTAGATTAGATAAAGATACTACAGGCTTGTTGCTTTTAACAAATGATGGAGCTTTAGCACACGAACTGCTTGCTCCAAATAAACATGTTGCAAAAGTATATCGAGCAAAAATTGCTGGTGTTCCAGATCCAGAAACTGCTAAGAAATTTGCTCAAGGGCTGATTTTAGGTGACGGAACTAAGTTGAAGCCGGCGAAATTAAAGATTTTAAAACAGGATCAAGATAATAATCTGTCGCAAATCGAGATTCAAATTCAAGAAGGAAAATATCATCAAATTAAGCGAATGTTTGGAGCAGTTGGCATGAAAGTCTTGGAACTAGATCGGGTTTCAATGGGTAAATTGCATTTACCTGCTGATTTAAAGCGTGGAGAATATAAAGAGATTGATCTAGCTGAAATTAAGTAAGAAAATTTAAATATGAAAAAAATCATTTTTGTAATTTTCTTTATTTTAGTTTTCCCTTTTACCTGTGGATTTTTGAATATTGCACATCGCGGAGACAATGAACAGGGGAAGTTTGCTGAACATAGTTGGATTGCTTATGATCGAGCACTTTGCGCACAAGTTGATTATTTAGAACTTGATTTACAAAAGACAACAGACAATGTTTTAGTAGTAAGTCATGATGATAATTTAAGTAGAGTTTTTGGTATTGATAAAACTATTGCCAATCATTCGTATCAAGAATTGCTTTCATATAAAAACCAAAATGGTGAATCTCTTCATAGTCTTGAGGATGTATTTAAACGTTATCAAAATTCAAATGTGAAATTTATGATTGAACCTAAAGACGATAGTGAAGAAGACATTAAGCTATTACTTAATTTAATCAGACAATATCATTTAGAAAATCGCGTTTTATTAGAGTCATTTTCTAAAAGCGCTTTGATGAAAATCTCTAAAATTAATCCTCAAATTCCAACGACGCAACTAGCTGGTGAAGTTAATTTACCACCTTCAACGCAATATTATGCTAATAATTTTTATTCAACAAAAGTGGCTAACTACTTAAGTGAGCATAATAAAAGATATTTACTCTGGGGCGTTAATAAAAAAACGCAAATGAAGCAGTATTTGCAGCCGGGTGAAAATGTGTCAGGGTTATTAACTGACTACCCAGTTGAATTAGCAAAGCTCCTGCATAAAAGTGATATTTTTAAAAGAAATTATGAAGCTATTTCTTTTCCTAGTAAATTAATTTCTGGTCTGATGTACTTGAAAAATGGAAGTTCAGTTAATGTTGATCAAGTTAAAATTAAAAATAATCAACTTTTTTATCATGTTAAGCCTAATATTTGGCTTAGTGATCATGATTTAAAGAATTCTGATCACTTTGCACCTAAAGCACAGACCGGAAAAATTAAACTTCGAAAAGAAGCAATGGTTTATACAGATCCTTTTTTTAAAAAATATGCTGGAAAGAAGCTGCCAAAAGAAAGCACGTGGAATTATTTTGCAGTGAAAAAAGTTGACGGGAAAACTGCTTATAATTTGGGTGGTTCGCAATGGGTAAAACAATAAAGTTTTAATTGCTAGTTTATTCAAAACATGATAAAATTATAAGCAATATATAGGGAGTAACCGGCATAAGGTGTATTTATGGCGTCAAAACGAAATTAATTTTTCCGCTGTAAGTTTAAATGGTGAGACTATTGACTAAACATTTTTTGTTCAGACAATGGTCTCTTTTTTTATGCCAAAGTCTGGTTTTCCTATTAGATGGAGGGTTTAAGTGAAAGCATACTATCGTGAAAGCAAAGAAGAGCTTATCAAAGAATTAGGAGCTAATGAAGAGCAGGGGCTAACTAATAAAGCTGCTCAAGAAAAATTAACGCAAGTAGGACCAAACGCTTTAGTAGAAGGCAAGAAAAAAAGTGTTTTAGAAGTCTTTCTAGAGCAATTTAAAGACTTAATGGTCATTATTTTGATTGTTGCCGCTGTGATTTCTGCATTTACTGGCAATTTAGAAAGTACAGCAGTTATTATTGTCGTTTTAATTTTGAACGCAATTTTAGGAACGGTACAACATGTTAAAGCTGAAAAATCATTAGAAGCTTTAAAATCTTTGTCAGCACCTGTGGCAAAAGTTTTAAGGGATGGTAAAAAAAAAGAAATTGCCGCAAAAGATGTTGTTCCTGGCGATATTCTTTTACTTGAGGCAGGAGATCTAGTTACTGCTGATGGTAGGATTTTAGATAACTTTTCATTACAAGTAAATGAAAGTTCCCTAACTGGTGAATCAACTAATATTGATAAGTTAGATACAACATTTGATAAAGAAGTTCCTTTGGGTGATCGAGTAAACATGGTTTACTCTAGTTCGCTTGTAACGTATGGACGCGCAAATATTTTGGTTACAGCAACTGGAATGGATACTGAAATTGGTAAGATTGCCACCTTGATGAACGAAACTAAGGAGCGTAGAACGCCTCTTCAAGTTTCACTTGATCAATTTTCATCGCGCTTGGCAACTGCAATTTTAATTTTCTGTGCCTTAATCTTAGGACTTCAAATGTGGCGTGGTCAGCCTTTACTAGATGCGTTATTATTTGCAGTAGCACTAGCTGTTGCAGCTATTCCAGAAGCTTTGAGTTCAATTGTTACAATTGTTCAAGCTATGGGAACTCAAAAAATGGCTAAGGAACATGCTATTATCAAAAATTTAGCAGCAGTTGAATCACTAGGTTCAGTTTCAGTAATCTGTTCTGATAAAACCGGTACTTTAACTCAAAATAAAATGACTGTTGAAGATATTTATATTGGCGGCGAAGTTCTTAAGCCAGAAGAACTTAATCTAAGTAATCAATTGCACCGCTATTTACTATACGATGTAGTTTTGAATAATGATGCTAGTTTGTCAGATGGAAAGAAGATTGGTGACCCAACAGAATCAGCTTTGCTTGAAATGTATCGCAAAGTTCCAGGCATTAATCTTGGGAATGGAAAGTTAGGTTTATCGGAAAGTGAATTAAGAAATCACTTGGATCGCTTAGAGGAAGTACCATTTGACTCTGACCGTAAGTTAATGAGTACTAAGCATCTAATTCATACTATTCCAACAATTTTTGTTAAAGGAGCAATCGATGTCTTGCTTAAGCGCTGCATTAATATTCGTTTTGGGGATGAAGTGCGGCCACTAACTGAGCAAGACCGAAAAAATATTTTGGCTCAAAATAATCATTTTTCAGAGAATGGGTTAAGAGTATTGGCTTTTGCTTATAAGGAAAGCGATGAAGAATTATCTACTGATACTGAAAAAGACTTGACTTTCATTGGTTTAGTTTCAGAAATGGATCCACCGCGAGAAGAAAGCGTCGCAGCCGTTGCTCGCGCAAAAGAGGCCGGTATTAGAACAGTGATGATTACGGGTGATCATAAGGTTACTGCAGTAGCAATTGCTAAAAAGATTGGTATCTTTACAGATGGAGACTTGGCATTAACTGGCTTAGAATTAGATGCCCTAAGCGATGAAGAATTAGATCAACAAATCGAAAAAGTTGCAGTATATGCTCGTGTTTCTCCAGAAAATAAGATCAGAATTGTTAATGCCTGGCAAAGAAAGAACCACATTGTATCAATGACTGGTGATGGTGTTAATGACGCACCGGCTCTTAAAAAAGCTGACGTTGGAGTTGCCATGGGAATTACTGGTACTGAGGTATCTAAAGATGCCGCAAGTATGATCTTAACTGACGATAACTTTGCTACAATTATCAAGGCTGTCGCTAATGGTAGAACTGTTTATGAAAATATCAAAAATGCAATTGGCTACTTACTATCAGGTAACTTATCGGCAATTATTACAGTTCTTTTTGCCTCAATTGCCGGATTGCCAGTACCATTTGTTGCAGTACAACTTTTATTCATCAACTTAGTGACTGACTCTCTTCCAGCTTTAGCGATTGGAATGGAGCCAGGAAATCCGGATATTTTAAAACGTAAACCACGTGATCCTAAAGCTAGCTTGTTAGACAAACCATTTGTTACTCAAATAAGTACGCAAGGCTTCTTAATTTCATTGAGTGTCATTGCAGCCTTCTTAATTGGTTTGAAAGATAGTCCTGCAATTGCATGTACAATGGCATTCTCAACCCTAACCTTTGCCCGTTTACTTCATGGCTTTAATTGCCGCTCACAACATAGCATTTTTAAAATTGGATTTAAAAACAATTGGTACAGTTTAGCAGCCTTTGCATTGGGCACTGCACTTTTAGCCTTAATTCTCTTTGTACCAGCACTGCATGGCTTATTTGCTGTTCAACCATTAAGTGGACAAGAAGTTTGGCTAATCGTGATTTTAGCAATTATTCCGACAGTTTTAATTCAGTTGGTAAAAGTAATCAGAGAAAATAGAGGTTAATTCTCGCCTTTTCTCTTGTTTTCTTTCATGCTATAATCATAAACAAAGCAGGAATCAAGAGGAGTAAATTCGCATTACAGAGAAAAGTCAGTATGCTGAGAGACTTCAGAATTTTACGAGTAGCTTGATTAGCTGATTAATTGAACTTTAGTAGGTTAATCCGGACACTTCAGCACCGTTATCGCTTATAAGAGAGGTATACAATTGTATACTTAACGTAGGTGGTACCGCGGAAAATTTCGTCCTAGACAATATAAGTTGTCTAGGACTTTTTTATTGGAGGAATTTTAATGACAGATTTAGCACCTAAATATAATCCTAATGAGGTTGAAAAAGGTAGATATCAAGAATGGCTTGATGAGGATCTTTTTAAGCCATCTGGCGATAAAAAGGCTCACCCTTATTCAATTGTTATTCCACCACCAAATGTAACTGGAAAATTACACTTAGGACACGCTTGGGATACCGCAATTCAAGATACATTAATTCGTTTTAAGCGAATGGAAGGGTATGATACTCTTTACCTTCCAGGTATGGATCATGCTGGTATTGCTACTCAAGCTAAAGTGGAAGCAAAGTTGCGTAAACAAGGTAAAGACCGTCACCAAATGGGACGTGAAGCGTTTGTTAAGCAAGTTTGGGACTGGAAAGATGAATATGCAAACATCATCAAAGGTCAATGGGCTAAGATGGGATTATCTCTTGATTACTCAAGAGAACGATTTACTTTAGATAAAGGACTTTCAAAAGCCGTTAGAAAAGTTTTCGTTCAATTATATAACGAAGGACTAATTTATCGCGGTGAATATATTATTAACTGGGATCCAGAATTACAAACTGCTCTTAGTGATATTGAAGTTATTCACAAAGATGACAAGGGTGCATTTTACCATATAAAATATCCATTTGTAGATGGATCTGGTTTTGTTGAAATTGCAACTACTCGTCCTGAAACTATGTTTGGTGATACGGCTGTGGCTGTTGCACCAGGGGATGAACGTTATAAAGATATCGTAGGTAAAGAATTAGTTCTACCACTTGTTGGTCGTCATATTCCAATTATTGAAGACCAACACGTAGATCCAGAATTTGGTACTGGTTTAGTTAAGATTACGCCAGCTCATGATCCTAACGACTTCCAAGTAGGTAACCGTCATAATCTTGAAAGAATTAATGTAATGAATGATGACGGAACTATGAACGAAGAGGCTGGTAAGTATGCTGGTATGGATCGTTTTGAAGCTCGTGAAGCTTTAGTAAAGGACTTAAAGAAAGAAGGTTACTTAATTAAAGTTGAACCAATTGTCCACTCAGTTGGTCACTCGGAGCGTTCAGGCGTTCAAGTAGAACCTAGACTTTCAAAGCAATGGTTCGTAAAAATGAAGCCACTTGCTGAAGAAGTTCTTAAGAATCAAAAGACTGATGGTAAAGTTAACTTTGTCCCAGAGCGATTTGAAGGCACTTTGAATCACTGGATGGAAGATGTTCATGACTGGGTGATTTCTCGTCAATTATGGTGGGGTCACCGAATTCCAGCTTGGTACAACAAGAAGACTGGTGAAACTTATGTTGGCGAAGAAGCACCTAAGGATATTGAAAATTGGGAACAAGATCCAGATGTTTTAGATACTTGGTTCTCAAGCGCTCTTTGGCCATTTTCAACATTGGGCTGGCCAGATACTGATAATCCAGATTTTAAGCGCTACTTCCCAACTAATACTTTAGTTACCGGATATGACATTATTTTCTTCTGGGTATCAAGAATGATCTTCCAAGGTCTTCACTTTACTAAGAAGCGTCCATTTAAAGATGTTGTTTTGCATGGTTTAATGCGAGACGAACAAGGACGTAAGATGAGTAAGTCACTCGGTAATGGTGTCGATCCAATGGATGTTGTAGATAAGTATGGTGCCGATGCTCTACGCTGGTTCTTATTAAACGGTACTGCTCCTGGTCAAGATACGCGTTATGATCCAAAGAAGTTAGCTGCTGCTTGGAACTTTATCAATAAGATTTGGAATGCAAGCCGTTTTGTAATTATGAACTTGCCAGAAGATGCAAAACCTGCTCATATGCCAGACACTACGAAGTTTGATTTAGCAGATAGTTGGATTTTTGATAGATTAAATCATACTGTATCAGAAGTCACCCGTTTATTTGATGAATACAAGTTTGGAGAAGCTGGGCGTGAACTTTATAACTTTATTTGGAATGATTTCTGTGACTGGTACATTGAAATTTCTAAAGTTGCTTTAAATGGCGATGACGAAGAATTAAAAGCTAGAAAGCAAGAAAACTTGATTTGGATTCTTGATCAAATCTTACGTTTAATGCACCCAATTATGCCATTTGTTACTGAAAAGTTATGGCTTTCAATGCCTCATGAAGGCAAGTCAATTATGACTGCTAAATATCCAGAAACTCATGCAGAGTTTGAAAACAAGCAAGCAGACAGCGATATGGCATTCTTGATTGAAGTTATCAAGGCTGTACGTAATATTCGTATGGAAGTTAATGCTCCAATGTCTTCACAAATTGACATCATGATTCAATTGGATGATGAAGCAAATAAACATATTTTGGATGATAACGCTGAATATGTAGAAAACTTTTTACACCCTAAAGATTTACAAGTTGCGGCAGATATTGAAGCACCAAAACTTGCAAAAACTGCCGTAATTCCAGGAGCTCAGATTTTTGTACCGTTAACTGAATTAGTTAATGTTGACGATGAACTTAAGAAGATGGAAAAAGAAGAAAAACGTCTTGAAGAGGAAGTACAAAGAGCTGAAAAGAAACTCGCAAATCAAGGCTTTGTAGCTCATGCTCCTGAAGCAGTTGTAAATAAAGAAAAGGAAAAGAAAGCTGACTATGAAAGTCAACTTGCTGGTGTTCGTGAACGTATGAAAGAATTAAAGGAAAGTAAATAGAAGTGAAATTTACTAATGTTGACCAAGTAATTAACAGAATATATTCTTTGCCTAAGCTGCACCCTAAAAATGATTTGAGCTATATCAAGAGAATTTTGAACCAATTAAATAATCCTCAAGATAGCGTTAAGACAATTCATGTTACCGGGACAAATGGTAAAGGGTCGACATCCTATTATTTGAGTAATCTATTACAAAAGGCCGGTCAAAAGACTGGCCTTTTTGTGTCACCTTATATTTATGAATTTAATGAAAGAATTCAATTAAATAGTAAGAATATAAGTAATAGAGATTTAGTCGAAGTTGCTAATAAAATTGAAGCAGCAATAGAAGAGTTGAAAAAAGTTGATCCTAATTTTTCTTTAGTAACATTTGAATATGAAGTAGCTCTTGCTTTTCAGTTCTTTGCTCAAGAAAAATGTAATTATGCAGTAATTGAGGTTGGAATTGGGGGCGAGCATGATAAGACTAATGTGATTACACCAGAAGTAAGTATCATTACAACTATTGGCTTAGATCATGAAAAAATAATTGGACCAACTTTAGCCGATATTGCTAAGGAGAAAAGTGGCATAATCAAACCAAATAAACCAGTTGTGCTAGGTAATATTCCTCAAGATGTTTTAAGTATTTTACTCAATAAAGCTCAAGCAGAAAATTCAAAGTCATTTTTGTTGGGAAGAGATTTTAAAATTAAGGTGTCTAAAACTGCAATTGAATATCAAGATTCAGAAAAAAGATATCAGTTTTTTAAGCGTCCTTTAGTAGAAGCATATGATATTGGAGTGGCAGTTCAAGCAGTTCAGCTTTTGAATTTACAATTAAATAAACAAAAGATTGAAAGGGCCATTAATAAGACACAAATTCCTGGTAGATACGATATTGTTCAGACTGTGCCTAAAATTATTGTTGATGGGGCACATAATTTGCAGGCGATGACAAATCTTTTGCATTTGATTCGAAAAGAGAACCAAGGTCAGATATATATACTTCTTGGAATGATGAAAGACAAGGATTTAGGGCTAGTCACAAATTTATTCAAAGATGAAAAGGTTACTTTAACTCGGATAGATTATCCTCGAGCTGCGAGATTAGAAGATTTTCCTGCAGAAGCGCAGAAAAAATATAATTATGAAGAAAATTTCAAAATAGCTTATACTAACTTGAAGAATAAATTGAAGCCACATGATATTCTATTAGTGACGGGATCTTTTTATTTGGTTGGTGCAGTTTTAAATTACTGCAAAAGAGGTAAAAAATGAAAGTTGAAAATATTGCTGAACCAATTGAAGGCATCATTTTTGATATGGACGGGTTATTAGTTAATTCTGAAAAGTTATATTGGGATGCAAATATTGTTGCTGCTAAAGAAGCAAATTTAGATATTCCAGATGATAGTTACTTGAAGCTCGTTGGTTCATCGGTTAAAGAAATGGAAGAATTTTATCATCAACATTTTAAGACAGAAGCAGATCGTGATAAGTTTATTAAAAGAACTGATGAACTAGTTTGGGAGTGGACTGATCAAGGAAAACTGAAGCTTCAAGCGGGTGTAAGAGATGCGTTAGTAAAGTTTAAAGAAAAAAAGATCAAACTGGCAATTGCATCAAGTAATTATGATGAAGTAGTGGCTCATAATCTAGAAGTTCTAAAGATAAAGGATTATTTTGATTTTTATCTAAGCTATAAAGATGTTGAAGCAGGAAAAATTAAGGCTAAGCCTGCACCAGATATCTATTTATTGGCAGCTAAAAAGATGCAACTTCCAAAAGATAATTTGTTAGTATTTGAAGATTCTAGCACAGGTGTTGCGTCTGCAAGTGCTGCAGGCTTAAAATGCGTAATGGTACCAGATTTAAAGCAACCAACAACTTTAGATAAAAGGAATGCAACATTAATTTGCAAAGATTTTTACACTTTTCTTAAAAAAATCAAGTAGTTTTTTCGTAATAAATATCAAAGGAGTAATTGATATTTATGAAAAAAGAAGAACTATTGCAAACTGATGTTGATCTAGTAAAAAAGTTGGCTAGATCTTTGAAAGAAAAAGATATTATTACTTTTGATAGTTTATTTAAAAAGCTAGAAGAAGTAGGGATAAATAGCTTTAAGGAATTGTGGCAGTATGCGGCTAGTCCAAAATGCGAAGATGAAATAGCAGTTGTACTGCAGCTCATGTTAGAGCGCGTAAAGGGCGTTAATAATAAAGAAATTGAGAGCCTCTACTCTAGTTCGCAGGTAGGATGTTATATAGCTGACAAGTTATGTGGCCGTCCGCAAGAAGAATTATATGGAATTTATCTTGATTCAAAGAATAAAATTATTGCTGAAAAGTTAATTTTTCAAGGAACAGTAAATAGGGCAGTTGCTCATCCACGAGATATTTTTCGCTGGGCAGTAATTTATAACAGTACGGCCTTTTTTGTGGCTCATAATCATCCAAGTGGGGATGAACAACCATCTCAGCATGATTTACGATTTACTAAGAAATTAGTAGAAGCAAGTAAATGTATGGGAATTGATTTTCTAGATCATTTTATTGTGACTGATAATACTTATTTAAGCTTTCGAGAGATGGAACTTCTTTAAGTCTTCCTTAAGTATGAGCAAATTTTCTTAAAGCAAATTTTTACATTAGATTTTCTATGCTATAATATCTAAGACTAAATAAAGATACGATTTAGGCTAAAATAATTAAAGAGATAAATTTAAGGAGAGATTTTGCGTGTTTGGATTAGGATCTAAAAATATTGGGATTGATTTGGGAACTGCCAACACACTCGTTTATATTGAAGGTAAGGGTATTGTTTTGCGCGAGCCTTCTGTTGTTGCTAAAAATACTCAAACGGGTGAAGTTATTGCTGTTGGTTCAGAAGCCAAAGAAATGATTGGTAGAACTCCCGGCTCAATTGTTGCTATTCGTCCGATGAAAGATGGAGTAATTGCTGACTACGATACAACTGCTGCAATGCTCAAATATTTCATGGAAAAGACTGTGGGTAATTCAAAGCCTGCTGCTATGATCTGTGTGCCTTCAGGTGTAACAGAAGTTGAAAAGAGAGCAGTTATTGACGCGGCTAGAGTTGCAGGTGCACGTGAAGCATACGTGATTGAAGAACCGTTTGCAGCAGCTATTGGTGCTGGTCTTCCTGTTATGGATCCAACCGGCTCAATGGTAGTTGATATTGGTGGTGGAACTACTGATGTTGCAACTATTTCATTAGGTGGTATTGTATCCTCCCGTTCTACTAGAATGGCAGGAGATAAGTTCAATAGTGCAATTGCAACTTACATTCACCAAAACTACAATTTATTAATTGGTGAACGAACTGCTGAAACAATTAAGATTCAGATTGCTTCTGCTTCAGTTGAAAAGGCAAAAGAAATTGAATCAATGAACATTCGTGGTCGTGACCTTGTAACAGGATTGCCAAAATCAATTGATATTGATGCAGAAGATGTTGCAAAGGCAATTCAAGAAGTAGTTCAAAATATTATTGTAGCGATTAAAGAGACTTTGGAAGAAACATCTCCAGAAATCGCTGCGGACGTTATTGACCATGGTATTGTGTTAACAGGTGGTGGAGCTCTTTTGAAGAACTTACCAGAGGTTATTTCAGACGCTACTAAAGTTCCAGTCTTTATTGCTCAAGATCCACTTGATTGTGTTGCAATTGGTACCGGTGAATCTCTCAAAAATATTGAAGTTATGCGTAAGAGACGTTAATTTGGAGACCGGCGTAAAAGCCGGTCTTTTTCTATTAACTTTTAAATTAGGAAGATAGTAGTAGATGAAAAAATTTCTCAAAAACAAAAAGTTATTGACAATTTTCGTACTAGTTATTTTAGTTTTAAGTATGTTATCTATTTCCGTCCGCTTACGTAATAAGAGAGAAACGCCATTCTTAGTTCAAAAAATTGGTAATGATACAGTTTCAATTGTTACAAGAGTAGTGAATTGGCCAATTAATTTGGTTTCTAATGGAGTGGCTAATGTCGAAGATTTATTCAATACTCAAGCTGAAAATGATCATTTAAAAAAACAAATCGATAACCTTGCTCAAACTAAGGCACGGAACAGCTCTTTAGAAGCAGAAAATACGCAATTAAAACAAGCTCTAGAATTAAAGAAGACTTTAACCGACTATACTATCATCAATGGTTCGGTAATTTCTCGTGCTGCGGATACTTGGTCAGATTTATTAGTTATTGATCAAGGTTCAAGAGCTGGAGTCAAGAAAAATATGCCAGTAATGTCTGGTAAAGGCGTAATCGGAAGAGTGGTTGAAGTAAATAGTACAACTTCTAAAGTTGAATTAATTACTACAACTGATAAATCTACAAATAAGTTTGCTGTAGAAGCAGATGCAGCCAATGGTAAAAAGGTGCATGGTGTGATTTCTGTTGAAGGTAACAATCAATTAGCTTTTACTCAAGTGGTTGATGGACAGAAATTAAAGAAAGGCACTCGAGTTTATACTAGTGGAATGGGTGGTTTATCACCGAAAGGTCTTTTAATCGGAACAGTTACAAAGACAACACGAGATACTTTTGGTTTATCAGATGTTGTTGAAATTCAACCAGCTGGTAATCTTAATGATCCATCAGTTGTATCTGTAATTAAGAGAAAGGTTGAAGAGTAATGGCAGAATTACGTCGATGGTATGTTGCCATTGCCTTATTTATGGCGCTAATTTTGGATGGAGTCCTAGCCTATAATTTGCAGACTTTTATCTTTCATCGGGGCTTCTCTGGCAGCTGCTGGCTGACAGTTGTTGGTATTACGCTAATAGCCCTATGCGATGATAAAAATGACGCCAATATCTGGCTTTGCTTGGGCTTAGGATTTATTGCGGACCTTTACTATTTAGGAGTCATTGGTATCTATACTGTAGCATTTCCTTTAATTTGTTTTCTTATTCAACAGAGTGCTCGCTTTCTTCCAGAAGTATTTTGGTTTCGCTTATTAATTTGTTTAGTTGTTTATCTCTGTGTGAGCTTTTATGTTTATCTAACATTAAATATGGTAGGGATGATTCAATTATCTTTTGCAAGTTTTTTAAATAGTATTTTACCTAATTTGCTATGGTGTTTTATCTTAGTTTTGTGTACTTATTGGTTTTGGGTAAAACTTGCTGAAGAGTATCCATTTTTGAAAAAAGAATATTATTTTTAAACAAAAAGGAGTCGCAATTTTGCGACTCCTTTTTTGCATAAAATAATTAAAATTGAAAGACACCAGTTCCGATTAAGGCAGTAGCTACTACACCAAGAAGGGTAATCACTGCCATGAACCAGGCCATAACAATAGTTAATTTTTGAAATCCAGATTTTTTCTTACGTTTTCTCATAGCTGCCTCCTAAATTAATAATTCTAGTTTACCATGATTTTAATTATAATTTTATATTTAATTGAAATAGTTTAAAATAAACTTATTGGAGGTCTTTCATGAATTTTTTGCTTATCTTTTTAGTCCCTTTATGTGGAATTGTTGTTGCAGCTTTTCTGATGAAGCTTTTTCCTAAAGCTCAATTTAGTGGTTATGATATTTTGCCATTTTTTTTCATAGTAGCTTGTCAGCTCTTAACGCAAGAAACTAAGCAACCGTCATTTTTACCTTATGGCTTTTTATTGTATTTTATTTTGGTAGTAATTGTTTCTGTTTATACCGCTATCAAGAATAAAAATATCTCTGTTGCTAAAACTTTAGGTACGTTGTGGCACTATCTGGCTGCTTCATCCATTGTTTGGTATGTAGGACTCATAATTTTGCTGTTATTATAACGTTTTTCCCCACTTTCTTTATTAAAGTTTAAAGTGCTCTTATCCTTGTGATAAGGGCATTTTGTTTTGGATAAAATTATAATTATCATAAAATAACAGAATATCTAAATAAAAAGTGCAAAACTTGTGGTAGAAAGTGGGGAAGTGTGGTAAATTATTCATTGGAAAGGGGGCTAGACCATGTTCATGGGCGAGTATCATCATAATCTCGACAGTAAAGGGCGGCTCATTATACCGGCCAAATTTAGAGACGAGATTGGCGAGAAGATGGTATTTACTCGTGGAATGGAGGGCTGTATTTTTGGCTATCCCATTGAAGAATGGCAAAAAATTGAGGCTAAGTTAGCCAAACTTCCACTGACTAAGAGAAGTGCACGTAAATTTACGCGTCTTTTCTACTCAGGTGCGATGGAGAGTGAGTTCGACAAGCAAGGACGTGTTAATCTGACCATGACGCTGAAAGAGCATGCCGCACTCATTAAGGAATGTGTGATCGTTGGTGTTTCTAATCGAATTGAAATTTGGTCAGCAGAACGCTGGAATGATTTCTCGGAAGAGGCCAATGAGAACTATGACGATATCGCAGAAGACTTGGATGACATCGAGTTATAAAAATTATGAAATTCAAGCATAAAAGTGTGCTTTTGCACGAAACAATAGACAATTTAAATCCAAAAGATGATGGTCTTTATGTTGACGCAACTTTTGGTGGTGGCGGTCATGCCCGATATCTACTCAGTAAGTTGAATAGAGGAACAGTTATTGGATTTGATCAAGATGAATATGCAATTTCGATGGCAAAAGAAAGTTTTGCTGAGGAATTGAAGCCAGGAGCTGAACCAAAGCTAATACTGGTTCATGATAACTTCTGTCATTTGAAAGAAAATCTGGTAGAGCTGGGAATTTCAGATGGGATAGATGGTATTTATTACGATCTTGGAGTTTCGTCTCCGCAGTTTGATCAACCTGAACGTGGTTTCTCTTATCGATTTGACGCTCGATTAGATATGAGGATGGATCAAAGCCAAGAGTTAGATGCCTATACAATTGTAAATACTTGGTCACAAAAAGAACTAAGTGACATTTTGTATAAGTACGGAGATGAAAAGTTTTCTCGTCAGATTGCTAGAAAGATAGTAGATCGAAGAAGAGAAAAACCGATTGTAACTACATTTGATTTGGTAGATGTAATTAAGGATGCAATTCCAGCATATGCAAGACGAAGTGGAGGGCATCCTGCTAAGAAGAGCTTTCAAGCAATTCGAGTTGCAGTTAACAATGAATTAGGTGTATTACAAGAATCTCTTGAGGAAGCAATTAAGCTATTGAAACCGGGTGGTCGAATTAGCGTAATTACTTTTCAGTCTCATGAAGATAAGATCGTCAAGAAGATCTTTAAAAAGTATTCTGAAGTCGAGATACCACGCGGAATGCCGATGATCCCGGCTGACAGTAAACCAACATTGCGATTAATTAGTCGCAAACCTATCATGGCAAGTAGTGATGAATTAGAAGAAAATAACCGCTCACACAGTGCCAAGTTAAGGGTTGCAGAGAAATTATAGTTTTTTTAGTTAATATTTAAGGAGAAGAAGATGGCTGATAGCTCAGCAAGAAATTTAAATTATCAACAAAGTCAACAGCAGACTGAGCAGCCAAAGAAAGCAATTGTTCTTAATCCCAAAAGCGTTCCTTGGACAGCATTTGAAAAAAGTTTAGTCGTTTTAGGTTCACTTATTACATTAGGATTAATGATTTTATTGGTTTCAGCCAGCATTTCTGCTACTAGTGCTCAGCACCAGCTAGCAAATGTTGAGCAGACGATAATTTCTCAAAAAAGTCATAACACTGATCTTCGTCAGGAGATTGGTGAATTAACGTCAACTACTAGAATTAATAAAATTGCCCGTGATCAAGGCTTGCACTTGGTCGAGAGTAACATTAGGAATGTCCGTTAATGAAAAAGTTTAATAACTTAAATAGAAATAGATCCAAAGCCCACGGCTACCGCTTTACGGTGGGGAGAATCCTCCAGCTAGTCTTGGCTTTGGTTTTTCTTGTATTTATAGGTAGATTTTTATATATAGGTATTTCGAATCAGGTTGCTGGTGAGAATTTAAATAAACGAGTAAATCAAATTTACCGTCGAAATGAAGTTCTAAAAGCAACGAGAGGAACAATTTATGATAAAAATGGTTTAACTCTTGCCGAAGATGCTCATGTTTTTACCATATATGCAATTTTAGACAAGAGTTCGATTGATTATCATAATAAGCCGATGTATGTGACTAATAAGCATAAGACAGCACAAAAATTGGCTGAGGTGCTTCCGTTAAGTGAAGAAAAGATATATTCATATTTGACTCCTAAGCATAAGGCTTTTCAGGTAGAATTTGGTTCCGCAGGTACTGGCTTAACTTTGTCTCAAAAGAAAAAGATTGAGGCAATGAAGCTACCAGGAATTAAATTTATCGAAACACCATCTAGGCTTTATCCAAATGGCAATTTTGCTTCTCATATTATTGGTTTAGCTCAACCTCAAAAAAGTCAAGGAACAAGTAATTTAGTTGGTACTATGGGAATTGAAGCCTATTTTGATAAACAGCTAGCTGGTAAAGATGGTTATCGCGAAGCATTTGTCGACGCGGAAAATTATCAATTGCCTAATGGTCAAAAGGCAACTCGCGCAACCCAAGATGGCGATAATATTTACTTAACACTGGATTCAAGACTCCAAAGTTATTTGGAAGTTCTAATGTCTCAAGTACAAGATAAATATAAGCCGAAGGCCTTAACAGCAGTTGTAGAAGATATCCAAACTGGTAAAATTTTAGCTGCTTCTCAGCGTCCTACTTTTAACCCTCAGACCAAACAAGGCTTAGATACTTCTTGGCGTAATATACTAGTTCAAGATTCCTATGAACCAGGTTCAGTTTTTAAGGTTTTAACTTATTCGAGTGCAATTGAGAGTGGAAATTACAACCCTAATGAGCAATATAAGTCTGGCGCAGTTACTGTTCAAGGATCAACAATTCATGACTGGAATAATAGTGGTTGGGGCAGTATTCCATTTAGCCAAGCCTTTCCAAGATCAAGTAATGTTGGTTTTGTAAAGCTTGAGCAAAAAATGGGAGCTAAGACATGGAAAGAGTATCTAAATAAATACAGAATTGGTAAAAAAACGGGGGTAACCCTTCCTGGTGAAACAGCTGGAATTTTAAACTTTTCTACCCCCTTAAACCAAGCAGTTACAGCGTTTGGTCAGGGTGTTAACGTTAATGCGATGCAAATGATGCAAGCATATAGTGCTCTAGCAAATAATGGACAAATGGTGAAGCCACAATTTGTTGAGAAAATAGTTTCTCCTTCAGGAAAAGTAGTAGAAAAATTCCATCGCACAAAAGTTGGAACTCCAATTTATTCTGCTAAAACAGCCAAAACTGTATTAAAGGGGATGCAGGATGTCGTGAATGCTTCTTATGGTACAGGGGCTGCTTATAAGATGCCAGGAAAGAGTATCGCCGTGAAAACCGGTACGGCTCAAATTGCTGGACCACATGGAGGATATTTAACAGGTGATAATAATTATATTTTCTCTGTAGTTGGAGTAACGCCTGCTAATAATCCACGCTATTGTGTTTATCTAACAATGAAGCAACCTCAAAAAATGTCTAAGCCAGCAGAAACAATTCTTTCTTCTATCTTCAAGCCGATTATGAATCGATTGATTTCTCTTTCTGATTCGACGGCAAAGATTAATGAAAAAGTAACCGTTCCAGCTTTAACTGGTAAAAGTGTTGAAAAGGCAAAAGAGGAGGCTAACAACGCTGGTGTTTCAATTGAAATTATTGGAACTGGTAAAACAGTTAGTCGTCAATCAGTTAGTGCAGGGGTAAAACAAGGTACTGATGATAAGATTTTCTTATTTACCGGTGGCCAGGTTACTTGCCCGAACATGGTCGGCTGGACAGAATCTGAGGTTAATAGCTTTATGACAACAACTGATATTCCTATTACAATTAATGGAAAAGGAAAAGTTACAAAACAATCTATTCCATCTGGAAAAGTGATTGATAAAAATAGTAAGTTATCAGTAAACTTGAAATAATGAAAAAGTTAAAGGAGTAATACAAAATGCAGTTTTCTTTGATACCGTTCATTAGCAGTTTTGCTCTTACGGTCATCTTCTTACCGTTGTTTATCGGCTTTATGCGAATGAAGCATGAAGGGCAAGTGATTAGAGATGAAGGGCCAAAATGGCATGAGAAAAAATCCGGTACTCCAACTATGGGTGGAGTTGTCTTCATGCTTGCCAGTGTTATTTCTACCTTATGGGTATTAATTTGGCAGAAAAATTTAAATAAGACTACTTGGATTTTAATCATTGCTTTTTTAGGCTATGGAATTATTGGTTTCTTAGATGATGGAATTAAGTTATATTTCAAACGTAATTTAGGATTAAAAGCTTGGCAGAAATTGTTAGGTCAAATTATCATTGCTGCTTTAATTATTGCACTAGCATTTAGTGATCATTTTGCCTTTGAATTATATATTCCATTTGCAGGAATGGTAAGAAATTCTTTCTTATTTAGTTTATTCGTACTTTTTTGGTTAGTTGGATTTTCAAATGCAGTTAACCTATCTGACGGCTTAGATGGTTTAGCAACTGGTTTATCTATCATTGCTTATGCGACTTATGCCTGGATTGCTTACCAAGAAAAAAATTGGGTAATTGTTGCATTTACGCTCAGTGTAATTGGTGGTTTGGTTGGCTTCTTTATTTTTAACCATAAACCAGCTAAAATTTTCATGGGGGATGCAGGTTCCTTAGCTCTTGGTGGAGGATTAGCAACTGTATCAATTTTCCTTCATCGACCATGGTCATTACTTTTAATCGGAATTGTATTTGTATTAGAAACTTTAAGTGTTATTTTGCAAGTCATTTCCTTCCAGACTACTGGAAAAAGAATTTTCAAGATGACACCAATCCACCATCATTTTGAAATGCTTGGTTGGTCTGAATGGAAAGTTGATATTGTATTTTGGATTGTTGGTTTAATTGGAAGCATTATTTATTTAATTATCTGGGGTTAATTTTAAAATGAAAAAAATAAAAACATATGAAAATAAAAATATTTTAATTTTGGGTTTAGGAAAGAGTGGCTTTTCAGTAGCTAAACTTCTTTTAAAGTTAGGCGCTAAACTTACATTAAATGATAAAAAAGACTTATCTAATGATGACCGCGCAGCTGAATTAGATAAATTAGGTGTTCGAATTATTTCAGGATATCATCCAGTAGAGATTTTTGATAAGGAAAAATTTGACTATCTTGTTAAAAACCCCGGTATTCCTTATGAAAATCCAATGGTTGAAAAGGCGCTAAAGCTAAACATTCCAGTTATTACTGAACCAGAGATTGCACTTAATGTAAGTGAAGCTCCATATGTTTGTGTTACTGGTTCAAATGGTAAGACAACTACTGTCATGCTAACGCAAAGAATTATGGATCATCATTTATCTAAAAATGGTGGTCATGCTTATGCAGTTGGTAATATTGGTGTGCCAATTTCAGAAGTCGTTGAAAAAGCTACAGATAAAGATTTACTTGTAGTAGAAATGTCTAGCTTCCAATTGCTTGGCGTAACAGATATTAAGCCTAAGGTAGCGGCAATTGTAGATATCTATAATAATGTTCACTTAGATTACCATAAGACCTTTGATAATTACGTTGAAGCTAAACTAAGAATTACTCAATCACAAGATCAAAATGATTATTTTATTGCTAACTTTGATCAAAAGAATATTTTAGACAGAGAATTAAAGAAAACTAAAGCTAAGGTTCAAACATTTTCTGAAACAGATAAGACAGCAGATTATTTTATTGGTGATGAATATCTTGAAAGTAAAGATGATCATCAAATTATGAAGATCAGCGATATTAAGATCCCAGGTATTCATAACCAACAAAATTGCTTAGTAGCAATTGCTATTTCTAAATTAATGGGCGCAGACGATAGCGATATTCAATACGCATTAAGTACTTTTACTGGTGCTACACACCGTCTGCAATATGTGATGACTTACAATGATCGCAAGATTTATAATGATTCAAAATCAACCAATATTGAAGCAGCTACAGTAGCTATTCCTTCTTTTAAAGAGCCAGAAGTTTTAATTGCTGGTGGACTAGATCGCGGTTTTATGTTTGATTCTCTTGTTCCGCTATTTAAAAAGTATGTAAAATCAATTGTACTTTATGGTGAAACTAAATATCTTTTAGCTGATGCCGCTCGTAAAGCTGGTATTAAAGATATTGTTATTGTTAATACTTTACAAGAAGCTGTTCCACGTGCATATGAACTGAGTGAAGCAGGAGATGTTATTTTGTTCTCACCAGCATGTGCTTCTTGGGATCAATTTAATACTTTTGAAGAACGTGGAGACTTTTTTGTAAAATTTATTAAGGAATTAAAGACTAAGTAAAATGAGAGTAATTTTTTCTGGTGGCGGAACTGGTGGCCACATTTATCCAATTATGGCGTTAATCGAGCGTTTGAAAGAACGTAAATTAGTTACAAATGATGAGATCTTATTTGTTGGAACTGATCGCGGATTAGAGTCTAAGATCGTTCCTGCAGCTGGCGTTCCTTTCAGGACATTAAAAATCAAAGGATTTGATCGTAAACATCCTCTAAAGAACTTTGAGACGATTGAGCTTTTCATTAAAGCTACTAAAGAAGCTAAGCAAATTATTAAAGACTTCAAACCTGACGTAGTAGTCGGAACTGGTGGGTACGTTTCAGGTGCAATTGTTTATGAAGCAGCTAAAATGCATATACCAACAATTATTCATGAATCCAATTCAGTTGTGGGCTTAGCTAATAAATTTTTAGCACATTATGTCGATAAAATTTGTTACACATTTGATGATGCGGCAAAGCAGTTTTCAGAAAAGAAAAAGCTTGTTAAAACTGGAAATCCACGTTCTCAACAAGTTCTTGGATTAAACAAGGACAATGTTGATCTTGCTAAAAAGTGGGGCTTAAATCCAAATATGCCAACAGTCCTAATTTTTGGTGGTTCTCGAGGTGCTTTGGCAATTAATCAAATCGTGGAAAAATCTCTTCCAGAGCTTGAAACAAAACCATATCAAGTCATTTGGGCTACTGGTCAACTATATTATGGAGACGTCAAAAAGAAATTAGCTGGCAAAGAAATTAGCTCAAATGTGAAGATTGTACCATATATTGATAATATGCCAGGTTTATTACCACAAATGACTTGTGTTGTAGCAAGATCAGGTGCAACTAGCTTGGCAGAATTTACTGCACTTGGTGTTCCAGTAATTTTGATTCCTAGTCCTAATGTAACTCATAATCATCAAATGAAGAATGCGATGGACATGGAAAAAGCGGGAGCTGCTTTAGTTATTGCAGAAGATGATTTAAATCCAAATAATTTTGTATCGTCAATTGATCATATTTTGCTGGATACAAATTATGCTAAGCAGATGAGTGAAGCATCTAGGAGATTAGGTGTACCAGATGCATCTGATCAGGTAATTTCAGTAATGGAAGGTTTAATCAAAAACAAATAATGAAAGGAAGTGAGGTATGTGGCCAAAAAGAAAGATAAAATAACCAAAAAAGATCCTAAAAAAGAATTGTCAGGATGGATTGATTATAAAAATAGAGTTAATAATAATGAAAAAAAACGGGTCTCTGCCTCACTAACTAAATTGCAGGCTGAACGGCGACATGCTTTGTTAACACGCTTGGGATTTATAATTCTTTTTTCATTATGTTGTATCTTAGCCTTGGGTTATTATGTATCTCCCAAAGCTAATGTAGCAAGTGTTCAGGTTAAAGGTGCACCCGAGTTAAATAGTAAGCAGGTAGTAAAAACTGTAAATATTTCTCCTGAAAATAAAATTGTATTTTGTTTACTAAAAGGGAAAGAATATAACAAGCAATTGTCAGATGCTTTTCCTGAAATTGAAAAAGTACAGGTGGGTGTAAAGAATACTAATCATTTAATCCTAACTATTAAAGAACGACCAGTTATTGGTTATATCCATGAAGGTACAGGTTATCGAAAAATTTTAGCTACAGGAAAAGTGGGTAGCCAAGTAATTGATAAAAATAAGATTGATAAAAATAAGCCTTTGTTCATTGGATATAATCAGAAAGTTTCACTGAGCGAAGATATTAAGGTTTATGCCAGTCTCCCACAACATATTCGCGATCAAGTAAAGATGCTGAGTGGTGAAACGCGCAGACCGACACAGATCGTTTTAGTAATGAAAGATAATAATATAGTTATTGGAAATCTTTCAACAATTAAAAGCAAGATACAGTACTATGACAAAATCAAGAGTCAGCTTAAAGAACCATCAGTAATTGACTTTGAAATCGGTGCTTATAGTAGGCCGTTAACACAAGCGGAAAAAGTCAAATTAGGGCTAACTTGAGATTAGTGAGAATGTAAGTCATATGTTAAAATTTATTGTATAGTTATGTTTTGGGGGCATTACCTTGGATAAAACTGATTTACTTGTAGGCTTGGATATAGGAACAACAAGCGTAAAAGCAGTTGTCGCAGACACTGCATCAAATGAAATGCAAATTATTGGTGCCGCAAATGGACCTACTAAAGGAATGCGGCATGGAAAAATAGTTGATATTGATCAAACTGCTGAAAGTATCAGTGCTGTTTTAAAGAAAGTAGCGCAAAAGACAAATTCTAAAATTTATCGTGTAGTAACTGGAATACCGGTAGGTCTACTACAATTAGAGAATGCAGTCGGATTAATTAATATAGAAGAAAACGGCAGAGAAGTTACAGATAATGATGTAAAACGCGTTTTAGTAACTGCGATCGATACTGCTTTAAAAGATGGTAGAGAAGCAATTGCCTTTTTACCTAATAAATTTTTAATTGATGGAAAGACTGATGTGGACGATCCAAGAAAAATGATCGCGCATTCTCTCGAAGTTCATGGCATATTATTAACTGCACCTAGTGCAGACCTGCACAATATTCGCAAAGCCATTGAAAGAGCTGGGTATCAAAACAATTTCTTTGTCCCTACACCATTAGCAATTGCAAGTGTGGCTCTTGATGAAGGCGAGAGAACATTTGGAACAATTATTCTTGATTTAGGCGGAGGTTCAACGACAGCCACTGTAATTCACGAAAACAAGATTAAATATGCGACAATTGATTTAGAAGGTGGAATTGATATCACTAATGATATTTCGGTTGTTTTGAATACATCCAAAAAAGAAGCTGAAAAGATCAAATTACAATTTGGCTATGCTGATCCAAGTCTAACTTCTAGCGACAATCAATTTCCTGTCAATGTGGTAGGTGAAAACTCTCCTAAAATGATTGATGAGGAGTATTTGAGTGAAATAATTAATGCCCGTCTTGATCAAACCTTTAGTCGAATTGGAAAAGGACTAAAATCTCATGACGCATTTAATTTGCCGGGTGGTGTTGTGATTACGGGCGGAAGTAGTGCGCTCCAAGGCATTGACGACATTGTAAAAGATGATTTTGGTGTTAAAGCTCGAATTTTCCAACCTGATCAAATGGGATTACGGAATCCAATGTATGCAGCAGGCTATGGAGTAGTAAATTATGCTTATAGCCTGGCAGATATTGACTATTTGGTTAACAGTGTTATTTATGGAAATCAGGTTGCTACGCCTGTTTCTAACCAATCTTCGTCTCCAGAAAATATGAAATTTTTCAAAAGACGTCTAACTCCTAGTGAAATGGAGCAGAAAGAAGATTATAATAAGACTAGTGCTACATCAACGGTCTCTGCGTCTGAAGAGAATGATGATAATAAGAATAATAAAAAAGGAATCAAAGAATTCTTTAAGAAATTTTTTGATTAATAATAAGGTGGTTTAGTAAATGGATTTTACTTTCGATTCTGATGACAACAAAAACGCAGTCATTAAAGTAATCGGTGTCGGTGGTGCCGGTGGTAATGCCGTTAACCGAATGATTGATGAGGGAGTACAAGGTGTTTCTTTTATTGCTGCAAATACTGATGTACAAGCTCTTAATAGCAATAAAGCAGAAAACAAGATTCAACTTGGACCTAAACTTACTCGTGGTTTAGGTGCGGGCTCTCATCCAGAGGTTGGTCAAAAGGCTGCCGAAGAGAGTCAACAGACAATTGAAGACTCACTTAAGGGTGCTGATATGATCTTTATTACCGCTGGTATGGGTGGTGGTACTGGTACTGGTGCTGCTCCAGTAATTGCTAAGATTGCACGTGAAACTGGTGCTTTAACTGTTGGAGTAGTTACTCGTCCATTCACTTTCGAAGGACCAAAGCGTTCAAAAAATGCGGCGGAAGGAATTGCTCAATTAAAGCAATATGTCGATACTTTAGTTATCATTGCTAATAATCGTTTATTAGAAATGGTCGATAAGAAGACGCCTATGATGGATGCCTTTAAAGAAGCTGATAATGTTCTTCGTCAAGGTGTTCAAGGTATCTCTGATTTGATTACTTCAACTGACTATGTGAACCTTGACTTTGCTGACGTTAAGACTGTTATGGAAAATCAAGGTGCAGCCTTAATGGGAATTGGGCGTGCTAGTGGTGAAAATAGAACTGTTGAAGCTACAAAGCTCGCTATTTCTTCTCCACTATTGGAAGTTTCAATTGATGGCGCTAAGCAAGTATTGCTTAACATTACTGGTGGACCAGATTTAACTTTGTTTGAAGCCCAAGATGCTTCTGATATTGTTTCAAAAGCTGCTGGTGATGGAGTAAACATTATTTTTGGTACATCAATTAATGCAAACTTGGGTGATGAAGTTGTAGTTACAGTAATTGCTACTGGAATTGACTCAAAAGCAGAAGAAGAGGCTTCAAAGCAACCGATGCGTCGCCCTTCACGTCCAACCCGTCAAGAAGTGGTAAATCCAGAACCTGTAAAAAAGGAAGAAACTGAAACAACACCTTCACCGATGGAAGCTTCAGAAGTTAAAGTTGAAAACACAGTTTCAAAAGAAACTTCCACTCCTGTTACTCATGAAGTAAATGCAGAAAAGAAAGAATCTCAAGATACTTTACTTGACCCCACAAGCGTTTGGAAGCAAGATAGAAAAGAGAATAAGCGTCCACAACCTGTAGAAAATGAAGAAAAAGATGACGATGAGTTCGATTCATTTAGTTCAGACGATTCAAAGATTTCTCAAATTGAAACTAGTGCAGATGATGAATCAGACAATGATATTCCATTCTTCAAGCATCGTCGTCAGGATTAATATTTGGAGGAAAAATTATGGCTTTTGATAAATTAGGCAGATTTTTTGGCATTGCTGAAGATGATGAAATGAATGAAGCACCATATACTGAAGCAGAACAACAAGAGGAAGAAGTTCCTCAAGCTCAAAAAAATGAGAGAAGAGCTAACGTTGTTTCTATCAATTCAGGCGTAGGTGCTACTAGCAAGATTGTATTGTACGAACCACGTGTATATTCCGATGCAAAAGAAGTAGCTCAAAATCTTCTAAATAACAAGGCTGTTATTATTAATTTTGCTCGTATGGATGATGAACAAGCACGTAGAATAGTTGATTTTATTACTGGTACTGTTTATGCTCTAAACGGTGAAATTCAGCGCGTAGGCGATAAGATCTTTTTGGCAACTCCACCTAAATTTGAAACTGATGGCAAAATTGCTGAATTAGTTGAAAAGAAAGACAAAATGGATTAATGATATTTTCAATTGTAGGCTGGATATTACGTATCATTTCCGATTTATTGAATATCTATAGCTTTCTGATTGTAATTTATACTTTACTAACTTGGATTCCAAGGTTACTTGTAACTAAAGTTGGACGAGTACTAGGAAAAATCGTTGAGCCTTATTTGGAGATATTTGAACGTTTTATCCCTCCAATAGCTGGGATTTCTTTTGCTCCAGTGGTAGCTTTATTAGTAATTTATTTTGTAAATAATTATGTTCTTTATTGGATAGCAAATATAATTAGGTACGTTCTTATTAGATAAAATGGAAAAAAGACAAGCTAGTAGTTTTTATCAACATTTTGATGAAAGTGAAAGACCGACGGTAGATTATTTCGTCGGTCTTTTTAATCAATTTTTATTTAAAAATGAGCCGATTTTAACTGATTTCTTAAATCCTAGGGAACAATATATTTTTAGAGAAATTGTTGGTGGCTATGCACAATTGTATAGTTTTGGTGGCTTTTCAAATGCTGAAAAAAAGAGGTTGCTTCTATGTGATTGGGGTCAAGCATATGAGCCGTCGATGTTTAAAGTTACGCTTTTGGAAATTGATTATCCGCAAAAATGGTCTGAACTTACACATAGTCAAATTTTGGGAGTTTTAACCCATCTAGGCATTGAATTAGATACTTTTGGGGATATTATCAATGATGAGAATGGAAAGTGGCAGTTTTTTGTTAAAACAGAATTGAAGGATTATTTCATTGAACAAGTTACTCGTGTTGGCAGAACAAAAGTAAAATTACATGACCTTCCACTTTCAAAAGTTTTAGCGCAAGAAGATGATAGTAAAGAATTGAGTGTAATTACCATTTCTTTACGTTTAGATGCAGTGGTTAGCGCTGTTACCAATTTAAGTAGAAGCCAGGTTAAGAAAATTATTGCAGATGGTGAAGTGAAATTAAATTGGCATCTTGTAGCTCAATCTAATATAATTGTTTCTGTACAGGATATGTTTAGTATTCGCCATTATGGTAGATATGAGATTATTAATCTTGCCACTACGAAGAAAGGTAAGAAACGACTTGAAATAAAGGCATGGCAGGCAAAGAAAAGGTGATAATATGACATTAACGCCAATGGATATCCATAATAAGGAGTTTGCAACTAAACTTCGTGGATATGATTCCAAGCAGGTAGATAGTTTTTTAGATCGAATTGTTGATGCATATGGAGATGCACTTGATCAAATTGTTGATTTAAAAAATGAAAATGTTGAATTAAAAAAACGTGTTGATAAATATGACAAAGTAAAAGATTCGATCAATGAATCTTTAATTTCTGCACAAGAAAATGCTGAAGAAATTAAAAAGAAGACAAATATCGAAGCTCAAGAAATTATCAAAAAAGCTAATCAAGACGCAGATGATATTCTTAAGAAGGCTCAAGATGACGGTGATAAAAAGAGAGCTGAACTTCAGAGCCAATATGATACTTTGAATCATGATTATGATTTACTGAAGGGAAAAGTTGAAGACTTCAGAGAAGCCATTCAAGGAATGTTAAAGGATCAAGTTAAAGAATTAAGTGATTCAGATTGGCAATACTATTTAGATAAATATTATGGTCGTTCACGTTTGTACCCAGCAGATGGATCGCAACCAGTTGAAGATGAGTCAATTCCTGATGGCCCAATGGATAACGAAGTAGCACCACAAGAAAATGTTGCATCAGCTAATCCAGAGGTTGACAATAATGCGGTAAATGAAGTAAACTCTGTTCAAGAAAAGGAAGATAAACCAGGTGTCTTGACTGGAGATAGTCCAGTTAAGGAAAGTATGCATGCTACAGAAGAAAATACTCAGCGGCGTAATGGTCCTGTAATTATTTTCCCTGATGATTTAAAAAATAACTAATTTAAGTCGACAGTACCAACAAGTAGACGATTTAGCGAGTTAGTGATGGTGAAAGACTAACACTTGTCGAAAGTTAATCAGCTGCCAATTGGCTTAAACGTTTGTCTGTGCGATACACAGATATAAGTGGAATGGAATAACTGTATTCTGTTGTTCTGTTCAAGTTAGGTGGTACCACGAGAAGCTTCGTCCTATTTAGGATGAAGCTTTTTTTATATAAGAAAGGATTTTTTATGAGAGTCAAAGATACATTGAATTTGGGCAAAACTAAATTTAAGATGCGCGGAAATCTTCCAGTGCGTGAAGCTCAATGGCAAAAAGAATGGGAAGAAAATAAATTATATGAACAAAGATTAAAACTCAATGAAGGTAAACCTCGCTTTGACCTTCATGATGGCCCTCCATTTGCTAATGGTAATATTCATATGGGTCACTCATTAAATAAGATCTCTAAGGATATTATCGTTCGTTTCAAGAATATGAATGGTTATTATGCTCCTTATGTTCCTGGTTGGGATACGCATGGTCTTCCAGTTGAGCAACAGTTAGCTAAAAAAGGCGTTGATCGTAAAAGCATGGATCGTGCAAAGTATAGAGAACTTTGCCGTCAATTTGCTGTAGAACAAGTTAAGAAGCAAATGGCTGACTTTAAGCGCTTGGGAGTAATGGCTGATTGGGATCATCCATACATTACTTTACAACCTAAGTTTGAAGCTGAAGAAATTAGAGTATTTGGCGAAATGTTCAAAAAAGGTTACATCTACAAGGGTAAGAAGCCTGTTTATTGGTCATGGTCAAGTGAATCAACTTTGGCAGAAGCAGAAGTTGAATACCATGACATTAAGTCACCAAGAATCTATGTTGCTTTCCCAATTGAAGATGGAAAAGGAATTTTAGATTCAGATACTTCACTTGTAATTTGGACTACTACTCCTTGGACCATTCCAAGTAACGTCGGAATTACTGTAAATCCAAAATTTGATTATGTAGTTGTTGAAGTTAATGGTAAAAAGTATGTAATCGGTGCTGATCGTCTTTCAGCAGTCGCTGAGGATTTAGGTTGGAAAGACTATAAAGTCCTCAAAACCTTAAAAGGTACTGACTTCGACCGGATGACATATAGACACCCTCTATATGGTAAGACTGGTTTAGGTCAATATGGTCTAGTTATGAACGATACTTATGTTACTGATGATGATGGTACTGGTTTAGTTCACAATGCTACTGGTTTTGGTGAGGATGACTACAATGTTGGTCGTCGTTATGGCTTGGCAGTCTTTGGTCCAATGGATGCACAAGGTAGATTTACTAAAGAAGTGCCAGATCCTGACTTAGTTGGTATGTTCTATGATGATGCTAACAAAGTGGTGACTGATAAGCTTGAAAAAGCTGGTGCTCTCTTAAAGCTTAGTTTCTTCACTCACTCATACCCACATGATTGGCGTACTAAGAAACCTGTTATCTATCGGGCAACTACGCAGTGGTTTGCTTCAGTTGATAAGTTCAGAGATCAAATTTTAGCCGAAATTGAAAAGGCTAACTTCATTCCATCCTGGGGTAAAACTCGTCTTTACAATATGATTAAAGATCGTGGTGACTGGGTAATTTCTCGTCAACGTGCCTGGGGTGTTCCACTTCCAATTTTCTACGCAGAAGACGACACACCAATTGTTACTCCAGAAACAATTGAACATGTTGCTCAAATCTTTGAAAAGGAAGGCTCTAACGCTTGGTATACTCACACTGCTAAAGAATTACTTCCTGAAGGATTTAAGTCAGAGCATTCACCAAATGGTAAATTCAGAAAAGAAACTGACATTTTAGATGTTTGGTTTGATTCTGGTTCATCCTGGGCTGGTGTAATGAAAGAACGAGATGGTTTAGGATTCCCAGCAGACTTATACCTTGAAGGTAGTGATCAATACCGTGGTTGGTTTAACTCAAGTTTGATTACTTCAGTAGCTGTAACTGGCAAAGCTCCTTATAAGCAAGTTTTATCACAAGGATTTGTGTTAGATGATAAGGGACACAAGATGTCTAAGTCATTAGGTAACGTAATTTCACCTAATGATGTAATCAAGCAAATGGGTGCAGAAATTATTCGTTTGTGGGTAGCCGGAGCAGATACTACTTCTGACGTCGCTGTTTCTCAAGATATCTTACGTCAGTCTGCTGAAAGCTACCGTAAGATTAGAAATACTATGCGTTTTATGCTTGCTAATACTACTGACTTTGATCCTAAGCAAAATTCAATTGCTTACCCAGACATGTCTGGTGTTGATCAGTATATGGAGATCAAGTTGAATCGCTTGATTGAAGAAGCTATTGAAGCATACAATAAGTTTGATTTTAATAGTGTTTATAAGAAAGTATTTAGCTTTATTTCAAATGACTTATCTGCCTTTTACTTAGATTTTGCTAAGGATGTTCTTTACATCGATCCAGAAGATAGCGAAACTCGTCGCTCAATGCAAACTGTGATCTATGACGTTTTAGTTAAGTTAACTAAGTTGATGACGCCAATCTTGCCACATACGATGGAAGAAGTTTGGGGCTATTTAAAGGAACCAGAAGACTACGTTCAACTTGCTAATATGCCAGAAGTAGAGCATTTTGCTAATGAAGATGAAGTTCTAGCAGACTGGAATGACTTTATGAAGGTTCGTTCTGACGTTTTAAAGGCTCTTGAAGAAGCACGTAGCGCTAAGGTAATTGGTAAATCATTTGAAGCACACGTTACTCTTTACCCAACTGAAGAAACTAGAAAACTTCTTGATAAATTAAATGCAAATGTAAGACAAATTTTAATCGTTTCTGATTTAACAGTTAGTGATGATCAAGCACCTGAAAATGCAGAAAAATTATCAACTGCTTCAGTTGTGGTAGAACATGCAGCTGGTGAAGTTTGTCCAAGATGTCGTCGTACTACAACTGATGTTGGTAGTGACTCACGCTTCCCAGAATTATGTGCGCGTTGTGCAGCTATTGTAGCCGAAAACTTTCCTGAAGCAGAAAAAGAAGGTTTAGAGAAATAATGCGTAAGGGTACTGTTAAACAATTTGATTCGAATTCTGCGTACGGATTTATTGAGGATGATCTAACGCACTCATCTTATTTTGTTTTTTATAAATCGATTAAAGAAGAAGGTTATAAAAAATTAAATGTAGGTCAAAGAGTACGTTACCAATTAGCACAAGGAAAAAAGGGTCTACAATGTATCAACGTTTATGTTGATCGTGACTAAAAGGAGAAATTAAGTGAATCTAAGAGAAACTGAAATCTCAAACAAGCCTGTATTCGAAGGTAGGCTTATCGACTTAAACGTTGAAACTATTAGTCTACCAAATGGAAAGACAGCAACTCGTGAAATAGTTAAGCATCCCGATGCTAGTGCAGCAATTGCAATTAATGATGAGAAAAAAATGCTTCTTGTGAAGCAATGGCGTGAGCCTATCAAACAATTAACTCTAGAAATTCCTGCAGGTTTAATTGACGAAACAGATGCATCACCCCTTGATGCAATGAAAAGAGAGTTAAATGAAGAGGGCGGCTATAAGGCAGAATATTGGGAAAAGGTAAGTGAATTTTATACTTCAGTTGGATTCTGTGATGAAAAAATTCATTTATTCTATTGTGATACTTTGTCAAAAATTGAGCACAAACGTCCTCTTGATGAAGATGAGTTTCTAACTCAAGAATGGTACAGTCTTCCTGAGTTAAAACAATTAATTGCGTCAGGCAAAATTATGGATGCCAAGACTGTTATGGCAATTACATTCTGGGAAAATATGATTTTAACAGGAAACCAAAGTAATGACTGAAAAACGAGCAGATTATCGTAAAAAACAACAGCAGAAAAAAATAAGAAAAATCTTTGATAATTTTAAGCGCTTGAAGAAAGATGATCAATCTATTGATGCGGTTGATTCAGAATCAACAGTTAAAGAATCTTCGAATTTTGAATCAAGGGAGAACTTTTCTTCAGAAGAAGAGCGTGAAAATAGAATTAATCGTTTAAAAAAGCGCTTGAACTATGCAATTTTAATTGTTGTTGTTTTACTAATCATAGTTTTGTTCGCTTTATTTAAACTTTAGATTTAGAGGTAAAAAATGAAAATTGCGATTATTGTTCCAATGGAAGAAGAGGCCGAATTTTATAAAAAGCATTTTAAGTCTGAAACTAAAGAAGTTTTTGGTACAACTGAATTTGATCACTTTTCAATTAATGGAAATGACATTTATTTAGGTCTTAGCGGAATTGGAAAAGTTAATGCGGCAATGAATTTAACCAGTTTATTAACTAAAGAAGATATTGATTTGGTATTTATGACTGGTTCTGCTGGTTCAATGCAAGAAAATGTGAAAAGAAAAGATTTAATTTTGGTAGATAGCTTTGCTTATCATGATGCACATTGTGTTAGTGCTGGCGAATACGTTGAAGGTCAAATTCCACGTGAACCAGCAAGATTTGATCTTAATAGCCCAGCACGTGAAGCATTTAAGAAGTATCTTTTAAGTCAAAATATAGACTTTAAAGAAGGTCTTGTTGTAACTGGAGATACTTTTGTACAATCTGAAGCACAAAAAGATGAAATTAAAAAGAATTTTTCTGATGCACTTGGTGTGGAAATGGAAGGAGCGGCCTTTGCCCAAGTTGCTAGACATTTCAACACACCTTTAGTTGCTATTCGCGCTATTTCAGATAATGGCGATGCTAATGCCGATAATGACTTTGATAAGTTTGTTAAAGAAGTTGGTGCTAAAGCAGCCAGCGTAATTTCATCTTATCTTGAAGAAACAGTTTTAGATTAGGGTGATGGTAGACTAAGTTCAGATGAACTTAGTCTATTTTTTATGTTAAAATAAAATAGCCACTTCCAAAATGTAAGAAAGATAAAGAGGTATAACATGACTAGAAAAAATGTATATTTGGATAATGCGGCTACTACTCCGATGGATCCAAAAGTAATTGAAAAAATTAGTAGTGAGATGACCAATGATTTTGGAAATGCTTCTAGTCAACATGCATTTGGACGTAAGGCACGTCAAGTGGTTGAAGCAGCTCGTCACCAACTAGCAGAAACAATCAATGCGGAAGATAAAGAAATCAATTTTACTAGTGGTGGATCTGAAAGTAATAATACTGCAATTTTTGGAACAGCACGTGCTAGAAAGAATATTGGCAAGAAAATAATTACTACTAGGATTGAGCATCCTTCTGTTTTGAACCCAATGAAACGTTTAGCTCAAGAGGGGTATGAAATTGTCTATCTTGATGTAGATGAAAGTGGACATATTAGTTTGGAAGACTTAAAGAGAGAATTAACGCCGGATACTATTTTAGTTTCAATAATGGCAGTCAATAATGAAGTTGGTTCAATCATGCCTCTAAAAGAAATCGGTGAATTAGTTAAAGATTCAAATGCTTATTTCCACGTAGATGATGTGCAAGGATTTGGAAATATTGAAATTGATGTTAAGGATATGAATATTGATTTATTATCCACTTCTGCTCATAAGGTTAATGGACCTAAATTTTTGGGCTTTCTTTATGAAAAAAATGGCTTAAAGGTAAGTAACCTTCTTTTAGGAGGGGAGCAGGAACTAAAGCGTCGTCCAGGAACTGAGAACGTTCCAGGAATTGCTGGCTTTGGCGTAGCTGCCCAAGAATTGAGAGAAATGGACAAAAAGCAGCTTCAGGAAAATTATCGAAAGTTTCAACAAATAATTCTTGATGAACTTGATAAAAATGATATTGATTATGAAATTAACGGCTCACTTAAGGGAGCAGTTTCTCATCACGTTTTAAACTTGTGGTTAAAGGGCGTTGGAACTTATTCTGCCTTGACTAACTTAGATTTGAATGGCTATGCAGTTTCAGGTGGATCAGCATGTACAGCTGGTTCATTAAATCCTTCTCATGTCTTAGAGGCAATGTATGGTGAAAATTCTCCTCGTATTGAAGAATCGATTCGAATTAGTTTTGGACGTTTTACTACTGCAGAGGAAGTTAAAGGTTTTGCGGATAGCCTAGTTAAAATGTGTCAACGATTAAGTAAATAACTCACAAGTTCTAACCATTTTTGGCTAGAACTTGTTTTAATGTATAATGTTAGTGAAAATTATATACTTGACACTTACAAAAAATAAGATAATAATATTGAGAGTGATATTTTATGGCAAATACAGTAATTATTAATGGCGATAATCGTAAATTTACAATCAGTCCAGAAATTAAGCGTTACGCTTTAATTGATGCAGGTTTTACGAAGACTAAAAGAGGAAATTTCATGTATAAGCATCCTTTATATAATGAATCTCCTTATAATGCTACCTGTCAATTGAAGTTAACGATTAACGAAGATTTAGATCATTTAACAATGGTAGTCACTGATACTAATGGTTTACAGAAAGTTAATATTTTTAAAAATAAGCAATTAGCACCAATGGTTGAATTACTTGACTTCATTTTAAAGGATCTTGAGGATCGTCAGATTATTGCACCTTGCTAAAAGGAGAAAAAGATAAAATGGTAGATAACAGCGAAATTAGAGTCGTTGTTGGGATGAGTGGAGGAGTTGATTCTTCAGTTTCTGCTCTTTTACTCAAACAACAAGGCTTTGATGTTGTCGGCGTCTTCATGAAGAATTGGGATGATACTGATGATTCCGGAGTTTGTACGGCAACTGAAGATTACGAAGATGTAAAAAAAGTTGCAGATGAAATCGGCATTCCTTATTATTCTATTAATTTTGAAAAAGATTACTGGGAGCGAGTATTTGAATATTTCTTAAATGAATATAAGAAAGGTAGAACTCCTAATCCCGATGTAATGTGCAATAAAGAAATAAAATTTAAATCCTTCTTAGATTTTGCAATGGATCTAGATGCAGATTATATTGCAATGGGTCACTATGCAGCTACTAAGGTTGATGAGAATGGTATTGTACATATGATGCGACCAAAAGATGGCAATAAGGACCAAACTTACTTCTTAAGTCAACTTTCACAAGATCAATTGAAAAAGGTAATCTTCCCGCTTGCTAACTTAACTAAGCCACAAGTGCGTGAAATTGCAATTGACGCAGGCCTTGCCACCGCTAAGAAGAAGGATTCAACTGGAATCTGTTTTATTGGTGAACGTAACTTTAAAAAGTTCTTGAGTGAATTTTTACCAGCTCAATCAGGAAAGATGGTTACTCCTGATGGAAAAGTTGTGGGCGAGCATGCTGGATTAATGTATTATACTATCGGTCAAAGATCCGGTCTTGGCTTAGGTTCAACGAAGGAATCAACTGATCCTTGGTTTGTAGTAGGTAAGGATTTAAAGAAGAATGAATTGATCGTTGAGCAAGGATACGATAGTAAGCTTTTATATGCTACTAGCTTAGATGCAAGTGGCGTATCCTTCTTTACTGGTCAGCCGGAGCATGATATTGATTTGAAGTGCACTGCTAAGTTTAGATACCGCCAGCCAGATGTTGGTGTTACTATGCATTATCATGCAAAAGATAATACAGTTCATGTTGAATTTGATGAACCTGCGCGTGCCGTTACGCCAGGACAGGCAATTGTTTTCTATAATGGTGAAGAATGTCTTGGTGGGGCAACTATTGACCGTGCTTACCAAAATGAAAAGCAATTGCAATTAGTATAGTCAAAAGAAGTCTCAATGAGGCTTCTTTTTGCTTTTAGAAACTGTTATTTTCTGTCCTGAAAACTTATAATAAATAGTAAAAGTGGAGGGAAAAGTATGCAATTATATTTCGTTAGACATGGAAAAACAAAGTGGAATTTAGAAGGGCGCTATCAAGGAGGTAGTGGTAATTCACCACTCTTACCAGAAAGCTATGAAGATATTAAAAAATTAGCTGAGTACTTAAAGGGAACTAAGTTTAGGGCCTTTTATGCTAGTCCTTTACAACGTGCTTTAACTACTGCTGTAATGCTTAGAAATGATATGGGGATTACTGTTCCAGTTATTGTAGATGATCGCTTGAAAGAGTTTAATCTTGGCGATCTTGAGGGAATGAAATTTGTTGACGCTGAGAGTCAATACCCTGATCAAATTAAGGCCTTTCGTTATTCACCAGAACGCTACGATCCATCAACTTTTCATGGTGAAGACTTTGAACACATGATTAAACGTGGTAAAAGTTTAATTAGTGATATTGTTAAACGCTATCCAAATAAAGATGATAAGGTGCTTTTGGTGAGCCACGGGGCAGCTCTATGTGCATTAATTAGAACTCTTGAAGGTTATGACGTTGCTGATATTAGAAAGCGCGGTGGCTTGACTAATACTAGCTTGACGATTCTTGACACTGAAGATCAAGGGAAGACCTTTAATGAAATAGCATGGAATGAAACAAGCTATTTAGATCGAAAGATTACTAGTAGGGATACAATTTAAAAATGGATAAAAAAATAGCCAACTTATATGATGCTGGCAAAGTTGATAATGCTATACACTTATTGATTAAAAAAATAAACAATCATCCTAAAAATATAGAAAATTATTTACAGCTTTCAACTTATTTGATTGAACAAAATTCGGCAGATCAAGCTTTAGAATTATTAGAAAAAGCCCGTGGACTTGTTGATCAGCCAGAAGCCTTAACCTATAACATTGCTGTTTGTTATTACATGCAAGGAGATTTTGCTAAATCACTGGCTTTACTTAATTCGATTCCAGACGATGAAGAGACCATGTATCAAAAGTCGTTAATTTTTATGAAGTTAGGTCAATATCAAAAGGCATTAGCTTATGCTCTAACTTTGAAAAATCAGGATGAGAGGACTTTAGAATTAATTGGCGACATTTGGCTTAGTCTGGGTGATTTAAAAGCGGCAAATCAAACTTACAGTAAGATCCTAGAAGATCAAAGAAATGCAAAAGTTAATTTTTTGCTTGGTTTAACTTTATTTGATACTAATCCTGATGAGGCAGAGAATTACTTTAAATTATCAAAAGAACAGGATCCTAAATATTTTGCACAAGCACAAAAGCAATACAATGCTGTAGCAAAATTGATTAGAGGTAAAAATGGCAGAAACTAGTTTTACTGGACGAATTAACGGAATTGTTTTTGAAAATAATCAAGATCTTTTCAAAATTATTGATGTAGACTTGATTAGTAAATTAGCAGATTATGATCGTGACAATATCCGAGTAACTGGTAATTTTGGTGATATTCAGATTGGCTCGACTTACAAGTTTGTTGGTCAAGTTGTTGTACATGAAAAGTTTGGTAAACAATTTCGCGTTAGTTCATATGAACCAGTTTTACCACATGAAGAGGGAAGTTTAGCGAAATATCTAAGTTCTGATAAATTCCCCGGTATTGGTAAAAAAGCCGCTGAGAAGATTATTGCTAGTTTAGGTACTAATGCCTTGGATCTGATTAAGTCCAACCCAACTGAAATTGAAAACCTTGATTTAACGCCAAAGCAAAAGAATAGTTTACTATCTGGGATTAATCAAATGGACTCTTTCTCAGAAATTGTTATTAAGCTAGCTAAATACGGAATTAATAAAAAAACTGCTGGAAATATTTATAAAGCCTATCATGGAGATTCTCTAAAAAAACTTGAAGAGGATCCTTATCAAGCAGTTGGTGAAATTAGAGGCTTCGGCTTTAGGACAGCAGATAATATTGGTCAAGCACTTGGAATTGAATTAAATGATCCAAAAAGAGTTAGAGGTGCAATTTTAAGTATTTTGCAGAGTGCTCTAAGTACGCTGGGAGACACTTATGTGGCACTAGATGATTTACTAACTCAGGCATATGATTTGGTTCAAGCTAGTTCTTATGACGACTTGGCAAATAGTGTGAATGAGCTTCAGCGTCAAGGTAAGGTGGTTGTGTCAGGCGACAAAGCAGCTTTACAGGGAATTTTTCAAACTGAACTTGATATTTCAAATGAGTTAAAGCGTTTAGTCAAAAATCGGGTAGAAAAAGAAAAATTCAGTGATGAAAAAATTGAGCATGCAATTAATCATGCTGAAGAAGAACTTGAAATTAAGTATGACGAAACGCAAAAAAAAGCTATTAAAAATGCTTTAAATAATCCAATTTCCATTCTTACTGGTGGACCAGGTACTGGTAAGACAACAATTATTAATGGAATTTTGATGTGTTTAAAGGAACTTGCAGAGATTCCAAGTGGAGCCTTGTATAGTGAAGATCCGCCATTTTTGTTAGCTGCTCCAACAGGACGGGCTGCTAAGAGAATGAGCGAGATTACCGATATTTCTGCTAAAACTATTCACCGTTTGTTGGGGCTAGGTATTGGCGAAAATGATGCTACCGATGTTAATGAATTAAATGGTGAAATTTTAATTATTGATGAAATGTCGATGGTTGATATGTTTCTGTTCAAGCAGTTGTTATCGGGGATTAATTCGACAAAAAGAATTGTATTTGTTGGTGACCAAGACCAGCTACCTTCGGTTGGAGCGGGAAATATTTTTAGTGATCTAATTAAGTCAGAAGCGTTTCCAACAACTAGACTTCAGGTAATTCATCGACAAGGGGAAGATTCATCAATTATCAAGCTAGCTCATGCAATTAATGAAGAAGATGCTGAACAAATAATTTTTAATAAAACTAAGAACTATTCCTTTATTCCGTGTCAGCCAAGGTTAGTTGGAGACGCAATTGATCAAATTGTTAATTTAGCTATTAAGCGTGGTTTTGAAAAGGATGACGTTCAGGTCCTTGGAGCTATGTATAATGGTCAGGGCGGGATTACCCACTTGAATGACATCTTGCAAGATGTGATGAATCCAATGTCTTCTAAAACCAAGGTAATTGAAGCACATAATGAAAGTTTTAGAATCGGTGATCGGATTTTACAATTGCAAAATAATCCTGAAAAGGATATTTATAATGGTCAAATTGGCAAAATTATTGGCCTCAATCCTGATGATAAGGCTAAAATATTAATTGCTGATTTTGATGGCCGAGAAATAGAGTTTAGCGTTAAAGATTTAAATGATATTACTCGTGCTTATGCAATTACGATTCATAAATCACAGGGATCAGAATTTCCGTTAGTTATTTTGAATCTTACTATGCAAAATTATATGATGTTGAGACGTAATTTGCTCTATACAGCAATTACTCGAGCTGAGAAGAATCTCGTTATGGTAGGAGAAAAAAAGGCCTATCTTATGGCTTTACGTACACCCGGAAATGATCGGAAAACGGATTTAGCTTCTAAGATCAGACATGAATTGGGTCTAAAAGAAGTAGTTGAGCATGATTCTAACGAAAATATTAAACAAGAACAGGCTCAAACTGAAGTTAAAGAAGAGGTAACTGAACCTAAAGATTATATCTTAACTCCTGATTTAATTTACTCTGGTAAAATCAACCCAATGATTGGGATGGAAAAGATAGAATTAAAAGCAAGAGATTAGCAAAACAAGCCACCTCATTATGAGATGGCTTGTTTTATCTTTATTTCAAAATATTAAAGTGATCAACTTCAAATTTTAAATGGAATTTTCTCTTATTTAATTCTTCTCCATCAAGTTGACCATATTCCGATTGATAGGTTTCTACTTCAATTTTATTTGCTTCAAAATAATGAAATTGCTTGCTTTGCATATGTGATCCATTGATTAGAAGCTTAGAAAAGAGATACAAAAATTTAGCTAAATTAGGTTTTTCTACAATCGCAATATCTAATTCACGATTATAAATATTAGCAATTGGTAATATTGGAACTCCACCACCAAAGTAGGGGTGGTTAGTTGTTGTAACTAAGTATGCATGATCATAAGAATAAGTATGATTATTGGCTGAAATCTTGACCCTAAAATTATCTTGTCCTTTGAGTGCTTGGACAATATTTATTCCGTAAGTTAAGTTCCCTAAATTGATTTTATTAAACTTAGTTTTGAGTTTTGAATGATTGGTCTTATTAACCACATACGCATCAAAGCCAATTCCTAAATTATTGACAAAATATTTCTCTTCGCCTGTAATTAAATCTTGATATCTACCACAGTCGACTTTTGTTACTGTTGGTTGATTTCTAAGTTTCCTAATAAATTTCGAGGGATCCTTTTGTAGTTTAGCTGCTCGAGCAAAATCATTTCCGGTACCAGCTGGAAAATAGGCGAGTGGAGTATCAGGATGAAGTGAACTTTTTACCCCATTTAAAGCCTGATTCAAAGATCCATCACCGCCAACTATAACAATACATTCATGATTATCATTAATTTCATTAGCTGTCGTAGTTGCAATTGGAACGAGTTGTCCAGGATAAGTAGAAATTTGAATATCATATGCTACTTTTTCATTTTTTAGGGCAGCCTCAATTTCTTTAAGAGCTTTTGCGCCTTTGTTGCTACCAGATTTTAAATTTACAAGTAAATGAACCTTTTTCATTTTTAATTGCCTAACTCATATAAAAATAAGCCCCGTTTGGGGCTTATTTTATTTCTTTTCAATTAGCATTGGCAAAATCATCGGTCTTCTTTCAGTCTTTGAATATAAGAAATCTTGAAGATTTTCAATAATTGCCTTTCTAATTTCATTTTCTTTTGGTTGTGGATCTTTAGCCATTTCAGTCTTAAGAATGTGGTAGACATGTTTCTGTGCTTGACTAATCAACTCAGTTGATTCACGCATGTAAACAAAACCACGACTTAAAATATCTGGTCCTGCTAAGACACGTTGGTGCTTGTAGTCAACAGTTGCTACAACTACCACAAGACCTTCTTCAGCTAAAATTTGGCGGTCACGAACGACGATATTTCCAACATCATCACTACCAGAAGTATCAACAAAGACATCTGGGATATTAATGTGACCAGCGATTCTTGAAGAATCTTTAGTTAAAGCAAGTACATCGCCATTTTTTAAAACAAAGGTATGATCTTTAGCCATGCCAGTAGACTGAGCAGTTTCAGTATGAACAACTTGCATTCTGTATTCACCGTGAACAGGAATGAAGTATTCAGGCTTGGTTAACTCAATCATCATCTTTTGTTCTTCTTGACCAGCGTGTCCAGAAGTGTGGACATTATGAATCTTGCCATGAACAACATTAGCACCAGCTTCAGTTAACTTATTAATTAAGTGGTTAACACTGGTTGTATTGCCCGGAATAGGGTTAGATGAAAAGATTACTGTATCGCCTGGTTGTAATGAAATTTGACGGTGAGTTCCATCTGCAATTCTTGAAAGAGCTGCAAGTGGTTCTCCTTGAGAACCAGTACATAAAATCATTGCTTTTTCAGGTGGAGTATGGTTGATTTCGTTGGCATCGACTAAAGTTCCTTCTGGGATATTTAGATAGCCAAGATCAATACCATTTTGAACACCATTTTCCATTGAGCGACCAAAGATTGCAACTTTTCTTCCGGTGTCAACAGCTGCTTTAATAGCGGTTGACACACGATAAAGGTTAGAAGCAAAGGTTGCAAAAATAATTCTACCTTTAATTCCAGTGATGATATCGTGTAAGGAATGAGCAACGAATCTTTCTGATTTTGTAAAGGTTGGAACTTCCGCATTAGTTGAGTCAGACAGGAGGGCGAGTACACCTTCTTGACCTAACTTGGCCATCTTCTGAAAGTCAGGGGCAGGTTGACTCATTACAGGAGTTAAGTCAAACTTAAAATCTCCCGTAAAGACAACTGCACCTTCTGGAGTATGAACTGCAATTCCCAAAGTGTCAGGGATTGAGTGAGTTGTTCTGAAAAAACTAACTGAAAGCTTATCAAACTTCAAAACAGTATCTTCATGCTCTTCGTGAAGCTCACTAGAATTTAAAATTCCATGTTCATCAAGTTTTCCGCGAATTAGAGCGAGAGCAAATGGAGTTGCATAAACTGGAATTTCAGGAATTTTCTTTAAAAGGTAAGGAATCCCACCAATGTGGTCTTCGTGTCCGTGAGTGACAACCAATGCTTTGATTTTTTTTCTATTCTTAACAAGGTAAGAATAGTCTGAGATAACATAATTAATTCCCATCATGTCATCTTCTGGGAATTTAATACCGCAGTCCATGATGATAATCTCATCTTGGTACTCAACGCAGTACATATTACGGCCGATTTCGCCTAGACCCCCTATAGCGAAAACGCCGACTTCGTTATTCTTTAATTTCAAGGTCGTTATTTATCTTCAGATTTGAAAGTTGTCAGCTTAAAATCTGGATTTTGCTTTTCGTAAGCAAGTGAGTTTCCAGTTAATTCTTGGATGAGTTCAATGTTGTAGGGGGTATTATCCTCAACCATAGTTCTTGCTGCAACTACATTATCTGCTTCTAAAAAAAGAGTTTTAGTAGTTTCTCTTCTTGGATTAACGATCTGGTCTTTTTGGTATAAAACTTTGTAGATCATTTCTTATAATCTCCTTATATTAAAACGTTCAAAAAAACTTCTGCGAAAAAGTCGCAGAAATTCATAGCTATTAAAATTTTATCATAAACTTACTTTTAAGTATACCAATTTACTTCATATATAGTACGTAAAAAGACGATAGAGTTTTTTGCCCTATCGTCTGATTTCAAAAATCAAAACTAAATTTTTAAGAAATAACAATGGTATCTTCGGCTAAATCAAAAGGATTTTGCTTATTGATACGGTCATAGAATAAGTGACCATTTAAGTGGTCAATTTCGTGAGAAGCAACAATTGCTGGATAATCTTTTAGGCGAATTGTCTTTTCTTCACCGTCAACTGTATAATAATGAATCTTTAACTTATCAGGACGAGGAACATAGCCTTCAATATCTTTATCTACACTTAGGCAGCCTTCGCCTTCAGCAAGACAAGCTTTTCTTACTGATTCAGAAATAATTTTTGGATTGACAAAAACTTCCTTAAAAATAATTTCACCTTTATCATTTGGAACTAAAAGGGCAGCCATTTGAATGCTCTTGCCAACTTGTGGAGCAGCTAAACCAACGCCAGCTCTTAATTGGTGCTTTTCAGCAATTTTAGGATCTTGCGAATTAATTAAATATTGCATCATTTCATCAGCTAATTCTTTGTATTCATCAGCTAATGGGAAAGTTAATGGCTTAGCAACTTGTCTTAAAACGGGGTTGCCATCGCGCGTAATATCATGCATTAAAATCAAAATAATTATCTCCTTAATTTTAAATTTGCTATGAATATGATAACAATTGAAAGAAAAGACGGCAATAATCGAAGTTTTTGGTATAATATTTTTGTTAAAAATAAACAGTTCACAGCTTGTACTTTCGTTGACGGCATGATATTTTTAGAGTAGAATTGTAAAACGAAACTATAGAGATATAAAGCTTCAATAACTGCATTATTATTTTGCATAAGATAGCTGTGACTGGAGTCACAGTTTTTTTATGAAGTTCGGGGAGGAATTTCTTTTGCAAAGAAGAGACGATATTAGAAATATTGCCATTATCGCACACGTTGACCACGGTAAGACTACTTTGGTTAACCAATTATTAAAACAATCAGATACATTGCCAGAGCACATGAACCTAGAAGACCGTGCTATGGACTCCAATGCTATTGAACGTGAACGTGGTATTACTATCTTATCTAAGAACACTGCTGTTAAGTATGGTGACACTACAATTAACATCTTAGATACACCAGGACACGCTGACTTCGGTGGTGAAGTAGAACGTATCATGCACATGGTTGATGGATGTTTATTACTTGTTGACGCCTACGAAGGTACTATGCCACAAACTCGTTTTGTGCTTAAGAAGGCCTTAGAAGCTGGCGTTAAGCCAATCGTAGTTATTAACAAGATTGACCGTCCAGGTGCTCGTCCAAAGGAAGTTCTAGATGAAGTTCTTGAATTATTCATCGAATTAGGTGCTAGTGATGAACAGCTTGATTTCCCAGTTGTTTATGCATCTGCTTTGAATGGTACGTCTTCATATGATTCAGACCCAGCTAAGCAAGAAGAAACAATGGATCCTATTTTTGATACTATTGTTAAGAATATTCCTGCTCCAGTTGACAATTCTGATGAACCACTACAATTCCAAATTACTATGCTTGATTGGGATGACTATGTAGGACGTATCGGTGTAGGTCGTATTTACCGTGGAAAAGTTAAGGTTGGGGACAACATCACTGTTATGAAACGTGATGGCTCAACTCAAAACTTCCGTGTTACTAAGTTATTCGGTTACTTCGGTTTGAAGCGTAACGAAATTCAAGAAGCAAAAGCTGGCGACATTATTGCTATTTCAGGTATTAATGATATTTATGTTGGTGAAACTATTGCTTCTGCAGATAAGCCTGAAGCATTACCACTTCTTAAGATTGATCCACCAACTCTTCAAATGGACTTTGTTGCCAATGACTCACCATTTGCAGGTCGTGAAGGAGACCAAGTTACTCCTAAGAAACTTGAAGACCGTTTGATTCGTCAAACTCGTACTGACGTTTCTTTGAAGGTAGAACCAACTGATCAATTAAATGCTTGGACTGTTTCTGGTCGTGGTGAATTACACTTGTCAATTTTAGTTGAAGAACTTCGTCGTGAAGGATTCGAATTGCAACTTTCACGTCCTAAAGTTATCTACCGCGAAATTGATGGTCAAATGTGTGAACCATTTGAAGCAGTTCAAGTTGATACCCCAGATGCTTATGTAGGTTCAGTTATCGATTCTCTTTCACAAAGAAAAGGTGAAATGAAGAATATGGAATCTACTGGTAATGGTCAAACTAGACTTGAATTCTTAGTACCATCACGTGGTTTGATTGGTTACAACAATGAATTCATGTCTCAAACTGCTGGTTACGGAATTATGAACCATACTTTTGATTCATATAAGCCAGTAGTTAAGAACTGGGAACCAGGTCGTCGTAATGGTGCTTTGGTTTCAATTAACCAAGGTCAATCAACTACTTACTCACTTCAATCAGTTGAGCAACGTGGTGAATTATTCATCGGTGCTGGTGTTGAAGTTTACGAAGGTATGATTGTAGGTCAATCTTCACGTGAACGTGATATTGCTGTTAACGTAACTAAGGGTAAGAACTTAACTAACACCCGTGCAGCAGGTAAGGACCACTCAGCTTCAATTAAGACTCCTAAGACTATGACTTTGGAAGAAGCTATTGAATTCTTGAATGACGATGAATACTGTGAAGTAACTCCAGAAAGTATTCGTTTACGTAAGAAGATCTTAAATACTAACGAAAGAAAAAAGGCAGATAAGAGACGTAATAAGTAGTTAAATTCTTATTTGATTTTTTAAAAGTAGCTCATTTTGTGGAGCTACTTTTTTTTATCCGTAAAGGTAGTGATATAATAAGAAAGATTATTTAACTAAAGGGGCAAGTATATCGTGCGACAAAAATTAAGATACTTAGACTATAGCATCTTGATCCCATACCTGATTTTGTCAACCATTGGGGTTATCATGGTCTATTCAGCAAGTTCGGATATTTTGTTAGTAAATGGCTTTTCACCTAGTGTATATATGAAAAGGCAAATTATATATTTTGTTGCTGCATTTTTATTCTTTGGAATTCCATGTTTTGCTTTAAAATTAAAAATATTCAAAAATAGAAAATTTGTTATGTCTTATTTAGGCATTTCATTTTTAATGCTATTCTTTTTGATTGTCTTGAAAGTAATTAGTCATGGAAAAGCTGCTATTAACGGTGCAGTTGGTTGGATCAATTTAGGTTTTATTAATATTCAACCAGTAGAAGTAGCCAAGTTGTCTTTAGTATTATATTTAGCTTTTGTTTTATCAAGACGTGATGGAAAGTTTGTTCCCGGTCAGATTTGGCATAATTTATTTGGGCCAACGGTCATTTCATTTATGATGATTGGGCTGGTTATTTTAGAACCAGATTTTGGTGGATCAGCCATTCTGTTTATGATTGTTTTTGTGATGTACAGTGTTTCTGGTATTCCCACTAAGTTAGCCGTGTATTGGCTTATTGGACTTTTCATTGGGATTGTTTTGCTGATGCTAGTGTTATTGGTTTGGACACCAGGATTTATTAAGGATTCTTATCAGTTCCAGCGCTTGTTAGCCTTTGTTCATCCCTTCAAATTAGAAAAAACTGGCGGTGCTCAGTTAGTCAATTCCTATTATGCAATTCATAATGGTGGTTTATTTGGGGTTGGCTTAGGTAACAGCATGCAAAAAAGAGGTTATTTGCCAGAACCATATACTGACTTTATTTTATCCATTACTGCTGAAGAGTTAGGTGTAATTGGTGCAATTGTGATTATTACCTTATTGTTCTTCTTGATGTGGCGCATTATGGAAGTAGGAATTCACGCTAATTCACAGTTTAATGCTTTAGTTTGCTTTGGTGTAGTAACTATGATTTTTACCGAAACGCTCTTTAATGTAGGAGCAGTTTTGGGTCTTTTACCGATCACTGGGGTAACCTTGCCGTTTATTTCTTATGGTGGATCTTCAATGATTGTTCTAACTGCCGCTTTAGGATTAGTCTTAAATATTTCAGCTGCTGAAAAGAAGGCAATGATAGAAAGTAGGAGTGTACTTTGAGTTTGGTTTTTAAAGATGAGCCAAATAATAAAATGACTGCGCGCACGCAGGTAATTGTTTGGCTTTATCAAATTAGCGATCAATACAAGTTGCGCCGATTTGGCAATATTATCTATTTTTCACGTAAAAATAAGTATGTAGTTCTATATGTAAGTTCAGAATATGCTCCAAAGGTAATTGCTGAATTAAAGAGTAAGAATTATGTTCAGTCAGTAGAGACTTCAAAAACAGATGAGCTTGATTTTTCTGCTGAACACGAAGAAAAGATGATGCGTGAACTAAAAGAAGAAGCAGAAAAATTACGGGAAGAAAACGAGGATTTACGAGTTTGAGAATTATTGCAGGAAAATATGCTAAGCGTAATTTACATACTTTAAAAAGTAATGCTACTCGTCCGACTAGTGATAAAGTAAAAGGCTCTTTATTTAACTCTTTAGGTCAATTTTTTGATGGCGGGCAAGTATTAGATTTGTATGCTGGTAGTGGAGCTTTAGGAATTGAGGCTGTTTCGCGTGGCTATGACAGTGCAGTTTTGGTTGATATTAGCGGTCAGGCATGTCAAATTATTAGAAAAAACGTTGAGCTTACTAAGGAAGAGGATAGGTTTAGAGTTCTAAAATGCAGTGATAATCGTGCAATTAAAATTTTAAATGAGGAAGAGAAAAAGTTTGATTTAATTTTTCTTGATCCTCCGTATGCTAAGCAAAAAATTGTTAAGATTATGACTAAACTGCTTAAAAATAATTTATTAAGTGAAAATGCATTGGTTGTAGCTGAAACTGATGAACATGATGAATTACCAGAAGTTTCTGGCTTTTCAATTATTAAGGATCATCAGTTAGGTAGAACAAAAGTAAAAGTTTACAAGAGGGAGTAAAATGACAAAGGCAATTTTTCCTGGGAGTTTCGATCCAATAACCAACGGTCATGCTGAAGTGGTTGAAGCAGCAGCTAGAATGTTTGAAAAGCTGTATGTAGTAATTATGACGAATACAAGTAAGAAATATCTTTTTGATGAAAAAGAACGCTTAGATTTGGCTAAGAAAGTTTTTGAAAACGACAAAAATATTGAAGTAATTGCTCGTCCGGCTGAATTGACTGTTGAAGTAGCGCATGAACTTAATGCAGGGGCAATTGTTCGAGGATTGAGAAATACCACTGATTTTAACTATGAGCGTGATATTGCTGGAATTAATAAGACTTTAGATCCAAAGTTAAATACAGTTTTATTGTTTACTCGTCCAGAAGATAGCTTCATTTCTTCAAGTATGATTAAAGAAACAGTATTTTTTGGTGGCAATGTTTCAACTCTAGTTCCAAAGCCAGTGGCAGCTGCCTTGGAAGAAAAGCTGAGGAATCAAAATAATGAAGAAAAATAAAAAAATAAAATTTTGGCTGCTAGGAATAGCAGCATTTTTAATAGCAGTTGTTTTTTGTCTATGGCCTACGCAATACTATATTGAGGCACCAGGTGAAGCTTTCCAAATTAGTAAGTATGTTAAAAGTACCAGAAAACCTAATCCTAATTTTTATCTAGTAACCGTGAGTGAGCGTCCTGCAGTTATGATTGATTATTTAACTAGCTTTCTTAGACCAGGAGATAGTCGGTATTCAAAAACTGAATTAATGGGGACATCAAGCAGTACTGAATATAATCAAATGCAGCAATACTACATGGAAACTAGTCAGAACAATGCAATCTATTACGCAGCTAAAAAGGCAAAAGTCCCTTATCGTCAAGAATTTTTAGGCGTTTATGTGATGGAAGTTATGAAAATTTCAACTTTTAGGAAGAAGTTGAAGGTTGGGGATGTTTTAGTTAGCGTGAATGATAGAAAATTTACTTCTAGTGGAGAATTAATTAAGTATGTTTCTTCTCTGAAAGATAAAAAGGTGAAGGTAGAAGTTATTCGAGGAAAGAAGCACTTAACTTTTTCGGGAAAAACAGTTAAATTATCTGGAACTAGTCGCTATGGAATTGGTATTCAATTGGTAGATCATACGAAGGTCGTAACCGATCCTGCAGTTAAAATTGATGCCGGAGATATTGGTGGTCCGTCTGCAGGTTTAATGTTTACACTTGAGTGTTATCAATTGTTTACTGGTAAGAATCTTAGTTCTAAGAAAATAGCTGGTACAGGAACAATTGATAGTAATGGTAAGGTAGGAATGATTGGCGGTGTTGATAAAAAGGTAATAGCCGCTAGCCGTCAAGGAATGAAGGTCTTTTTTGCACCAACTGATCAACCAGAAGGTGTTAAAAAGAGTGAAACAAACTATGCTGAAGCAGTCAGGACTGCAAAGAAAATACATACTAAGATGAAGATTGTACCAGTGGACCGTTTTGAAGATGCACTAAATTATTTAGAAAAATAAATTGAAAGCAGCAAAAAAATTGCTGCTTTTTTTCGTAATAAATAATGAGGTGATAAAAATGGATTTAGAAAAAATCAAAGAATTCATAATTGAAAAGAAAATTGTTGTAATTGGAGTTATTGTTTTGATCCTAGGCGGAGGATATTTGATTCAGAAAAATAATCAGCCGGCAGTCAATAATACTCAAGTGTTGAGTGAAAATAATAAGACGCAGCCAGCAGAATTTTCTAAAAGTGAGAATAAAACTACTCATTCTACGTCAAACTTAAATAGCTCCTCAAAACAAAACACAGTAACTGTAGATATTGCTGGAGCTGTTAAACATAGTGGCGTTTATATATTAAAAAATGGTGCTAGATTAAACGATCTGTTAAAGATTTGTGGTGGCTTAACTGATAAAGCAGAGACGCGTGCGATTAATCGAGCAGCCTTATTAAAAGATCAAGATCAAATTTATGTCCCGCACATTGGTGAAAAAGTAGAAAATCCTCCTGGAAATGGAACTTCTAATAATAATTCTGCTGCTTCTGATTCTTCTAGTTCAAATTCAGAGCAAGTTCATTTAAATACAGCAACAGTGCAGGACTTACAAAAGCTAAATGGCGTTGGGCAAAAGAAGGCAGAGCAGATTATTGCTTATCGTGATCAAAATGGGGGCTTTAAGCAAATTGAAGATTTGACTAAAGTAACAGGAATTGGTGAAAAGACTTTTGAAAAGCTCAAAGATCAGTTGGCACTCTAGTTTTTATGCCCCTGGATTTTATTTATTACTTGGTCTGAGTTGTATTTCAGTGACTTTTATTGTTTTGCAGGCCACTAGTTTTGCCCAAGTTTTTGTTGCCGTATTATTTTTAATTATTTTTTGCTCACTGTTAATTTATAAATTTCCGCAATATTGGCATTTAATTGCAATATTTTTAGGAGTAGTTATAACTTTATGTTTTATTAATCAAAGAATAAATGAATTAAAAATTGGAGAGCCAATTAGAATATATAGTGATCAAGTTAAGGTGAGTGATAATTTTTTTTACGGGGAAGGAAAGCTAGAGAAGAATAAAGTTTTAATTAGTGGAACTGCAAATAAGTCTTTTGAAAAAGAATTAAACAAATATCATGCAATTTATTTAGTAAACTACAAGGCAAAAGTAGAAACAATTATGCCAGCAACTAATCCTGGTGAATTTGATTATCAAAAATATTATCGCAGTAAAAAGATCAGGAAAAGAGTTAAGCTTGAGAGCTATCAAATTTATCCCAGGCAGATTACTATTTTTGATTGGGTTCATATGCTACGTAAATTCTTAATGGATTATTTTGAAAAAATGCCACAATATACTAGATTTTTTGCTAGTGAAATGGTGTTAGCACAAAACCCAAGTGCAGATAATAAGGCTTTATTAAATAGTTATCGAGACTTAGGCATTATTCATCTTTTAAGCATCTCAGGCTTACATGTAAGTTTATATATTTTAGGAATTATGTGGCTTGGAACTATGATGAAGAGGACTGAAGAAGAAGTAATCTTATGTTGCGTAGCTTTTTTAATCATAGAAATTTTACTGTCTAATTTTCAAGCTGGGTTTGTACGTGCAAGTTTAAGTTACTTTTGGAGCGTTTTCTTTAATAGAAAAAAGATTATGATTAGCAGCGGAGATAAGCTCGGAATAGTAGTATTATCTCATTTGATCTTTAATCCGCTTCTATTTTTAAATAGTGGAGCTATTTTGAGTTATTTACTAGTCTTTGGACTAGAAATAAGTAAGAACTTTGGAAAAATTAAACAGAATATCGTTCTTAACTCATTAGTTACACCAATTTTATTAAATAATTTTTATCGGATTAATTTTTTAACTGTCGTTTATAATTTCTTAATTGTTCCCATTTTTAATTTTATTCTTTTACCATTGACTTTTATCGTGGTTTTTTCATTTTGGTGTTTGCCGGCGATTGTAAAATTAAGTGAACCGATTTTTAAAGGTCTCGCGGATTTAACTAACTTTATTGCTGATAAACAATGGGGCCTAGTAACTTTTGGTCAAATAGATTGGCTGCAAACAATATTTTTATTAGTTGTGACAGTATTTTTAATTATTTTACCTAAACATAAAATTCTAAAATTAAAGTTAAGATCGATCATAGTTGGAGCATATGTTAGTATGTTTTTCTTGATTCATTTTCCTTTAAAAGGGCAAGTTTCTTTTATTGATGTTGGCCAAGGTGATAGCATTTTGATTACGACACCCTTGAATAGAAAGACTTATTTGATAGATACTGGTGGAAAATTGAATTTTGGTAAAAAGAAACGTGAACCACAATTAAATCGAATTACTCTTCCGTTTTTATATGCTCAAGGAATTGATCATTTGGATGGCGTTTTTTTAAGTCATCAAGATGCAGATCATATTGGTGATTTGAAAGCACTCCTTGATCAAATCCCAGTAAAGAAGCTATATTTTGCACGAGGTTTAACAGAAAATCAATCTTTTATGAAGAAAATAAATGGTCATTTAAAAGATGTCCAATTGGTTCCATTACTTGCTGGGGATAGGGTTAAGACTAAAGATTTAAGTTTTGATGTAGTTTATCCTTTTAAGCCCGGCTTAGGGAAAAATGAAGATTCTTTATCTTTGACTTTTAAGTTGGCAAATAAACGTTGGCTTTTTACCGGAGATTTAGGCCGAGAAGGAGAGAAAGAAATTCTAAATCATTATCATTTGCAGGTAGATTATTTTAAACTCGGGCATCATGGTAGTAAGACTTCTAGTGATCCAGACTTTTTAAAACAATTAAATCCGCAACTCGTTTTTATATCATCAGGAAGAAATAATCGCTTTGGTCATCCCCATCAAGAAACTTTAAAAACATTGAAAGACTTGAGCATCCCATATTTAAATACACAAGATAGTGGTACAATTACTTGGAATTACTCACCGTTTAGAGGTGAGACAATTACGACTTTTTATAAAGGAAATACAAAATGACATTAATCTCTCTTTTTAAACAGACTAATCCGAAAAATGCTAATCTTTTGATTCAGGGACCAGATTCTTTTTTTAATGATTATTTAGTGCGTAATTATCTTAATCAAAAGAAATTTTCAGGCCTTGATCAAGTAATTGTGGATTGCCTTGAAGATGGATTGGATGAATTAATGGCTACTTTAACAGAGTCTTCTTTGTTTAGTTCCCAGAAAATGGTTGTTGTTAAAAATCCCTTCTTTTTAATGGCTAAGGTTCCACAAAAGTACAAAAAGCAAATTGAAAAACTAACTAAAATTATCGAACATTTAGATGATTTAGAAGATATAGTAATTTTTGTAGCTAATTATGAAAAAATTGATCGCCGAAAAAAGGTCAGTAAGTTTTTGCTTGAGCATGTTAATGTCGTTGAAACATCCCTTAAGCCGTATGAAGTAAGTGGAGTAATTAAGGCAATTAGCAAGGAAGAGGGCTACCAAATTACGAACATGGCGCTGCAAATTTTAATGCAGAGAAGTGATCAAGTTCTTGATGCAGCGTTAAGTAATTACTTGAAATTAAAAAATATTGTTGGAGAAGATAAAAAAATTACAGAAACTCTAATTAATGAAAATATTGATCGATCTCTTTCAGAAAATATTTTTGAAATATTAACGGCTGCTTTTAATAAAAATTATCAAGAAGCTACGCAGCGTTTAGACGATCATCTAAGAGAGGGAGCAAGTGCGATTCAATTATTGGCTATTTTTGAGTCACAAATTGAGTTTTTGACTTGCGTTAAAGTTCTCCAAAATCGACGCTGGAGCAAAGATCAAATTACTAAAGAGTTAAAGGTAAATCCATATCGGGTAAAGTTAGCGATGGAGAATAAAGTTTCTTTGAACAAGTTAGCGAGCCTATTAAAGCAAGCAATTGAACTTGATTTTAGATATAAAAATGGAACTTATCATGGGGATGAGTTTTTAAAACTTTTCTTATTAAAAATTTAGATGACAAAAAAGCCCGGAGAAAAATCTCCGAGCTTTTATTTTGTCTAATATAAAGTGTCAAGCAAGTGATTACTTGTTAGCAGCCTTCTTAGATAAGCGTGACTTATCACGGTTAGCCTTGTTCTTAGAAATAAGACCTTTAGAAGCAGCCTTATCTAAAGCACGTGCAGCTTTAACTTCTAAATCGAGGACATCTTTTGCGTCATTTTCAACAGCTTCGTTGAATTTTCTTACAGCAGTTCTCAATTTACTTAATTCAGCAGCATTGCGCTTGTTAGCAGTAGCAGTAGTCTTAACACGTTTAATTGCTGATTTAATTTGTGGCATCAAAATCACCTCGATAAAATAGATTTACTCGTTAATTATACTTAATAGAAGCTTTTGGTGCAAGGTAATTTGGGCTTGCTTTTTTAAAAACTTCAATGTAATATTATTATTTGTTGGAACCATTAACGCTGTTTTCCCGCCGCCGCCGGTTAACGTTGTTAATGGCAATTATTTAAAAGAGAGGTATTTTCTAATGGCTATTTCAAAAGAAAAAAAAGATGAATTAATTAAAGAATACGCACGTCACGATGGCGATACTGGTTCTCCAGAAGTTCAAATTGCACTTTTAACTAGTGACATTAACAACTTGAACGCTCACTTAAAGGCTAACAAGCAAGACCACCACTCATACGTTGGTTTGCTTAAGAAGATTGGTCACCGTCGTAACTTGCTTCGTTACTTGAAGAACAAGGATATTCAACGTTACCGTGACTTAATCAACAAGTTAGGTTTACGTCGTTAATTTTAATAATTCATAAGCCTCAGCTACTCTTTGTCATGAAGAGTAGCTTTTTTGTTTCTTTCAAATTCATATAAGTATATGGTAAAATTAATTAGATTAACTTCGTTTTGATCATTAAGATCCATAAATAATTTAAGTAAATATAGAAAGAAGCAAGAAAATGTCACAAAAGATTAAGATAATGATCTTGGGTGGCGCACGTGAAAATGGTAAAAACATGTACGCTGTTCAAGTAGAAGACGAAATTTTTATTATGGATGCAGGTTTGAAGTATCCTGATTCATCTTTACTCGGAATTGATGTCGTAATTCCTGACTTGGATTTCTTCCGTGATTATGGCGATAAAATTGCTGGTATCTTTTTAACACATGGTCATGCTGATTCAATCGGCGCTTTACCTTATATCTTACGAGACTATGATATTCCAGTCTTTGGTTCAAAATTAACGATCGAATTAGCTAAGATTGCTGTTCAACGTGAAAATAGACGTCGTAAAAATGACTTATTCCATGTTATTGATGCGGATACAGAAATTGAATTTAAGAATGCAAATGTATCTTTCTTTAAGACTACTCACTCAATTCCAGATTCTTTAGGGATTGATATTTCTACTAAAGAAGGAGAAATTGTTTACACTGGGGACTTTAAGTTTGATCCATCTGCAAAAGAAGGTTTCAGAACTGATTTTGTTCGCTTGTCTGAAATTGCACAAAAAGGTGTTTTAGCACTACTTAGTGATTCAACTAACGCTGAAGCAAACTTCCCAAATGATCGTCAAACTAGTATTGAAAAGTATATTTTTAATATATTTGAAAATTACGAGGGTCGTATTATCGCAGCAGCCAAAGCATCAAATATTGTCCGTGTTCAAGAAATTTTTCAAGCAGCAGCAGCTACTGGAAGACACGTTTTCTTAACTGGTAGAGATGCAGGTAAGATTGTCTACACTGCAATGAAATTAGGCTACTTAAATGTTCCTAAGGGCTTATTAGTTCACAGTAAGGATTTAAAGAAGATTCCTGATAAAGAATTGGTGATCTTAGAAACAGGTCGGATGGGTGAACCGCTTAAGTCACTTCAGAAGATGGCAACTAACCGCCACCGCATGATTAAAATTAAGAAGGGCGACTTGGTATTTATTGCTACTACCCCTTCTCACTCAGTTGAAACGATGGTTGCTCAGACAAGCGACATGATTTATCGTGCAGGTGGTACTGTTAAAGAGCTGGGCCGAGATAAGCATACTAGTGGACATGCAACTGGTCGTGATTTGCAATTATTAATTGACACACTAAAACCTAAGTTTTTAATTCCAGTTATCGGTGAATATCGTTTGCTTGAAATTCATAAAGATTTAGCAATTGAAGCTGGAATGAATAAAAAAGATATTTTCTTACCACATAATGGGGATGCCTACGCTTTAGAAAAAGGCCGTTTCTATCGTACAGATGCTGTCCCAGGTGAAGATATTATGATTGATGGCTCTGGTGTCGGAGATGTTGGTAATATTGTTTTAAGAGACCGTGAAGTTTTATCTGATGATGGTGTCTTTATTGCTGCTGTTACTATTGATAGAAAGAAAAAGAAGATCATTTCAGAACCACGTGTTTCAACTAGAGGTTTTGTTTACATTAAAGCTAACCATGCTTTGATGAATGGTGCTTCTGACGTAATCAAAGAAGCAGTTAACAACAACTTTGAACACAAGAAGTTTGACTGGACTGAATTAAAACAAGATGTCCGTAATGATGTTGAAAAGTATCTTTACAAGCAAACGGGACGCCGTCCAGTTGTTCTACCAGTCGTAATGGAAGTTAACCAAAACAGACACCGTGCAATGGCTAGACGAAATAACCAAGAAAACAATTCAGAAAAGCGTCAAAATAGAAGAAATTATCATAAGAAAGATTCAGAACAAAAGAAGGCAAAAGCATAATGACACATGCAAGCAAAGATAATTTTCTTCTTTTAGCAAAGGAAGCTAAAGAACATAATGACTTGCCGCAAGCTAAGCAATATTTACTTGAAGCTTTGCGTTTAGGCCATGATTCAGATATTGTTTGTGAACTATGTGAAATATACTTAAGCCAAGAGAAGGGAGATCAGGCATATTCTCTAATTAAAGAGGAGCCTGACCTTTTTTCTAATAAGAAGGTTTACAATACCTATCTTAAGATTTTAAAGTTTCAGCATTATGCAATTGAAGCAGACCAATTAGAGTACTTACTTGATAAAAAGTTGCCAATCAAGGTTGAGCCAGTTAGCCAAATTAAGCAGTTAGAAATAATGCGAAATTTTAAAAAGCTAAAGTATATTCAGGAAAGAGACTATTTACTCTTATATTGTTTAAGTGTAGAAAATTTTACTAATCTCGCAAAAAGTATTTTAATAGATCCATCTCCTAATTTTGCATTACGTCTTTCATTATGCGAAGACTTGGTAAAGCTTGGAGATAGCGAAAAAATTCAAGTTTATATTTTAGGAGAAGCAAAAGAATTTATTCCTAAGGAAACAGACTTACTTGAGAAAAGTCCAATTTATCGAGAAGTTTGCGTAAGCCTGGCTGATTATTTTAGGCAAGATCCAAGTAAATTGCCTTTAATGATTGGCGAGATGAATGTTTGTTTAGGGATGCTTTATCCGCGTTTAAGAGATTACATTAAAGATCCAGATCAATTTGCTCATGATTTTAGAAAATACCTTGAAAAAAAGGAGGGCGGAGCAAATCAGAAACTGTTAAATAAAATATATGAATATTTGGCATATGAAAAAGCAACAAATTCTGATTTTTAGTCCCCATATTGAGCAAAAAAGGTTTACATTTTCTGTGGATCTAGTATAATCAATAAAGGATATTTTCAAAGGGGTACGAGCTAGGCTTTTACCTTTGAAAGTAGTATAATAATCAACAGAGAATTATCCGTTACTTACTCAACGGACTTCTTGCAAATTTACAGGAGGGTCATATTAATGGCAGAAAAAGAACATTACGAAAGAACTAAGCCGCACGTTAACATTGGTACTATCGGCCACGTTGACCATGGTAAGACCACTTTAACTGCAGCTATTACTACTGTTTTGGCAGAAGACGGTTTGGCACAAGCTGAAGATTACTCACAAATCGATGCTGCTCCAGAAGAAAAGGAACGTGGTATTACTATTAATACCGCTCACGTAGAATACGAAACTAAGAATCGTCACTACGCTCACATGGATGCTCCAGGCCACGCTGACTACATCAAGAACATGATTACTGGTGCTGCACAAATGGATGGTGCTATCTTAGTTGTTGCTGCAACTGATGGTCCTATGCCACAAACTCGTGAACACATCTTACTTGCTCGTCAAGTTGGTGTTAAGTACATCGTTGTATTCTTAAACAAGGTTGACTTAGTTGACGATCCAGAATTGATCGACTTGGTTGAAATGGAAGTACGTGACTTGTTAACTGAATACGATTACCCTGGTGACGATGTTCCTGTTATCCGTGGTTCAGCTTTGAAGGCACTTCAAGGTGACCCAGAACAACAAGACGTTATCAGAAAATTAATGGAAACTGTTGACGAATACATCCCAACTCCAGAACGTGATACTGACAAGCCATTCTTAATGCCAGTTGAAGACGTATTTACTATCACTGGTCGTGGTACTGTTGCTTCTGGTCGTATTGACCGTGGTACTGTTAAAGTCGGTGACGAAGTTGAAATCGTTGGTTTAACTGACAAGGTTGAAAAATCAACTGTTACTGGTTTGGAAATGTTCCACAAGACTCTTGATCTTGGTGAAGCCGGCGATAACGTTGGTGTATTGCTTCGTGGTATTGACCGTGACCAAGTTGAACGTGGTCAAGTTTTAGCTGCACCTGGTTCAATCCAAACCCACAAGAAGTTCAAGGGTCAAGTTTATATCTTGAACAAAGATGAAGGTGGTCGTCACACTCCATTCTTCTCAGATTACCGTCCACAATTCTACTTCCACACTACTGATGTAACTGGTAAGATTGAATTGCCAGAAGGTACCGAAATGGTTATGCCTGGTGATAACGTTGAATTCACTGTTGAATTGATCAAGCCAGTTGCCATTGAAAAGGGTACTAAGTTTACTATCCGTGAAGGTGGTAAGACTGTTGGTGCTGGTCAAGTTACTGAAATTCTTGACTAATTCCAATCTATCTAAAAAAGATGTATCTTCGGATACATCTTTTTTTTATCCAAAATTTTAAAATCTTCTCCCTATATTTGTGTTTTAGCAGCGTTTAGGGTAAGATAGTTAAGTGTGCAATAGCAAACCCAAATTTGACATCGGAGGTATTTAATTAATGTCTGTAAAATGGGAAAAGACCGGTAAAACATCCGGTGAATTAACTTTTGAAATCTCACAAGAAGAAGTAAAAAAAGGCTTAGATCAAGCTTTCAAACGTGTTAAGAAGAACTTGCGTGTACCTGGTTTCCGTAAGGGCCACGTTTCTCGTGTTGTTTTTGACCAATTTTATGGTGAAGAAGCTCTTTACGAAGATGCTTTAAACATTGTTTTACCAGAAGCTTACGCTGCTGCAGTTAAAGAAGCTGGTATTGATCCAGTTGGCCAACCACAAATCACTCCTGTTTCAATGGATAAAAACAAGCCTTGGGAAATGAAGGCTACTGTTTCTGTTAAGCCAGAAGTTAAATTAGGTGACTACAAGGGTATCGAAGTTCCTAAACAAAGTACTCGCGTTTTAGTTAAAGACGTAGATGCAGAGTTAAACAAGCGTCGTGAACAAAATGCTGAATTAGTATTGAAAGACGGTAAAGCTGCTAAGGGCGATACTGTTACTATTGACTACACTGGTACTATTGATGGTAAGCCATTTGATGGTGGTAGTGCTCAAAACTATTCATTAGAATTAGGTTCAGGTACTTTCATTCCTGGTTTTGAAGATCAACTTATTGGTCACAAAGCTGGCGATGATGTAGACGTTGTTGTAACCTTCCCAGAAGATTACGGTGCAAAAGACTTAGCTGGTAAAGAAGCACACTTTGCTACTAAGATTCATGAAGTGAAATCTAAGGAATTACCTAAGTTAGATGACGAGTTTGCTAAAGACGTTGATGATTCAGTAGAATCACTTGATGAATTAAAAGATAAGATCAAGAAGGACTTAAAGAAGCACAAGGAAGAAGACGCAAAAGACGCTATCCAAGATGCTGCAATCAAGGGTGCAGTTGAAAATGCAACCATTGATGAAGTTCCTCAAGCAATGATCGATGAAGACGTTCAAAACCAATTGAACCAATACTTAGGCAACATGCAACGTCAAGGTATTGACCCACAAACTTACTTCAAGTTGACTGGTACTACTGAAGCACAATTGCGTGAACAATTGGCTAAGGGTGCTGCAGAACGTGTTAAGACTAACCTTGTTTTAGAAGCAATTGTTGCTAAAGAAAAACTTGATGCAAGTGCTGATGAAATTAAACAAGAAATCAAAGACTTAGCACACGACTACAACATGGATGAAAAAGTTGTTCGTCGTAGCTTGAGTGATGACATGCTTAAGCATGATATTGCTATTAGAAAAGCAATTGATTTAGTTGCTGATAAAGCAAAGCAAGTTGCTAAGAAAGCTACTAAGAAATCAACTGCTAAGAAGTCAACCAAAGAAGACGAAAAAAAGGCTGATAAGTAATAGTTGATAACTAGTTAAAGAAAAGGCGGCTATGACAGTCGCTTTTTTCTTTACTATCAATTAATAAGACAATTTTCTTTACTCTGTCAAAGTGAACTGCTAAGCTTATTTTGACATAAAGTAAGTGAAAAGGAGGAAGGCTCATGGCTAATGAAATTACTGAACAAGAAGAAGTAAAATGTTCTTTTTGCGGTAAACCACAGTCACAAGTTAAAAAAATTGTGGCTGGAAATGGAGTCTACATTTGTAATGAATGTATTGATCTTTCCAAAAAAATTATTGATGATGAATTAAAAGCAGATTCTATCAAAGAAACTAAAGATCTACCTAAGCCAATGGAAATTAAAAAGCAACTAGATGAGTACGTAATTGGCCAAGATCGTGCCAAGAAGGTCCTATCGGTTGCCGTTTATAATCACTATAAACGTATTAGTCAAATGGATATCGATAGTTCTGGAACTGAATTGCAAAAGTCAAATATTGCTTTGATTGGACCAACTGGTTCTGGTAAGACGTATTTAGCTCAAACTTTGGCTAAGATTTTAAATGTTCCATTTGCTATTGCAGATGCCACAACATTAACTGAAGCTGGTTATGTTGGTGAAGATGTAGAAAACATCTTGCTTAAATTATTGCAGAATGCTGACTATGATTTAGAGCGAGCACAACGCGGAATTATTTACATTGACGAAATTGATAAGATTTCTAAAAAAGCAGAAAATGTTTCAATTACGCGTGATGTTTCCGGTGAAGGTGTTCAGCAATCTCTTCTTAAGATCTTAGAAGGAACCATTGCTTCTGTTCCACCGCAAGGCGGACGTAAGCATCCACAACAGCAGATGATTAAGATTGATACTACTAATATCTTATTCATTGTTGGTGGTGCCTTTGATGGTATTGAAAATATTGTTAAGAATCGTCTTGGTAAGAAGACGATCGGTTTTGGTGCAGAAAACGGTCTTAATCAAGTAGATGCTGATGATTGGCAAAAGAATCTTACGACTGGCGACTTAGTTAAATTTGGTTTAATTCCTGAATTCATTGGTCGTATTCCAATTATCACTACACTTGATAAGTTGAGTACCAAAGACTTGATCAGAATTTTGACTGAACCAAAGAATGCCCTAGTAAAGCAATATAAGAAATTGCTGTCTCTTGATAATGTTGATCTTGAATTTACTGAGGGTGCACTTAAGGCAATCGCTGATATGGCAATTAGTCGTCATATGGGTGCACGTGGATTACGCTCAATCGTTGAAAATTCATTGATGGACGTGATGTATCGCACGCCAAGCGAAGATAATATTGAAAAGGTAGAAATTACCAAGGATGTTATTACTAAGCATGCGCAGCCTAAGATTACTTATAAAGAAAATGAGTCTCAAGAAGCAAGTGAGGCAGCTAAATAATGAAAGTCGTAGATACAGAATTTGTAATTAGTGCTGTTTCTGAAAAACAATATCCTAAGGATGATTTGCCAGAGTTTGCTCTAGCTGGACGTTCAAATGTTGGCAAGTCGAGCTTGATTAATACAATTGTTAATCGGCGTAAACTTGCTCGTACTTCTCAACAACCAGGTAAAACCCAGACACTTAATTTTTATAAAGTAAATAATGAATTATATTTGGTTGACGTACCAGGTTATGGTTATGCTAAAGTTTCCAAAAAGCAAAGAGCTGCTTTTGGTGAAATGATTCAGGATTATCTTGAAACTCGTGCTGATTTGAAGGGACTCATTCTTTTAGTTGACGCGCGTCACGATCCAACTGCGGATGATATTAATATGTTTAATTATGCACTCTATCTTGATATTCCAATTTTAGTGGTAGCAACTAAGATGGATAAGCTTAAGAAGATGGAAGCAAGTCAAATTAAGCAAAAGATTGGTAAGAGCTTAGACTTAAAACAAGAGAATGTATCTTTTTTACCATTCTCTAGTGTTTCTAAATTAAACGTCGATAAATTCTGGGACTGGATCGAGGATAAAATGTAATTTAAAAAATTGCATAATTTAATGATTAAATCCGTCTAACTTTGTTATAATAAAAGACGTTGAAAATATTGGACTAATAATATTTCAACAACCTTTGAAAAAAGAAAAATACCGGTTGGAGCTGACAGGCTCTAATCGGTATTTTTTCTTGCTTAAATAAATGAGTTAGCTTTAGAATTGAAATATACACTTTAAAGAAATAAGGGAGAAAAATGACTAAGAAAATCTTGTTTGTTTGTCATGGTAATATTTGTCGTTCACCAATGGCTGAATTTATTACTAAGAAAATTGTCAAAGATCTGGGAAAAGAAAATGAATATGAAATTGCGTCTGCTGCTACAACAGAAGATGCAATCATTGGAGGAGTTGGACACGATATTGATGTGCGTTCGCAAAGAGTGATGAATGAACACGATATTCCTTTTAATCATCGACATGCTAGAAAAATGGTTAAGAGCGACTATGGTAAATATGATTACATTGTTGGTATGGATGAAGAAAACTTTTTTGACATGAATCACATTTCGGCAGGAGATCCAGAAAGAAAAGAATATAAACTCTTATCTTTTACTGGCTCAATGATGGATGTAGATGATCCTTGGTATACAGGTGACTTTGAGGTAGCATATCAAGATATTTACCGTGGCTGTGAGGCTTTGATTAATAAGATTGAGAAGTTAGACAAATAATGCAAGTTTTACCAATCTTTTTAATTATATTAGCGGTAGTAATTGCGGGCTATATTTTTACTTCTAAAAATCGCTTTTACTTCTTAAAGGCAATTATTCTATTTTTGGCATTATTAATTTTTAGTACCATTAACTTTTTAATCTTTTTCGGCGTTGCAGCTCTATTTATTAATCGAATCCACGATATGAAGCTGGGTAACCTGTTCTTGCTTTTGGGAGCTCTAGTCATTCTTTCAGGTCTTTTTCTCTATGAAGGATTGAAAAAATTCAATAAGTTCCATCAAATTTCAGAGATCACATTAACGTTAATTGAATATTGCATTCAGTGGTCGCTGATTTATGTTACGGTCTACCAATCGATTTTTAATAATATTGCTAAAATTCATACTATTACTAAAATGATCAAAACTGTCCGTATTTTAAATCCCGATCTTTTAGTAGTGATTGTCTTACCATCATTTATTTCAATTTGGATTGCGGTTGTTCTTTTGAAAAAATATCAACATGATTTGTAAAAGATAGTCTTATGGATGGAAAATTGGCAGAGGGGTGTACTGACTAAGTTTCTTCTATTAAAGTGTAATTTCTTCAAAGTGGAATTACACTTTTTCTATAAGCTTAAATAGCTCCAAAGATCAAAATTAAATGGTAGGATAATAATGAAAGAAAAGGAGAAACATCTATGAAAAAAATATTACTAATGAGTGTCGTAGCGCTTAGCTTAATTGGGGTTAGTGCATGCTCAAATAGTTCAAATTCGACTAGTAATAATAGTACAAAAAGTTCAAAAACTGTCCCAAAGAAGCATTGGGACAAAAAGAAAGATCAAAAACTTGCTAAAGAAATGGATAAATATGGTAATAACAAGAAGCAAACTTACACCAAGTATGATGGTAAGAATAAGCTGACTACTGCAAGCCGCATTTATCCGGATGCCTTTAAAAAAGATACCTTTAAGCTAAATGGTAAAAAGATTAGCATTGGCTGGAGTCCTCAAGGCGAGCATCATTATGACTATGATGTAATGGCTATTTATAACCATGATTTGACTAAAAATGGTCAACATAAAACTTTTCTTTTCTGCTGGCACAAGCAAAAGCCGATTGTCCTAGTGGATGAATCAAGTAAAGGTAATGTTGTTAACTTACATGTCAGCCAAGATAAGTCATTAAATGGCAGTTTTTCAAACATTATGAATGGTGAAAATATCTAGTCGAAGGTCTGCATCTGGCAGACTTTTTGTTTCTAAAAATAAATATCCGTATAATAGATGACAAGTGAGATGATTGGAATAGGTAGGGAATAAAAATGTTAAGTAAGAGAATGAGAGAATTGCTCGATATGGTGTATGAAACGCCGAATACAATTGATCTAGCCATAGTTGTACAGACGCCTAATTTCGAAGAAACGTTCATTAGTGATAATTTGAGGCGTTCTTATCAGCCAGCAAGAGCTGAAGGATTAATTTTTAGGTTGATTGGTACTTTTGTTCAGAAACTTGATTTAGATTATCATGAATTCATTGATGTCTTAAAGGGCGACTTGGTAGATGACCTATTTGATGTAGACGCCATGAGAAAGTTAAAGCGACCTAGTCAGCAACTTTCTGATGATAAACTTAAGAAAGCAGAAAAGCGCGTTGAAGATGTAGTTGATTTTGCAGAAGAATTAGTCAGTGAAGGAGCAATTGGCGATTACGTGCTAGTAGTTAACTACACTGACCAGTTAGGCGACGTTTTTTTCCATGATACTAGTGATCAGAATATGTCGACCTATCATGATATCCAGGTCATGTTGATGGAATATGCTAAGCGCGAGCTTCTTAATCCAGTTGCTGTCATAAAGGACTTAGAGGAAAAGCGACCAGCTCCAGCTAAATTACTTAATAAGTCTGCTTTTGAAGATCGAGAAATTAATGGCTTTAAGATAGAAGATTTTTGGCAAATTTACCGTGTTCCTTATCAAGGTGGTCAGTTTGATTTAGAAATTCCAGAAGGTTTGCGCTTTGAAAAAGAATTAATTAAATATAGTAAGAACTTGCAGCGTTTAGATTTAACGTATTTCCTCTTATTTGTTAGAACTGACCGCTATGTTTATGTAGTTACGCCTGCTTTTAAGACTGAGGATGACTTGCTAGAGGCTTTAGCAGGATATTTGACTACCATAGAAGTTAACATGGATTTTACTGATGAAAAATTTAAAGAGATCAGTGATATGATGCTTGAAGAAAAGTCTTACTTAGGTTTAGTCCACGGCGGGGATGTCGCTTATGCAATTGATTTGCCAGTAAAACGTGAAGTAACTGATGGGCAAGAAATTCGTCAGCAAATTAATGACGTTTTTAGTGATCTATTGACTTATCAAAAGCTAGGCACGGTCCGTGACTTTTATTTATTTGCAAATGTTAAAGAAAATAACTTCACTGGCGGGATGATGAAAGAGAGCAACTTAACTAGTTACTTATTGAATTTCGTTGAATTATTAGCATATTTAACTCATATGTATCCAAATCTAGCACCAAAGAAGATTATTGACTTAGTTGCGACTAAAGAAGAATTAAAACGCAAGCGGAAATAGTTGCTTTCTTTGCTCAAAGTTTCTATTGTAGAAGTGAGAGTGTAATTAAGAGAAAGAAGAGTTGAAAATGAGAATTTCCATTTGGGGCGATTACGCATGTCCATACTGCTACATTGGTGAAACTTACTTACAAAAAGCAATTAAGGAATTAGGTGTTGAAGACAAGATTGAGTATGACCTTAATGCATTCCAAATCGACTTAGATGCACCTAAATCAACTAATAATACCAATGCTGCTCTTTTAGCTTATGAAAAGGCGATGCCATTAAGTAAAGCTAATGCAGCTTATGATCACGCTAAGGTGCTGGGTAAAGAAGCAGGTTTGACAATTAATGAAGCAACCGCTTATAACACTAATACGATGGATGCTCATCGAATGGTTCAATGGGCTAAGGCTACTTATCATGATTCTAAGTTAACCGCAAGTTTAGCTGATGATTTGTTCTATGCTTACTTTACTGAAAATAAGGAATTAGCAGATCACGAAGTACTACTTGAGATTGCAAAGAAGAATAGTTTAGATTTGAATGAAGTAAAGAAGTTATTAGAATCAAATGATTATCAAGATGTAGTTATGCAGGAAGAAGCAGACTTGCAAAGTCGCGGTATTCAATCGATTCCGTACTTTATTATCGCTGGTCAGCAATTTGATGGTGTTCAAGATGTTTCAACCTTTAAGACAGCAATTGGAGCTGCCTTAGGGATGAAGCCGGGAGAATTTTTAAACTTTTAGAAGTTATTTTAAGATCCTACGTTTTTATAGGCGTAGGATCTTTTTTATATGGTGATTTTCTGGTATTATTATAGTTATGAATAATACTTGTTATATAATTTTTAGAAGGAGATGAAAATGAAAAATAAACTAAATCTTTTTAGCGTTGGACTACCAGATAATGAAGACTTAAGTAGTTGGTCCAAAGACCTAATTAGGCAAAGATTCGAAACCACAGCAATAACCTCAGACCTTGTACCATTTGTATCTGGAAATTCAAATTATGAATTAAACGAGAATATGGTAGCTCTATATGATTTCCATCAAAGACCAATTAGAGGAAAATATCAGACAGTAATTTTTGATAAAAAAGATGGTATTATTTTATGCCAGAAAAACAGTCGCCAATTGATTAATCATTTGTTAAAAGACCAAATGATTTTAGGAGCGGTTTTACAAAAGAAGCTGCAAAAAGAACTTGGCTTTTACTATCGACATACAATTTCTTTAGGAGAGATCGCTTATTTTTCAATGAGAGCTCATTCTGAAAAGTATACTTCCTGGATTGGTTTGCATCATGTGCAGACAGTACAGCAAGAAGACGGAAAAGTGACTTTTTCTTATCAAGAGAATGGTTGTAGTTATAACTTTGAGTTTGAAGATTGTGCGCCGCACTTGTATAAGCGGTTAGCTGAGGGGATTACTCATAATCATGTTTTAGGACAGATGCTAGTGAAGTATGCTAATTCACATGGCTTTCATTTGAATCTTTGTAAGTGTCGAAAGAATAATTTGGTTGCTAATCAAGAATATTTTTACTTAACTAAGGTTCAGAATGCCTTGAACTTAACTGAACTTGCTGAAAATGCAATTGAAGAATTTCATAAAAATTATGGTCGCCATTGTGCTGACTTTTTTGATATCAAGGATTGGCAGGTGCAGGACCATAATTTGATTTACCGATTATCTAGAAGAATTAAATCAATTTTGTAACACGCTATTTTGGCGTGTTTTTTCTTTACCAGAAATCGATAAGCTAAAGAGTGAAGTTGAGGGAAAGTAGTTAGTGAAGAACAGATAGAAAGTTAGAATTGGCATGGTGTTGTACCGTCTAGCTCTTGGATTTTGATAAGACTTTGTTCTTGATATGATGCTCAATGCACAAGCGCTTGTGACATTACTTAAAGGAATGGTCACATGATTAGAGAAGAAAGTTTTATTAAAGCCTGGGAAAATCGACGTTTAGTTGGTGGAGCAATTAAGGCAGCTGGCGTAAGGCGAGATTATCAAGACTATGCTGATTTGTTTCAAGATGGTGTTTTGATTTATGCGGGGATGATTGAAGAAAGTCAAGGTCAAAATATTGATAAGCTAGCTTTTAAAAAGATTCTTTGGCATACGCTAGATGAACTAAGAAAGATTCAGCGCCGAGAAGAGAAAAATCAAGAAATAGATAACGCACAAGATTTTTCAAGGCTTGAAGTTGACTGGGATAGCTTAGTTGTTTTAAAAGATGAAGTTAAGAAGTTAAACAAGATTGAGCGACTTTTGTTTTTTGAGCATTTGCTGGCGCAAAGAGAAATTTCTAGATTGGTTGAGCGGGCGGGATGCTCCAGAAGAACATTGCAGAGAGTGAAAAAAGATCTGCTTTTAAAATTACGAAAATCACTGTAAAGATAAGTAAGATCCTCTCTTAAATAAATAACATAATGAGTTTTTAAACGAATTCATATTGATTTTATGGGGGGGGTGAAAGTATACTTATAGGCGTGAAGATGGTTAGATAGCTATTTGGGGCATACTTTTGATTTAATAAAAGTGTTTTTTTATGCTAATTGTGAATTTTCTATGAATTTTCAAATATTTTTTGTATAATGATTTTTAGTATTACTAAAAAAAGCAAAAAATAAAAGAGGAATAAAATGGATCATAATAATAGTGATAATCAAATAAAGCATCGCTCACATCATCACCGTCATCATCGACGTAAAAAGTTTTGGCGTATCTTTTGGATTGTATTAGGTGTCTTCCTTGTGGTAGATATCATTGCGGTTATTATCGCTTGGCACAATATCCATGTTGCCACTAACAATATGTATAATCCGATGAGTAACGAGATTAGTGATCGGAAGGTTAGCGACACTCTTAAGGACAAAAAGCCAATGAGCTTGCTTTTGCTGGGAACAGATACAGGTGAATTTGGTCGTTCTTACAAGGGTAGAACTGATACCATTATGATGATGGTTATTAACCCTAAGACTAATAAGTCAACAGTTGTTAGCTTACCTCGAGACATGAAGGTTAACTTGCCGGATTATCCAGACTATTCACCAGCCAAGATTAATTCAGCTTATACTTATGGCGGTGTAGATGAGACTGTTAAGACGATCAAGAAGTACTTTAATATTCCAACTGATGCTTATGTAATGGTAAACATGGGCGGATTAGAGAAGGCTATTGATCAAGTTGGAGGAGTGACAGTCAAGTCGCCATTAACGTTTGATTATGAAGGCTATCATTTTACTAAGGGCGCAACTTATCACATGAATGGGAAGAAGGCTTTGGCATTTAGTAGAATGCGTTATGACGATCCTCGAGGAGATTATGGGCGTCAAGAGAGACAAAGGCTTGTAATTATGGCATTATTAAAGAGTTCCATTTCTTACAAGACAGTTGTAAACCAACCTTTCTTGAACTCAATCTCTAAGCAAACCATGACGAATTTAACTTTTGACAATATGATTGCTTTAGCTCAGAATTATCGTCATGCAACTGATAATGTAACTACTGATTATGCTCATGGACAAGGCGACTGGGAGAATGGCGTTGCCTATGAATCAGTCAGTCGATCAGAGTGTCAAAGAATTAGTAATAAGTTACGTGCTGCCTTAGGGCTTAAGCCGGAAACCTTGAAGACAGGAGAATAGGAAAAAGTGGAAAACAGTACAAAGACTGAAAATACAATCGATTTACGTAGATTATGGATGCTCCTTCGAGCACATATCTGGTCTATTATTTTATGGGCAATTGGTTTAGGAGCAGTTGGTTTTATTCTAGCTGCTTTTGTGGTTGAACCTAAATATACTTCAACTACTCAGATCTTAGTTAACCAGAAACGTAATCCAGTAGATGCTGGTCAGGCATTGACTGCACAACAGGCTGATGTACAAGTAATTAATACTTATAAAGATATTGTTACTAGTCCTGTTATTTTGAAAGACGCTTCTAAATGGATCAAGAATCCTACTGAAGTAGTAAAGCCTGCTAAAAAGGCTAAGTATAAGACTTTAGCTGATGGTACTAAGAAGTTAGTTAGCCCAGCAAAACCAGCAGTAATTAGAAGAGCAGGTCGGGGTTATAACGTTAGCGCTAAAGAAATGCAAAAATCAATTTCTGTAACTACTCAACAAAATTCTCAAGTATTTACTATTAGTGCCAAAAGTAACGATCCTGAAAAAGCTCAAGCAATTGCTAATGCAGTGGCTCAAACTTTTAAAGGTAAGATCAAAACAATTATGAACGTTAATAATGTTACTATTGTTTCCCCCGCTGCAATTGGTGCAAAAACATTCCCTAAAACTAGTTTATTTACTTTAGCAGGAATTGTACTTGGTTTAATTATTAGTATTGCGTTAATTGTTTTACGCGATTCATTTAATACTACGGTAAGAGATGATGATTACTTGACTAAAGAATTGGGATTAACTAATTTAGGTCATGTATCACACTTTCACTTATCTAATAAGTTTAGTATTAACAATAATAATGATTCTGATAAAAAGAAACGAGTATAGGAGCGTATAAATGGGATTGTTTAATAGACGTAAAAAACGTGGTACTGATGAGACTATGCAGTATGGTGCTAAGTTAATCACTGTAGCTAAACCACAAAATCCAGTTAGTGAGCAGTTTAGAACTGTGAAGACAAATATTGATTTTACAAGTGTCGATCATCAAATTAAGGCTTTGGCCTTTACGTCTGCTAATATTAGTGAAGGTAAATCGACTGTTACTGTTAATACTGCTGTAACTATGGCTCAGGCAGGTAAGAAAGTATTATTGATTGACGCTGACCTCCACAGACCTACACTACATCAAACCTTTGATATTCCTAATCGAGTAGGGTTGACAACAATTTTAACTTCACATTCTAATGAAGTTGACATGGCGGATATTGTAAAAGAAGATATTATTCCAAATCTTTCAGTTATGCCAGCTGGACCGATTCCACCTAACCCAGCACAATTATTGGGTTCTAACAGAATGCGTGCATTTTTAAATATGGTGAAAGAACACTATGACTTAGTTGTATTGGACTTAGCCCCTATACTTGAAGTTTCTGATACACAGATTTTAGCTGGTGAAATGGATGGCGTGGTTCTTGTAGTTCGTCAAGGGATTACCCAAAAAGCGGGTGTTGAACGTGCATTAGAAATGCTTAAGTTAACTAAGACGCACGTTTTAGGATATGTGATGAATGACGTACGAACTGGTCCAGATGGTTATGGTTATGGTTATGGATACGGTTACGGATATGGCTATGGATACGGTCAACAAAAAGATGGAGAATCGAAATAAATAAAATGGTATTAGTTGATATTCACTCACATATTTTGCCAGGTATTGATGATGGATCTCCTGATTTAGATTCATCTTTAGGGTTAGCAGAGGCAGCAGTAGCAGATGGAATTACCCATGCGCTGATGACGCCACATACTTTAAATGGAAAATACCTAAATCATAAAAAAGATGTTATAAAAGAAACTGCTGATTTTCAGAAAGCGTTAAAAGAAAATAATATTCCTTTAACTATTTTTCCTAGTCAAGAAGTTCGTTTAAATGGTAATTTACCTCAAGCCTTAGACGATGATGATATTCTTTTTTGTGATGAAGATGGCAGATATATGTTATTGGAGTTTCCAAGTGAAGATGTACCAACTTATGCTAAGGATATGACTTTTAAGTTGCTTGGACGCGGGATTACACCAATTATTGTTCATCCTGAAAGAAATTCAGGAATCTTAGCCCATCCTGAAAGATTACAAGAATTTATTGAACAAGGATGTTTAACACAAATCACAGCTAGTTCGTATGTGGGAGTATTCGGTAAAGAAATCGAAAAATTAGCGGATAGATTTGTAGAAGCAGGACAAGTAGCAACTTTTGCTTCAGATGCCCATACATTGCCAAAACGAGAAAGTCGGATGCATGACGCTTATGAGAAACTAGAAAAGACGCAAGGGTTGGATGTTGCTAATAGCTTTAAGCAAAATGCGCGAAACATTATTAATTATGATAATGTTAACTTAAATTGGAGACCATTAAAGAAAAAGAAAAGATTTTGGTTATTTTAATTTATTGGGGGATAGAGTTTTAAATGATGGCACAAGAGGTTAAAAAAATAAAACTAGATCCGTCAAAAGTCAATGGACGTATGGGCTATCGTACTATTAAACGTGGATTTGATGTTTTAGCTAGTAGAATAGCTTTGATATTGTTATCGCCACTTTTTTTAGTATTAATTATTTTAATTAAAAAAGAAGATGGAGGACCAGCTTTTTATTCGCAAGAGCGAATTGGAAAAGATGAGAAGCCTTTCAAAATGTGGAAGTTCCGTTCTATGATTGTTAATGCTGATAAGATGGTGGAACAATTAGAAGAACAAAATGAGATTGATGGGGCTATGTTTAAAATTAAAGATGACCCCCGGGTAACCAAGGTTGGTCATGTAATAAGAAAATATAGCTTAGATGAATTACCTCAGCTATGGAATGTCTTGAAGGGCGATATGTCTTTAGTTGGGCCACGTCCGCCTCTACCGATCGAGGTAGCTGATTATACTGATTATGATAAATTACGTTTGACTGTTACACCAGGGTGTACTGGTTTATGGCAAGTAACTAAGCGTAATGACGCAGACTTTGATGAAATGGTAGAATTAGACCTTGAGTATATTAATAATAGTAGCTTATGGTTTGATTTTAAGATTTTATTGAAGACTGTAGGTGTTGTAATTCATCCGAATAGTGCGTATTAAGGAGAAAAGTTAAAAGTATGAAAGTTTGTTTAGTTGGTTCTAGTGGTGGACATTTAACTCATCTTTATATGTTAAAACCATTTTGGCAGAATAAAGATAGATTTTGGGTTACTTTTGATAAAGAAGATGCAAGAAGTAAACTCAAAGGAGAGAAAATGTATGGGTGTCACTATCCAACAAATCGTAATTTGAAAAACTTGATTCGTAATACTTTTTTAGCAATTAAAGTGCTCCGTAAAGAACGTCCTGATGTAATTATTTCTAGTGGGGCTGCAGTAGCAGTTCCATTTTTTTATATCGGAAAATTGATGGGAGCAAAAACCGTTTACATTGAAGTTTTTGATAGATATGATAAACCAACAATTACAGGAAAACTTGTGTATCCTATAACAGATAAGTTTATTGTTGAATGGGAAGAAATGAAGAAAGTTTATCCTAAAGCAATTAATTTAGGAAGTATTTTTTAAGGTGATAGAATGATTTTTGTTACTGTAGGAACACATGAGCAGCCCTTTAATCGTTTAGTAAAAAAAATAGATGATTTAGTAGCTGACGGCAAGATCAAAGAAAAAGTAGTTATTCAAACTGGGTTTAGTACGTATCAACCAGTTCATTGCGATAATCATAAAATGATGTCTTTTGAAGAAATGCAAAATACTTTAAAAGAAGCACGTATTGTAATTACTCACGGTGGCCCCTCAAGTTTTATTGAAGCACTTCAATTTGGAAAAGTTCCAATTGTTGTTCCAAGACAAGAAAAATATCATGAACACGTAAATAATCATCAGGTTGATTTCACCGAATTAATTGATAAAAGAATGAATAATATAATTCCTGTTTATGATATAGATCAGCTTGCTAATACAATTAAAAACTACGATAAAGTTGTGAAAACTAAAAACTCTGGTGAAACCAGTAATAACAAGCAATTTAATGAGCATTTAGAACATATTGTTGATGAATTAGTGGAGAAGTAAATGTCAATACCAAAAGTGATACATTATTGTTGGTTTGGAAATAATCCAAAACCGAAAGTGATTCAGGATTGTATAGAATCTTGGAAAAAATATTGTCCAGATTATGAAATAAAAGAGTGGAATGAATCAAATTATGATGTAAATAAAACTAAGTATACGCAATTAGCTTATAACAGCAAAAAGTATGCTTTCTTAACTGATTATGTTCGATTAGATGTTCTTTATAACGAAGGTGGTGTCTATATGGATACCGATGTAGAATTGATTAAGCCAATCGATGATCTTGTTGAAAAAGGTAATTTTATGTCTTTTGAGAAAAAAGGTCGAGTTAATACTGGTGTAGGTTTTGCTAGTGAAAAAGGCAATCATTTTTTGAAAGAAAATATAGATTATTATAATACTCACTCTTTTCTAGATAGTGATAATAATTTTAATCCAGAAATTTGTGTAAAAATAACTACGCAACTATTAGAAAAACACGGATTGGACTATAAACGTAATGAATTACAAAGGGTAGGAGATTTTATTATTTATCCTTCAGATTACTTTTCTCCCAAGAAAATGGGAACGGAAAAAATAATAATGACACAAAATACTCATGGTATTCATTTATATGCTTCTAGTTGGTATAAAGGCTCAAAATTCATAAAAAAATTAAAGTATCGTCTTATACCATTTAAGGAATTTGTTAAGTATAAAATCCTAAAACGTAAATTGTACGAATAAATCATTTCAATTAGAAGAGGATAATAATATGTTATATGTTGAAATGGATGGCCGGTGTGGTAATCAATTATTTCATTATGCCGTAGCAAGATATATTCAGCTCGCAATTGGAAATAAAGAAAAACTATGCTTAAATTTTAATAAAATTTTTGAAAAAAAAGATGAAAATAATGGTTGGATAGACTATTTAAAAGATTTTAAAACAGTTCCATACAGTTATTATTCTAAATCGGGAACTATCCTAAAAAATGAGTCAAATTTCATTCAAAAGATCGCGATTGGTTTAAAAGCAATTCAGATTAAGAGCTTAACGAAAAAAAGTAGACAGGAACAAGCTGATAAGGCTGAAGTTGGTCAACGTACGTTAAATAAATTAGGGGTTTATTGGGTAAGAGAAGGGGTTAATCAAATATATCCCTATAAAAATAACAAAATTTTGGTATCAGGTATATGCGAATCAAATTTTATATATGAAATTCAAGAACAATTACAAAAGGAACTGATTCCAGTTACTCCAGTTAGCTCCCTTAACAAATCGCTTCTTGAAAAGATTGATAATTGTAATTCAGTTTGTATTTCGGTTAGACGTGGCGACTTTTTTAATAATAAAAACGCAAAAAAATATGGAGTTTGTAGTCCTGAATATTATATAAGAGCCAAAAAATATTTTGATAAAAAAAGACTTGAAAATACTGTATATTTTTGCTTTTCTGACGATATAGAATGGTGTAAAGAAAATCTTAAATTTACTGATAAAAATGTTATTTTTGTGTCTCAAGAAATGCCAGTTTATGAAACATTAAGATTAATGTCACGTTGTAAGCATTTTATTTTATCTAATTCAACATTTTCATGGTGGGGTCAATTTTTATCTGAGTATAAAGATAAAATTGTTGTATCACCAGCTAGATGGAATAATGATGGGTATGATACTAATTTAATAGATAAAAATTGGATTTTAATTGATGCGTAATCTTTTTAGAGGGAACCTGATGAAACAAATGAATTTCAAAATCCTAGGTGGAGTAGTAACTTATAATCCTGAAATACCCAGATTTAAGGAGAATTTAAAAACATTAGTTAATCAAGTAGATAAATTGTATGTTTTTGATAATGGATCAAAAAATATAGAAGATATAGAAAGTGTATTAAACCACTATTCCGATAATATCATTCTCTGTAAAAAGAAAAAAAACGTTGGTATTGCATATGCCCTTAAAAGTATTATGGATTATGCAAACAAAAATCGTTTTAATTGGGTATTATCTGTAGATCAAGATTCTGTTTTGGATTCAAAATTAGTTAGTGAATATAAAAAGTGTATCCGTAATTATTCAAATGATAATATTGGAATGTTAACCTGCTTAATAAAAGACAGAAATTTTAAGGACAGTTCTGCTGAAAAACAAGAAGAACAATTGAAAGAAGTTCCAATTTGTATTACGTCTGCAGCCTTTACGAACGTGAAGAATTATTTTTCTACTGTAGGTTATGACTCTAACCTATTTATTGATTTAGTTGATACAGATATATGTCTAACTTTAAGAGAGAAAAATTTTAAAATTTTCAGAATAAATTATTTAGGGATATATCATGAAATTGGTCATGGTGAAAATAAGAAAATTCTGTGGAAAGATGTGATTGTTCATAATTCAAGTGCTTTCAGAGAATACTATATGGCAAGAAACTCAATTATTTTACAGAAAAAACATCCAAGATTATATCCTCGTAAAACCATGCTGAATGGATTAGCTTTGAATTTTCTTATTATCACATTATTTGAAAATAAAAAGTTGAAAAGACTATCTAACTTTTTTAGGGGAATAAAAGATGGAAGAAGATAAAGAGGGATAAAATTAATGCGAATATGTTTTGTTTTGCCCGGGGTTGCGAGACAGCCTGTTGGTGGATATAAAATGGCTTTTGAATATGCTAATAGATTGGTTAAAGAAAATCATGAGGTTTTAATCCTGTATTTAAATCAGGACCTATTAAAGAATTATTCTGTTCCTTTAGTTGTAAAACGAAAAATCGCAAAAATACTTACAAAAATTGAGCCCAAATGGTTTGATTTGAATAAAAAAATTAAAAAAATTTCTAACTTAGATTTAGATTATAAGGAAAAATTAGGAAAACTTGATGTATGTATAGCTACATCTGCTGAAAAGACAGTTGAAGAAGTAAATAAAAACTTAATTGCAAAAACTAAGCTTTATTTGATTCAAGATTATGAAAATTGGAATATTAGTGATAAAGAACTAATAGCTACATATAAATTGGGTTTTAAAAACATTGTGGTGGCTAAGTGGTTAAAACAAATAGTGGATCAATATTCTCCTACTGAGTCTGTACTTATTCCTAATGCTATTGATACGTCTATTTACACGGAAACTGTACCAATTCAGAATAGAGATAATCATACTATTGCGCTTCTCTACCATGAATCGCCGCATAAAGGATTGAAGAATGCTTTTAAAGTTTTAGATAAATTGAAACAAAAATATCCTGATTTAAAAGTAATTATGTTTGGTAAATTTCCAAAACCTGAACTACCGAATTGGATTACTTATTATAAAGGTGCGTCACAGAAAAAGACTGTAGAAATATATAATTCTGTGAAGGTTTTTTTGTGTTCAACTATTGAAGAAGGCTTTGGGCTGACGGGAATTGAGGCAATGGCATGTGGAGCATGTTTAGTTTCCACAGATTATCGTGGAGTAAGAGAGTATGCCGTCAATAATTATAATTCTTTACTTTCACCTGTTGGAGATATAGATGCTCAAGTTGAGAATGTGATACGTATTTTTGAAAATAAAGAATTACAAAAGAATATATCATCTAATGGTATTCAGCATGTAAAGAAATTTAAATGGTCAGAAGCTATGAAAAAATTAAATAAGACGATAGAATGAGAGAATATGTGAAAAATATGAGTACTAATAAATTTATTATTGGGCCAAAAATGGAAAAGAATGGAATTTTTGCTGGTAATAAATTCCCTCGTGATATTATTAGTATTTTTGAAAAGAATGATTACACTCCTGTATATATACGAGAAGGATATGTAAAAAAAAGACCATGGGAATTTTTAAATGATGTCTATCAATTAATTCGGTTGCCTCGTAATTCAATTGTTTTTTATATAGATAGAGTTCATCCAAATTTATCTAGAAATTTAGTTTACTCAATTTTGAGAAGAAAAAATATAAAATCTTTTTCAATTTTAGAAGATATTGATCCCCTACGTGATAAGAAGATGTCGACAAATGATCGAAAGCTAGGTTTAGAAAGCCTAAATTCAAATAAGGGAATAATTTCTCAAAATAAAAAGATGACGCGGTTTTTGGTCAATCAGGGAGTTCGAGTTACGACAGTTGAATTAAGCGCATTAGATTTTTTGGTCTCCAATTATAAAGAGAAAAAACATAAAAAAAGTGCTGATACAATAATTGTTTATGGGGGCAATTTGAGTTCTGAACAAGCTGGATTTTTAAATCATTTACCTATTTCTAAATCAAATAATAAAATTAAGTATCGTGTATATGGTATGGGAGAAATGAGTAAACAGTTATCTTCCAATGCTATATACTGTGGTGGTTTTTCTGCAGAAGAATCAATAGATAAATTAAAAGGAGATTGGGGATTAGTTTGGAATAATGACGGCTCAAAATCAAATAAAAGTGGTCAAAATAGTTATTACGAATATGTTTGTCCGCATAAACTTTCAATGTATGCTATCTGTGGCATGCCAATAATCGTTGGTAAAAAATCGGCAATGGCTGATTTTGTGATTAATAATAAATGTGGAATAGTGATAAATAACTTAGAAGAAATAGAAAAAAAGATAAATGCTATTTCACAACAGGAATATTTAGAATATCAAAAAAATATATCTAAAATAGCTTCAAAAATGGCATTAGGCTTTTACACTCAAAATGCCATACGCAAAATTGAGAAGAAAATATTATAATATACGCTACATATGAGTTTAATCTAAAAAAGATAGGAGTTTTTTGTTTTGGCAAACGTAACAGTTTTGGTGCCTATGTATAATGTGGAAAAATATGTTTCTAAGTGTCTAGATAGTTTAATATCACAGACATATAAAGACATTGAAATTTGGGCAGTTAACGATGGGTCACCTGATAATTCTAGGAATATTGTTCTAGACTATGCGGCGAAAGATTCCCGCGTAAAATTAATTGATAAAGAAAATGGAGGTTATGGTTCGGTACTACAGATGGGAATAAAAAAAATAAAATCTCCTTATTTTCTGGTATGTGATCCAGATGATTGGCTAGAACCAACAGCAATTGAAAAATTGTATAATTTTTCTCTTAAGTCAAATTTAGATTTAGCAGTTGGTGATTATTACGACGTTTTTGTAGGCGATAAAAATAAGCATGTTGTTCATTTTATTAAAAATATTACGCCACATAAGGTATATACAGAAGAAAAAGATATTCAACGATTTTCTTTCGGTGCTGTATCTCCACATGCTAAGTTATTTCGAACGAGCATAGTAAAGAATATAGATCTCCCTATGCGTGTGAATTATACAGACTTTATTTTATATATTTATGCATTGACTAACGCTAAAAGAGTATCGTATATTGATATTCCACTAGCAAATTATTTAAAAGATAGACCAAATAATTCAGTTACAAATGTCAATCCATCTAGATTAAAAGATCATGCAATGGTATGGAATGGAGCATTTAATCAAATACCTATTAAAAAAGAGAATAGTGTAATTTTACAGCGCTTATATGAAGCTGTTTTAGGAAATTTAATTGTTTATTCTTTGTATTCTACCGACTATTTTCATGATAAATATTGGAAGTATATTTTAGATACTGTTAGGGAAGTAAGAAAAGCTGCTCCTATCTTAAAAAGTAATTTTAATGGTTCAATAGTAAATAAAATTATAATGAATGGGCTTTTAAATGAAAAATCTTATATCAGATATTCACGTAATTATGTATTATATGTCAGTAAGAAAAATAAACTAAGGAAAACTATCAAAAAAATTAGAAGTAAATCATAATATGAGCTCTAAATACTAAAGACAATTAAGAATAATGAGAATATGTGAGAGAAAATGATAGAAGAAAAGAATGAAAAAATAGATAAATATTTTTATACAGTTTATTTTATTTGGGGAATTTGGGCGCAAATAAATAATAGTGTTAATGTAAGAATTCCCTTTCAAAGTGCCATAAGTAGCATTGCAAATGTATTTATGATAGTGAGTATGTTTTTTTGCTTACTTTTTTTATTAATAGAGTCAAATTTTAGAGTACCTATAGATAAAGTAATCTGTTTAGTATTATTTGTATTTTTAATATTAATCTTGACGAAAAATCAGTCACCTTTAACATTTCTTGCTACATTTTCTTTAATTATAGTAGCTGGGAATTTCAACTTTAATAATATTTTGAAAACTTATTTGCATTTTACTGGGTTATTATTATTACTTGTAATTTCTTTATATTATTTAGGGAAGATTCCGCCAGCTATGATAGCGGGGCTAAATTTAAGAATGAGAACATCGCTAGGCTTTTCTTATTATACGTATGCTTCTCAGTTATTGTTTTATTTTACCTTAGCGTATGGAGTATATAAAAATAGAACAATTACATATTGGGAATTAGCACTGTTAGAATTAGCAAATTTATTTGTTTTTTATAGTACTAATACTCGTAATCCGTTTACTCTTTCTACGTTTTTTATTATTTGTATTTTTATTAATAAGTTAGTTAAAGATAAATTTTTTTCATTAGAATTAAAACCCTTAAAATATATATTTATGTTTATTTTCCCTATTTGTTTTGTTAGTTTAGTAATAATAACATTTTATATTTCTGCAAATAAATTTGAAGAATATAATACTTTATTGTCTGGAAGACTATGGTTAAATCGATTGGGAATTGAAAGATGGGGAATTCATGTTTTGGGGCAAAAGATAGCATTTAATACATTTTCTAATGGTGTGGTAAGTAATAATTATGATTTTATAGATAGTTCATATTTTCAGATGCTTTTAGTTAATGGATGGTTATTTTTTGGTATAATCCTAATTTTATTTACTCAAGTATGCAGAGAAGCAATAAAACAAAAAAATATATTTTTATCAATAGCTTTATGTTTAATTGCTATCCATTCAATGTTTGACCCACAGCTATTGATGCCATGGTATTCGCCGTTTTGTTTATTGTTAGGAAATACTTTTTCAATAAGAAAACTGGGTAATAATTTGTAAGGTAAATGAGGTAAGGAATTGAAAAAAGAATATTTAGTAGTTGGATCGGGCTTATTTGGAGCAGTATTTGCTCACGAAGCAGCAAAACGTGGTAATAAAGTTACCGTAATTGAACAAAGAGATCATTTAGCAGGTAACGTTTATACTAAAGAAATTGATGGCATTCAAGTTCATCAATACGGAGCTCATATTTTCCATACATCAAATAAAGAAGTTTGGGACTATGTACAACAATTTGCTGAATTTAATCGTTATACTAACAGTCCTGTAGCAAATTATTACGGTAAGATGTACAATTTACCATTTAATATGAATACTTTTAGTGAAATGTGGGGAGTAAGAACTCCACAAGAAGCTATGGATAAAATTAACGATCAACGTCAAGAAATGGCTGGTAAAGAACCACAAAATCTTGAAGAACAAGCAATTTCTTTAATTGGTCGTGATATTTACGAAAAACTAATTAAGGGATATACAGAAAAGCAATGGGGCAGAAAAGCTACAGAATTGCCAGCATTTATTATTAAAAGACTTCCAGTTCGTTTAACTTATGATAATAATTACTTTAATGATGATTATCAAGGAATTCCTAAAGGTGGTTACACTCAAATAGTAGAAAAAATGCTTGATAATGAAAATATTGAAGTTAAGTTGAATACTGATTTCTTTGATAAGAAGGATGAATATTTAAAGAACTTTGATAAGATTGTCTACACTGGCATGATTGATAAGTTCTTTGATTATAAGTTAGGCGAACTTGAATATCGTTCTCTTCGTTTTGAGACTGAAGAAAAAGATGTAGATAATTATCAAGGTAATGCAGTAATTAACTATACTGATGCAGAGACTCCATATACTCGTGTAATTGAACACAAGCATTTTGAATTTGGTAAGGGTGATAAAGACAAGACTATTATCACTCGTGAATATCCTGCTGATTGGAAACGTGGAGATGAACCATATTACCCAGTTAACAATGAAAGAAATAATACTTTGTATGGACAATACAGAGACTTAGCTGAAAAAGAAAACGATAAAGTTATTTTTGGCGGTCGTTTAGGTCAATACAAGTATTATAATATGGATCAAGTAATTGCAGCTGCTTTAGAATCTGTAAAAAATGAATTTGGTGAATAGTTTTTATGAAGGTCATTAAAAATTACCTTTACAATGTTGGATATCAAGTATTAGCAATAATTGTACCGTTAATTACATCAGCTTATGTTAGTCGTGTTTTGCGTCCAGAAGGTGTCGGTGCAAATTCATTTACAAATTCCATAATTCAATACTTTATTTTATTTGCAAATATGGGCATTGGATATTATGGGAATAGACAAATTGCTTATGTTAGAGAAAATAAAGATCAAATGTCAAAAACTTTTTGGGAAATCCAAATAGTTAAAACAATTATGACACTTTATGCTTTTGTAGCATTTGAGATTTTTATGATTTTTTATACTCGTCAACCAGAGTATATGTGGGCACAATCTCTTAATTTAATAGCAATAGCTTTTGACATTTCATGGTTTTATGAAGGTATAGAAGATTTCAAAGTTACGGTATTAAAAAATTCATTGGTGAAAGTCTTATCAATGATTGCTATTTTTGTCTTTATAAAAGGACCCAATGACGTAACCTTGTACATTATTGTACTTGCTCTCTCGACATTAATCGGTAATTTGACGTTATGGCCAAATATAAGACGGGATCTTAACAAGGTTTCTCTGAGGTTCCTAAATCCATGGAAGCATTTTTTACCAATGGCAGAATTGTTCATTCCACAAATTGCAACCCAAGTTTATGTTCAGCTTAATAAAACGATGCTTGGTGTAATGGTAAACGAGACTTCCTCAGGCTATTATCAGTATTCTGACAATTTGGTTAAATTGATTTTAGCACTTGTTACAGCAACAGGGACGGTTATGCTACCTCATGTGGCTAATGCTGTTTCTCATGGTGATATGCATAAAGTTAACAACATGTTATATAAGTCATTTGATTTTGTATCAGCAGTTTCATATCCATTAATGTTTGGATTAGCAGCTGTTTCTTTGACTTTAGCCACAAAGTATTATGGCCCAGGTTATGAAGAAGTAGGCCCAGCAATGATGATAGAATCTATAGTCATTCTAATAATTGCTTGGAGTAATGTCTTAGGAGTTCAATATTTACTTCCTATACATAAACAACGCGCATTTACGTTCTCGGTAACCTTTGGTGCTGTTATTAATTTAATACTCAATGTACCACTTATTAAAGTATGGGGATTAAATGGTGCTATGTGGTCCACCGTTTTATCTGAAGTTGCCGTAACTTTGTATCAATTATGGGCGGTTCATGGCTTATTAAATATTTCAAAATTATTTTCTAGTACATGGAAATATGGTTTATCTGGTTTTTGTATGTTCGTCGTTGTGTTTGGGATGAATCAACATTTAAGTAATACTTGGATTTCGCTTGGGTTAGAAGTAATTGTAGGTATATTAATATATACATTTTTAATATATTTATTAAAAGCAGATATAATTAATCAGTTGAAAAAATTAGTTGAAAATAAAATAAGAAGATAGAAGTATATGGTTGTGAGTAAAAGAAAAAGTAGAAATTTTGGATTAGACTTAGTTAAAGTTTTAGCTTGTATTTTAGTAATATGTTTACATTCATTAACTCCTACAAGTTTAGTTGTAAAAAATAATATTTTTAATTCAAGTGTTTATTATTCGGGAACTATAGCTATCCCTATTTTTTTTATGGCAAGTAGTTATTTTGTTTTAAATAAAAAAGATATTTCGTTTTATTATGTTTTAAGAAGAGTAGTAGACATCTTCTTTATAATAGTTGGTTGGGTATTAGTTTATAGTATTTGTCAGTTAATTGTAAAACATCGTTTTATCTTTTTAGAAGAGTTAAAAGGGACAGCTTTTGTAACGACTTCAAGCAATCATTTTTATCATTTTTGGTTTTTTTGGGCATTAATTTTTATGCTTATAATTTCACCTTTATTATGGTATATATTACATAATAATTTTAAAAGATACCTATTTTTAACTTTTATATTAACTTTAATCTGTGTTGGAGTTGATATATCTCTTCATTTGGATAACTCAATAAATATTCAGAATATACCGCAAGTTTTTAGAATATATTTATATATTGAATATTATCTTTTAGGAGGATTGATCGGTAATCTACGATTTATAAAAATAAAGGAATATGTAAAAAAACATATAATGATAATTAGTTTTAGTGCTATATTTTTATATTTTATAGTAATTATATATTCAATATGGAATAGAAATGTAATTCATTGGGATTATGCTGAAGCTAATTATGGAAATATTTTAGTTATTTTTACTTCAGTTTTGATATTAATTATTTTTTCTGTATTAAATCCTAAAAATAAAAAGTTAATTGAGTTTATTATACCTGCAACAATGGGAATATATATGATACATCCGTTTTTCATTAATAAGTTAATGAAAATTCATTTCTTTTATGAATATCCCGTTTTTATGGTACCGATCTTATTTGTTCTTTGTTTAATAATTGTAGAAATCGCATTACGTATTCCTGTTATTAAGCGTTTTTTTAAACTTTAATTTAAAGTAACATAATAAATTGGATAATTTAATGTCTTTCGATGATATTTTATAGATCGCTATAATTGATAAGTAGTTGGGTTTGTGATTAAGCTCAGTAGAAATACGGACTATTAATCAAATTCTGTTGATGGATAGTTTTTGAAAAAGAATCAGATAACTTGAAAAAGCTGTTTGGTTCTTTTTCTTTGATGATATTTTCTTCTAGCCTGATTCTAATTAATAAATGTCTAAAATTGCTGTAGCCATAAGTGGTACGTTCAATTTGCTTAATCTTGCGATTGACACCTTCAAGACAGCCGTTGGAGTAGCGGGAGGAGATACTGTTTAGAATGCCAGTATAATTGTATTTAAAAGTTAATAATGTTTGATGCATTTGCTTGCCTACAGCTTGTTTTGAGTGAAGCAAGCGAATAATCTGCTTTTTATCTTTGTTTTTGATAGCAGCCATAAAGTCCTGCATAACCTCGTAGTAAGGCGTCATCTTATTAAGTTTGTCATATTTCATGAGATAAAGCCTCCAAGTAGATTTTAATAGTTTATATTCACGGCTTTGCTTCTTAAAATGCTTCATAGTCTGAACTCGTAAGCTATTGAAAGATCTAGTGAGCATTTGAACCATGTGGAAACGATCAATAACAATCTGAGCGTTTGGAAAGAGCTCTTGAGCTACTATTGGATAATAGCAGTTAAGGTCCATAGTGACAGTCTTGACCCTAGCGCGAGCATTAGGAGAAAACTTATAAAAGTAACGCAAGATTTCAGGCTTAAAACGCGTTCTAAGAATTTGGACTACTTGGTGAGAATCGCCATCTAAGCAGATAAAGTGGAGCTTTTTGCTCACACCTTTAAACTCATCGAAAGCTAAATGCTCAGGAAGACGATCTAAATCATCATAAAACTTAGAAGAACAAGATTCTAAGACTCTTTGAACCGTATTAACTACTAAGTCATGCTCTCGAGCAATGCTAGTCATAGAGCGATCTTCTGTAAGAGCAGCTAATGCTTTACGTTTAGATGCGTTAGAGATATGGCAATATTTATTAACAAGGTTAGATTGAGTCATAGACCTTTTAAGGCAATCATTGCAAAGAACACGTTCTTTTTAAGTTTGATAGTAATCGGCTTGCTAACATCAGCAGTAATAATGCGCACATTAGAAGTATAGTGTCCATTATGTTTAAGATTAGTTGAATGGCAAAAAGGACAAGAAGGCTGAATAAGCTCGGCTTGATAAACGTTATGATATTTGCCGTTAATATATTTTTTAAAATAATCAGGAAAAACAATATTAGGGTCTTCAATATTAAGATGAAATTTAATACAACCATTGTTAGAGGACATAAGCAATCACCTTTATTCTTTAGAGTGGAATCAGAAGATTTAATGCAGTGAGGCTTATGGCCTCTTTATTTATGCAATAAAAAATCCTGTCGATAGAATATCATAGATATCCATCAACAGGATTTATTATAGAGCCATTATTATGCGATCATAAAATTGGGGGGTATGTTTTATGGCATATCCTTTTTTGTATACAGGGGAATTTAGAAATAAAAGATAAAAAATTATTTTTAATCTACTATATATCTAAATATTTAATCTATTGTTCTTCGAACGCATATTCGATATAATTTGAATTAGTTAAGAATGAATACGTATCTGATGATTGACAATAATTAGAAAAATTGTAGAATAGAGAGTAAAAAAGTGGCGGTGGACTCTAAGTGAGGCCGTTGCGGAAAAACACCTCTATTTTATTAATAGAGGTGTTTTTTTTGTATGAAAGAATTTAAAAATATTGATGAACAAATTGAGGTTTTGAAAAATCGTGGTTTAGTTTTTAAAGACTTGGACTTAGCTAAAAGATATCTTCTTACTAATAATTACTATAATATTATTAATGGGTATGGAAAGTATTTTCAAAATAATACTGATTTATTTATTAAAGGGACAACTTTTGATGAAGTTCGTAGCTTATATTTTTGTGATAAACAATTAAAACAAGCTTTTTTTAATTCTATCTCGAATGTAGAACATCACCTAAAGTCTATTTTTGCGTATCGATTTGCAGAAAAATTTAAGAATAAAAGATATGCGTATTTAGATATTAATTCCTATGATTCAAATAAAATACTTTCCGTCGGAAGATTAATTAGTGATTTGTCGCGAATAATTAATTTTTATAAAGATAAGTCTAATAATCCGATTCATCATTATGTTAAAAAATATAATGATGTACCTATTTGGATTATGGTTGAATTTCTAGATTTCGGAAAATTATGTGCGATGATTAAAAATTCTAAGAGGAGTATTCAAAATAAAATTTGTAAAGATCTAATGACTTTTATTCATGAGAATATAGGAGATTTAAACGAACATTTTACACCAGAAATTATGATTTCATTTATTGAGAATATTCATGAATTAAGAAATGTTTGTGCGCATAATAATCGTTTACTAGATTTTAGGTGTAAGGCAGATTCAAGATATTTTAGCGCTTTACATTTAAAGTATAATATTAAAGATAATAATAGTAGAAGGTATGCATACTCAGTCTTTGTAAGTATGCAATGTTTTTTAAGTCCGACTGAATTTAAAATTCTGAGTAATACTATTCGAAAAAGACTAAATTTGCTAAAAAAACACTTGAACTCTATAGATATACAAGAAATACTAAATTTATTAAAATTTCCAAATGAATGGTTGACTCAACCTAGATTAAAACAGCAGTGGGATTAAAAATGCAAAAATACTACACAAGTGGTGAATTTGCGAAAAAGGCACATGTGTCGATTCGTACAATTCGCTATTATGACCAAAAAAATTTATTAAAACCATCCACGCATACTGCAAGTGGTGCTCGACGGTATACTGATGCAGATTTTGCAAAGCTGCAACAAATTCTTCTATTAAAATACCTAGGATTTTCTCTAAGCGATATTCGAGAGATGACTTTGGGTTCAGGAGATAGACAGCTGTTGCTTGACTCACTGCAGATTCAAAAAAGACTAGTAGAAGAACGACTTAAAGAAATGCAAAATGTAGCAACTGCTATTGATTCTACGAGTAGCACCTTGAAGGCTGGTCAAGAAGTTGACTGGAGTAAGATGCTAGATCTAATTCACTTAACTTCAATGAATCAATCATTAAGTACGCAATATCAGAATGCTTCAAATATTTCTGCTCGAATTAGGCTACACCGAGATTATTCTCTCAATAAAGAGGGATGGTTTCATTGGCTGTTTAAGCAGCTTGACTTAAAGCCAGGGATGAAGATTCTTGAATTGGGCGCTGGCAATGGTGCCTTATGGTCTCAGAATTTAGATAAATTGCCAAAAGGTTTAACGATAGTTTTATCTGATATTTCAGAGGGAATCTTAGCCGATGCTAAGAATGAAATTGGCGATAACTCTGAATTTCAATATGCAGTTTTTGATGCTCAAAAGATTCCTTTTGCTGATAATACTTTTGACTTAGTGATTGCTAATCATATGCTTTTTTATTGTGATGACATTCCCAAGACTTTAAAAGAAGTTCGCAGGGTAATGAAGAAGGGGGCATCTTTTGCCTGTGCAACTTATTCAAAGCGTCATATGCATGAAATCACTGATTTAGTTCAAGAATTCAATCCTGAAATAGTTTTATCTTCTACCAATTTATATGATCGTTTTGGTCTTGATAATGGTGCAGAAATTTTAAGTAAAGACTTTACTGACATTTCTTGTCATAAATATCAAGATGCAATTGAGCTATCTGAATCTACACCTGTAATTTCTTACATTTTATCCTGTCATGGTAATCAGAATGCAATTTTGCTAGACCATTACAATGAATTTAAAAACTATGTTGACGAAAAAGTAAGTGGAGGATTTCACATTACTAAAGATGTTGGATACTTTATTTGTAAAAAAACATAGTTTTTTTATTTTTAAGCTTGAAGGTGACGTAACGTAATGTTATATACTTCATATGAACTCAAAAATATTTGGAGGAATAATATGAAAGTTATTGTTACTGGTGGTGCCGGTTTTATCGGTTCAAACTTTATTTTTTACATGTTAAAGAAGCATCCTGACTATGAAATTATCTGTTTAGATAGTTTAACTTACGCAGGTAACCTGTCTACTTTGAAGGATGTCATGGATAACCCTAACTTCAAGTTTGTTAAATTAGATATTCGTGACCGTGAAGGTGTTTACAAGTTATTTGAAGAAGAAAAGCCCGATGTAGTAGTTAACTTTGCTGCTGAAAGTCACGTTGACCGTTCTATCGAAAATCCAGAAATTTTCTTGGAAACTAACATTATTGGTACTTCTGTTTTGATGGATGCTTGCCGCAAGTACGGTATCAAGCGTTTCCACCAAGTATCAACTGACGAAGTATACGGTGACTTACCATTAGACCGTCCAGATCTTTTCTTCCACGAAGATACTCCACTTCACACTTCAAGCCCATACTCATCAAGTAAAGCTAGTGCAGACTTATTGGTTGGTGCATATGGTAGAACTTTCCACTTGCCAGTGACTATTTCACGTTGTTCTAACAACTATGGTCCATATCAATTCCCTGAAAAATTGATTCCTTTGATGATTCAAAGAGCCTTAAATAATGAAAAATTACCAGTTTATGGTGATGGCAAGAACGTTCGTGACTGGTTATACGTTGAAGATCACTGCAAAGCAATTGATCTTATCTTAGAAAAAGGTACTCCAGGCGAAGTCTACAACATTGGTGGACACAACGAAATGCACAACATTGATATTGTTAAGCTTATCTGTGACTACTTAGACAAGCCTTACTCATTAATTGAACACGTTACTGACCGTAAGGGACATGACCGTCGCTACGCAATTGATCCTGAAAAGATCCACAATGAATTAGGTTGGCTTCCAGAAACTATGTTTAAAGATGGTATCAAGAAGACTATTCAATGGTACCTTGACAACAAAGAATGGTGGGAAAACATCATTTCTGGTGATTACCAAAACTACTACGACGAAATGTACGGCAAGAAGCAAGTTTTAGATAAGGACTAATTCAGCATGAAGGGAATTATTTTAGCAGGCGGTTCAGGTACTCGTTTATATCCATTGACTCTAGTAACTAGTAAGCAATTATTGCCAGTTTACGATAAGCCAATGATTTATTACCCATTATCTACTTTAATGTTAGCTGGTATTAAAGATATCTTAGTAATTTCTACTCCGGCTGATACTCCACGTTTTAAGGAGTTATTAGGTGATGGTTCACAATTTGGAATTAACCTTTCTTACAAGGTGCAACCAACTCCAGATGGCTTGGCACAAGCATTTACTTTGGGGGAAGATTTCATTAATGGTGAACCTTGTGCCATGGTCTTAGGTGACAACATTTTCTACGGTAACGGTTTTACTGATTTACTTAAGAATGCTGCCGAAGATGCACAAAAGGGTAAGGCGACAGTATTTGGTTACTATGTAAATGACCCTGAACGTTTTGGTGTAGTTGACTTTGATGAAAATGGAAAAGCAGTTTCTATTGAAGAAAAGCCAGAACATCCAAAGAGTAATTACGCTGTTACTGGTCTTTACTTCTACCCAGCTGGAGTAAGTGAAAAGGCTGCTCAAGTTAAGCCAAGTGCACGTGGCGAAGTAGAAATTACTAGCTTAAACGATATGTACTTACAAGATGATAACTTAAGAGTACAGCTTTTAGGTCGTGGTTATGCATGGCTTGACACTGGTACAATGCAAAGTTTAGTTGACGCTTCAAACTACGTAAAAATGATTGAAGAGCGTCAAGGAGTTTCAGTATCTGCTCCTGAAGAAATTGCCTATGTACACGGCTGGATTGATAAAGATCAACTTCTTGAAGCAGCAAAGCACTATGGCAAGAGTCCGTACGGCAAGCACTTAAAGTCAGTTGCTGAAGGTAAAGTTCGTTATTAATATTTTTAATTAAAGAAAGAAGCTTTTAAAAAATGGGACAAATTAAAGTTGAAAAAAATGTTGGTGGTATTGAAGGTTTAGCAGTTATTACACCAACTGTTCATGGAGACGATCGTGGCTACTTCATGGAAACTTTTAACCAAAGAGACATGATGGATGCCGGCTTTAGCATTAACTTTGTTCAAGACAACCAATCAAGTTCAACTAAGGGTGTGCTTCGCGGTTTACACTTCCAAAAGAAGTACCCACAAATTAAATTAGTTCGTGCAGTTCGTGGTAGCGTATTTGATGTTGCTGTTGATCTTCGTAGTGAATCTAAGACCTATGGCAAGTGGTACGGTGTTGAATTAACTGCAGAAAATAAAAAACAATTCTTAATCCCACAAGGTTTTGCTCATGGTTTTCTTGTTTTAAGTGATGTAGCAGAATTTTGTTACAAAGTTAATGACTTCTGGCACCCAAACGATGAAGGTGGTATGGCTTGGAACGATCCTGAAATTGGTATTGAATGGCCACACCTTAAGGGTGATTACCCAGGTAGTCCAGATGCTTCTGGTTATACTCTTGATGATGGTACCAAGCTCAACATGGCTGAACGTGATCAAGAATGGAAGGGCTTAAAGGATACTTTTAAGTTTTAATTAGTGAGGTAAATGAATGAAAGTTTTTGTAACTGGCGTTAATGGTCAACTTGGTCATGACGTAATGAATGAACTTGCTAAGCGTGGTTATGAAGGCGTAGGTTCTGATTTAGCACCTGAATATGCTGGTGTTGCTGACGGAAGCAGCGTTACCAAGGCACCTTATGTTTCTTTAGATATTACTGATGCAGAAGCTGTAGACAGGGTTATTTCTGAAGTTAATCCTGATGTTATTGTTCACTGTGCTGCTTGGACTGCAGTTGATATGGCCGAAGATGACGACAAGGTTGCAGCTGTTCGCAAGGTTAACGTTGACGGAACTCAGAATATTGCTAATGTTGCTAAGAAACTAGATGCACCAATGGTTTACTTGTCAACTGACTATGTCTTTGATGGTCAAGGAACTACTCCTTGGGAACCAGACTTTAAGGGTTATAAGCCTTTGAATGTTTATGGTCAAACCAAGCTTGGCGGAGAAGAAGCTGTTTCAAACACTTTAGATAAGTACTTCATTGTTAGAATTGCTTGGGTATTTGGTGTAAATGGCTCAAACTTTATCAAGACTATGCTTAAGGTTGGTTCAAATCACGATGAAGTTAAAGTTGTTAGTGATCAAATTGGTACCCCAACTTATACTTTTGACTTAGCACGTCTTTTGGTAGACATGATTGAGACTGATAAGTATGGCTACTACCACGCAACTAATGCAGAACTACCAGCAACTGAAAGTGGCTACGACGAAAATGGTACTAAGACTGGTTACATTTCTTGGTACGATTTCACTAAAGAAATTTATCGTCAAGCTGGCTACAAGACAAAAGTTACTCCTGTAACTACTGAAGAATATGGCTTATCTAAGGCAGTTCGTCCATTTAACTCTCGTTTAGACAAGAGTAAGTTAGAAGAAAATGGCTTCAAGCCACTTCCAACTTGGACCGATGCTATTAGCCGTTACTTAGATATCTTAAAAGATGACGGTTTCTTCGACGAATTGAAGAAATAGACTAATTGAATAATACCGAATAAAAGGATCAAGCGTAGGCTTGGTCTTTTTTGTGTTGGGGCGATATGCATTAAAAGCTAGACAATAAGTAGCATATTTGGTATGATTGTTTTGAAAAGTCAATCCCTTCGTTTCGCTTTTTGCGCAGGTACGTCCTGAAGAACGAAGGTTTTTTTTGGAGAATTTTATGCAATCCCCACATTACTTAACTCATTTTTCTGGTCCTCCAATTATTTTTTTGTTTTAGATGGTTGTTAGATCAATAAAGTTTAATTTGTGGTGAGTTACGTTAATTAGTCGTAATTACACTACTGGTCCATTGTTTTTCAATGGGCCTTTTTATTATATTCCGAATCGTTTTTCACCTCTTTAGTGAAAAAGTGTATTTTAAATGTAAGTGCTGTTTAATACCATATAAGTGTCAAGAGAAATAATATTAATGGAGAATTTAAAAACAACTAAGAATGATATTGCATCATCAAATTTAATGGCTACTAACATGAGAAAAGCAGCAAAGAGGGCTGGATTAGATTACAAAATTCAAGCTCGAGGTGGAGTAAAATTAGGTGACAATGTAGATCAAATTGCTGTCTTAATGTTGAGTTCTTCATTTAAAGACAGAATTTGGTGTGATTAAATTACAAGTACCTGACAAGGTAAAAGTAATTTTAATGAAACTAGATTACTATTCAATTTCCATTTAATTTTATGGATTACATGAAATTAGATAAGCAAAGGATCATCGCGGATCTTTTCCTCAGGGCGCGGTATGTTTATCTCATTCATCTCCCAGTATTATTACAATACAACTATTTTAATTAGAAAGATTTAAAGATATTTCACCCAAAGATAAAATTCATGATTCTGTTGAATAAATGATTTAAAAAATTTATAGTAAGCATAGGATTAGAAAGTATTTAATCGATATGATTTTTATATAAAAGAGGAGGTCGACCAGACAATGAGTATTTATAGAAATGATGATGTTTTAATCACAGATTTAATGGATAGAATTGATAAGTTAGAAAATCAGGTTACTGATTTGAAAAAAATCTATTATAAACAATCAGGAGAAAGTCACAGCACATTTTTATATGGTTGTGAAGTGCGTGGTTCTGATTATTTACATCTTGAAGATAAGGTAGTTCCTCGTCTAAAAGAGAATGATCCCGTTCTATTAATACGTGAAGCTGATAATAAATACGATAAAAATGCGATTTCTGTAGCTACGCCGGCTGGACTAAAATTAGGTTATATTCCACGTGAACATAATTTAATTTTTAGTCGTTTGATTGACTCTGGTAATCTTTTATTTGGTCGAGTAAAAAACTTCCATTGGGATGGTAAAAACTTGGAGTTGATAATCAAAGTTTACTTGGCAAATTAGAATAAGGTAGGCAAAATGACGCATAAAGAAAAAATGAATCGTTATTATGCATTAATTGCTGTTGCAATTTTATTAGAAACCTTTATTAAGGTTTTAGGTAATTAAACTCATCGATTTTTAGCATAATAGTTGGAGTAGGAAATGCTATATAAACAAATAGAACAAAATAAGCGGAATACATGGATCATTTTGGGATTGTATACTGCTTTATTACTTGTATTAAGTATTTTTCTTGGAATGATTTTTACAAGATATGTTGGGATTGGATTTTTTATCATTGGTTTGATCTATATTGCACACGTATATTTTGATGCCACGCAGCATTTAATGAAAGTTACGAATGCGGTTGAGATTACTAAAGAAAGCGAACCTGAAATATACGAGCTTGTTGAAGAGCTCTGTCTAGCAGGAGGCTTACCGGTTCCTAAAATTTACATTACTCCTGATCTAGATCCGAATGCTTTTGCAACGGGACGCGATCCTGAACATGCAAGTTTAGCTCTTACGCAAGGGCTGTTGAGCATGATGAATAAGAAAGAAGTGCAAGGCGTTATCGGACATGAACTTTCTCATATTAGAAATTATGATACACGCATTACAGTTCTTGCGAGTGCTTTGACTAGTTTAATTACCATCACTGGGATTGGAATTGTATTATTTAGCTGGGGTGTATTGACTAGTGAGAGTAAAGGATGGCTAGGATTGATTATTAAATTCTTTGCTATGTTTTTAATTATAGTTGGTGGGATTATTTCTATTATTGGTATTCCATTAGCTAAGTTATTGTTTTTACTAGTTTCGCGTCAAAGAGAATATTTGGCCGATATAGGTTCGGTTGATTTAACACGTGAACCAAGTGGATTGATTTCAGCTTTATCTAAGCTTGAAAAAAAGGAAGAAAGTGAATCAACACCAGAAATTAGTTCACAAGATTTAGCTTTAGAGCATTTATACTTTAACTTACCACATCCAGGTAATTGGATTGATCGACTATTTTCTGATCATCCACCGCTAGATAAGAGGATAGAACGGTTGAAGAATAGCGATAAGATTGAGTAGAAGAGAGGACCAGCATCATTTTTTGATGTTGGATCTTTTTGTTTTATTGCTGATTGATCAAAATTAATTAAAAATGCTATTATTTGAATTAATGATGTCTGATAAATCAAGGATCTTTTAGTGTGTTCTCTACGAGTGTGGAGGACTCCTGATAGACAAATATATCAGCTTTTAGGCTAAAGTAAGAATTTAGTAGGTATAAAAAATGAAAGTTAGATATGCTGGTGAAAGTTTTTATAGTGGGTTAGGTTTAACAAATGGCAAGGTATATGTAGTTGATAAAAAAGGACCTTTTTATAGAATAATCGATGATAGTGGAGAAGATTATTTGTATTCGAAGACTAATCCTGCTCCACTAGATGGTAGTTCAAAAGGTGGGTATTGGAATATAGTTGAGTATTGAAAGAGCATAATAAAAACGCACTCATAAGCCTAATTTAAGCCTATCAGTGCGTTATTTTGTGTAATTCTAAATATTCTTAACAAATTCAGCGATTCTCTTTAATGCTTCTTTTAATTGCTCAGTTGAAGAAGCGTATGACATTCTTACGTAGCCTTGGCCACCTTGACCGAAGTAGCGACCAGGAGTTACACCAACTTTTGCCTTGGTAGCTAATTCATTTGCAAATGCTTCATCATCAGTACCAAAAGCATCTGGAATTTTAGCAAAAATATAGAAAGCTCCTTGTGGGGTAGACATTTCAAAGCCTAATTTTTCTAATCCGGCTTTCATGAATTTGAGTCGATCCTCGTAAATTTTTCTAGATTCAAGCGGGTCAGCTTGACCGTTGTTTAACGCTTCAATTGCTGCTGCTTGTACATTATCGGTAACTGAAGTGACTAAAAAGGCATTAACTTTTTGAATTGTTTTCATAATATCTGCGGGAGCAGCGATATATCCTAATCTCCATCCCGTCATTGCGTAGGCTTTTGACAGGCCGGAAATTAAAATGTTTCTTTCGGGAATATATTGTGATAGAGAATGATGGACATTATTGTCATAAACTAATTCTCCATAAATTTCGTCAGTTACAGAAAATAAATGATATTTAGTAATAATTTCTGCCAGTGCCTTTAAAGTTTCTTCTGGATATACTCGCCCAGTAGGGTTTGATGGATCAGTTAAAATAATTGCTTTAGCACCTTTTCCTTCATTTTGTAAAACTTTTTCAAGGTGTTCGGGAGTGAGAATAAAGCCATCTTTTGAGGTATCCATTTGAACTGGGATAGCACCAGTTAATTTAATCAATTGGAAGTAAAGTGCCCAAACAGGAGTAGGGACTAAAATTTTATCTCCCGGATTTAAGATTGACATGAATACATCATTTAAGGCACCTGTAGCACCAACAGTTACACAAATTTCTGTTGCTGGATCATATTTTATATTAAGGCTACGGTTAAGATATTTGCTAATTGCGTCTTGCAATTCTGGTTTACCGGCTTGTGGGGCATAATGAGAATCATTTGCTTTAATATCAGCAATTGCTGCGTCTTTAACATGATCTGGTGTATTTAAATCTGGCTCACCAATTGTTAATTTAATAATTCCAGGAATTTGAGAGGCCTTTGCATCAAAAGCTCTGATTTTTGAAGGTCCTAAAGAATTTAGTCGTGTATTTTTTGTAAGTGATAAGTCATTTGCTAATTTTGGCATAGTATTAAATCCCTCCGCTAATATTATAGATTATTGTATAGAAACAAAAATCATGAAACAACAATTTTCTATTAAAATTTGATATGTTTAAAAAAGAAGGTGAGAAAATGTTTAATAAAGAAGAAGCACTTAAAAAATTAAACTCAGAGCAATATGAAGTTACTCAACATGCTGCGACTGAATATCCTTTTACTGGAAAGTATGACAAATTTAATCAAAAGGGAATTTATGTTGATGTGGTATCTGGGGAGCCCTTATTTTCTAGTGAAGATAAGTATGATGCTGGTTGTGGTTGGCCGAGTTTTACGAAACCAATTGAAAAACTTGTTTATCATCGGGATCAATCGCATGGAATGGAACGAACTGAAGTAAAAAGTCCGCTAGCTGACTCTCATTTAGGGCATGTTTTTACAGATGGTCCCGTTGATCAAGGCGGCTTGAGATATTGTATTAATTCTGCTGCGTTAAAGTTCATTCCATATGATAAGCTAGAGGAGGAAGGTTATGAAAATTATCAGAAGTTATTCAAAGGACGATAGAAAATGAATTTTGAAGAAGAACTTTATAATTTAGATGTACCTGAAGAACATATTCCCGAGTTATTGAAATTTGGTAAGGATAATCCTGAATTTTTAACAAAGGCAATTAAAGCAGAAGGAAATGCTAAAAAATATAGTGTTGCTCAAACTAAGATGGAACCCAGTGATTTGATTAATAATCAGATTGCTTTTTTGGGTAGTTCAGTGACCTATGGTGCTGGTGCTTTAGGTGAATCTTTTGTTGATTATTTAAGTAAAAAAGATAATATTTGTGCTTTTGAGGATGCCGTTTCGGGGACGACATTAGTTGATAATGACTCTAATTCATATATTGGAAGAATCGGAAGATTGCCAGTTTTAGAAAAATTAACAGCATTTGTCTTGCAACTTTCAACTAATGATGCAATTAAAGGAAAAGAAGATCTAGGCGAAATTGCACAAGATGATAATTTTGACAAGCAGACAGTAACGGGTGCAATTGAATATATTTTAAATTATGTAAAGAAAAACTGGAATTGTCCTGTGTTGATTTTTAGTAATCCAAAATTTGATTCAGAATTCTATGGTCAAATGGTTGAGAGAGTTAAGGAATTACAAAATAAGTGGAATTTTGATTTCCTTAATTTGTGGGATGATGATGCTTTTAACTATAATGAAAAAGACAGAGAACTTTATATGCTTGATCCGATCCACCCAACGCGTGCAGGGTATAAGTTAAGTTGGTTGCCTGTAATTGAAGAAGAGTTATTAAAGATAAAAAAATAGTAAAAATCAAATAAATACTTTAAGCTAAATAGTGAATTGATTATGAACTAAATAATTGGTTCGCTATTTTTTGATATAAAGCTATAGTGAAAAAATAGTGGAAATAATTCAGAATTATTCAAAATTAGAAAGAAGTACTAATAAAATGGAAGTAGCTAAACCCCTTGATAATACTAAAGAATCGCACTATGACACAGCTATCTTTGCTGGCGGATGTTTCTGGTGCATGGTTGAGCCTTTTGACACTTATCCAGGCATTGTCAGTGTTGTTTCTGGCTATACTGGCGGTCATGTTGAAAATCCTAGCTATGAAGAAGTCTGTACTGGGACAACAGGTCATGTTGAGGCTGTAGAGATAACATTCGATCCCAAAATTATTTCGTATAAGAAACTAGTTGATATTTATTGGCAAGTGACTGATCCAACAGATGCAATGGGACAATTTCAAGATCGTGGTAGTCAATATCAACCGATAATTTTTTATAATTCTCCACAACAAAAAGAAATTGCCGAAGAATCTAAAATGCAGCTTGAAGATTCACACAGGTTTGATGAGCCAATCGTAACCAAAATTGAACCTGCTGAACCTTTTTATCCAGCAGAAGATTATCATCAAGATTTCTATAAAAAGGATCCATTACGTTATCAAATTGAAGAGGCCGGAGGAAGGGCTCAATTTATTGAAAAGCACTGGAAAAAATAATAGTCAAATAGGCACTAGAATTATCTTTCTTTTTTGATAATGATTGTTAGAATAGATAGTGCAAAAGATTATTTGATATAAAAAAGGAAAATCAAGATGAGTCAATTAGAAAAGCTGTCTCGTAGACACTATCTAATTTCAAAATTATCTGCGGCATTCCTCTATGCTTTGGCGGTTGCTGTGGCCCTGAACTTTTTCTGGGGTCCTGGTAAGATCTACGCCTCTGGTATTACGGGATTTGCACAGATTATTCAATCAGTGTCTGAACGATTCATGCCATTTACCTTATCGACCTCAGTGATGTACTTTGTTTTAAACATTCCGCTTTTTATCTTGGGATGGTGTAAAATAGGACATCGCTTTACAATTTTTACCATTATTGCCGTATTACTTGGATCAATCATGATGCGAGTAATTGCTCCGATTAAGATTACTTATGATCCAATCATTTGTGCCTTATTTGGTGGCGTAATTAATGGGGTCGGAACGGGAATTGCCTTGAAATCAGGAATTTCTACAGGTGGTTTAGATGTTCTAGGCATTATTTTAAGAAAAAAGACTGGCAAGAGTTTCGGCCAAATTAATATTTTCTTTAATCTAATCATTGTTATCTGTGCTGGTTTTGTATTTGGCTGGACGAGAGCTTTATATACTGCTTTAAACATTTTTGTTAATGGTAGAGTAATTGACGCTGTTTATACGCAGCATCAAAAAATGCAGGTCTTTATCGTTACTGAACACCCGAAACATATTATTGAAGGTATTCAGCGCAAGATGCACCGAGGTATTACGATCTTTCATGATGTTGAAGGTGCGTATAGTCATACGGAAAAGACCGTCTTAATGACAATCATTGATCGTTACGATATGTTCGATATTTATAATATTGTTATTCAATCTGATCCTTATGCATTTATGAGTGTAAGTGAAGTTGATAAAGTATACGGACGCTTCAAGGAGCAGAAACCAGTTTAATAGTATAAGAAAAAAGGCTTAATCTACATGAGTTAGTTGTAGATTAAGCCTTTTGAAATACATTCATAAAACTAATTATTTCGCATAGTCATCGATGCCGAGGTGTTCCATAATTAAAGCAGCTGTCTCTTCAATTGAACGATGAGCAACATTAATTACGTAACAACCAAGTTTCTTATAAAGCTTATTAGCAGCGTCAAGTTCGGCATTGATAGAATCCATATTTGAGTAAGTCGTATCAGGATTCAAGCCGTAAGCAATCATTCTTTGACGTCTAATTTCATTTAAGACGGATGGGTCATTAGTCAAACCGATAATCTTTTTAGGATCAACTTTATAAATTTCATCTGGAATATGAGTTTGAGGAACAAGAGGTAAGTTAGCTACTTTCAAATTCTTGTTTGCTAAGAACAATGAAAGAGGGGTCTTTGAAGTTCTTGAAACTCCAAGCAAAACAACGTCTGCTTCTAAGAAACCTTTAGGATCTTTTCCATCATCATACATTACGGCAAATTCCATTGCGGAAATTCTGTCGAAATAGTTTTGTCCCATGTGGTGAACAGCACCAATTTCGTGTTTTGGTTCTTCGCCAGTTAAAGAATGAATATTTTCAATTACACCAGAAAGAAGGTCTACATACTTCATATTATGTTCACGTGCAAATTTAATTGCGGCTAATTGTTCATCTTCGTGAATTAGCGTAAATGCGATTAATACATTTTCAAATTCTGTGATTTCGTTGAAAACTTTCTCTAGTTTTTCACGATTAGTAATAAATGGATAGCGACGGTAATTAAATTTCACGTCTGGATATTGAACAGCACCGGCTTGAACCATGTTAAAGGCAGTATCCCCGACAGAGTCAGAGATAATAATTAAGTTAACGATTTTTTGATTTTCTTTCTTTTCTTCAGTCATATATTTCACCTCATTGTTTACCTAATTATACCAAAATAAGTGAGAAAAATGTTAATCGACTATTGACCGACTTTTCTCGTTTAGCTATAATTTAACTATATTGTTGTGGCACATATTTGTGTGCCAAGAAATGGAAGGAGGGATCTCACATGGCTAAGACAATCGTTCACGAAAACGAGTCTATTGATGATGCTCTTCGTCGTTTCAAACGTTCCGTTTCTAGAAGTGGTACCTTGCAAGAATACCGCAAGCGTGAATTCTACGAAAAACCAAGCGTTAAGAGAAAGTTAAAATCCGAAGCTGCTCGTAAGCGTAGACATTATTAATATAAAAAAGCTCTTGATAGAAATTCGCTCTATCAAGAGCTTTTTTTGTTTAAAAAGTTTAGAATAGACTTTGTAAGTTTTGATTAAAGAGGAGAAAAATAAATGTCACTAAATGATACTTTAATGCAAGATATGAAAGCAGCTATGAAGGCTAAAGATAAGGAAGCTTTAACAACTATTCGTTCACTCAAGGCTGCAGTAATGAATTATAAAATTAAAGTGGGACATGACTTAACTAGTGATGACGAATTAACAGTCTTGTCTAGTGCGCTTAAGCAACGTAAGGAATCTTTAGAAGAATTTTCAAAGGCAGGCAGAGATGATTTAATTGATCAAACTAAAAAAGAAATGCAATTAATTGAAAAATATATGCCAAAACAAATGTCTAAAGAAGAACTTGAACAAACAGTTGAAGAGACAATTAAAGAAGTCGGTGCAAGTTCTAAGAAAGACTTTGGTAAAGTTATGCAAGCTTTAATGCCAAAAATTAAAGGTAAGGCTGATGGTAAAGCCGCTTCTTCAATTGTTGGTAAGAAGCTTAACTAATCGCTTGATATAATGGAGGATCAATTTTAAGTGGGACAAACTGTAGAAGCAACATTTACACCAACTAAACCTGAAACAATTATGAACTTAGTTGGAATTAACGATGCAAATTTGCGTTTAATTGAAGAATCTTACGATGTGCAAGTTACTGATACTGGTAGTGAGATTGAAGTAACTGGGGAAGAAAGCCTTGTTAAGAAAATTATGCAAATTTTTACTGCTTTAGATAAGGTTGTTACCCGAGGAGTTACTATTACCGCAACTGATGTCGTAAGTGCAATTAAAATGGCCGACAAAGGAACTTTGGAGTTCTTTGGTGAGTTATACAATAAGATTTTAATTAGGGATGCTAAGGGTCGCCCTGTTCGAGTTAAGAATATGGGACAAAAGCGCTATATTGAAGCTATTCAAAAATATGACGTTGTTTTTGGAATTGGACCTGCTGGTACAGGGAAAACCTTTTTAGCAGTAGTTATGGCAATTGCGGCCTTTAAGAAAGGTGAAGTATCACGCATAATTCTAACCAGACCAGCTGTTGAAGCGGGAGAATCACTGGGATTTTTACCTGGAGATTTAAAGGAAAAAGTTGACCCATATTTAAGACCAATTTACGATTCTTTATATGCAATTTTAGGAGTTGAAACAACTAATCGCTTGATGGAGCGAGGAGTAATCGAAGTTGCACCGCTTGCTTATATGCGTGGTAGAACTTTAGATGATGCTTTTGTAATTCTTGATGAAGCACAAAATACTACTCAAGCTCAAATGAAGATGTTTTTAACTAGATTAGGTTTTAATTCTAAGATGGTTGTTAATGGCGACCAGACTCAAATTGACTTACCAGGAAAGGCAAAGAGTGGATTATTGCAAGCCGAACATATACTTGCAAATATTGAACAAGTAAAATTCATTAACTTTACTTTCAATGATGTTGTTCGTCACCCAGTAGTAGCCAAAATTGTTAGAGCTTATGAAAAAGAAGGACACTAAAATTTGAATAACTTAGATATTTCTTTCAATGATGAGGTTAATTTCTTAAAAAATGATGATAAAGACTGGATTCCTTGGATTACCAATCTGCTTTTGTCTGCCAAAAAAGAAATTAATAAGAAGAATGCTCAAGAAATGAGTATTAATTTTGTTTCCTCCGAAAAAATTCACGAAATCAATAAAAAATATCGTGGAAAAGATCGACCAACCGATGTAATTTCCTTTGCAATAGAAGATGGATTAGACGAAGACTTTATGGCTGCCTTTAATGATGATCCTGATTTTGTTGAAGATATTGGAGATCTATTCCTTTGTCCAGAGGTAATAAAAAGACATAGTGTCGAGTATGAAACTGGATTTAACCGTGAGTTTGGATATACACTAGTTCATGGATACTTGCATTTAAATGGCTTTGATCATATTGAAGATGATGAAGCTAAAGTAATGTTTGGTATCCAAGGCAAAGTTTTACGTGAATATGGACTTCCGCTTCATCCAGATCAGGAAAATCACGGAAAGCAAATTCACTAAGACTTAAATAAAGGATGTAACAATGATGGATGAAAAAAAAGACTATAAATCAGGCTTTGTAGCTTTAATTGGTAGACCAAATGTTGGTAAGTCGACACTTTTGAACTTTTTGGTAGGTCAAAAAGTAGCGATTATGTCACCACAACCACAAACGACAAGAAACAAAATATCTGGTATTTATACTGATGATCAGGAGCAAATTGTTTTTATTGACACTCCTGGAATTCACAAGCCTAAGAATAAGTTAGATGACTTTATGGATAAGTCGAGCTATTCGGCTTTGGACGAAGTCGACGTTGTTTTATTTATGGTTGAACCAGAACCAGCAGGCAAGGGAGACCAATATATTGCCGAACTTCTTAAGAAAATTAAAAAACCTGTATTTTTAGTGATAAATAAGATTGATAAAGTCCACCCAGATAAGTTATTATCTATTATAGATTCGTACAAGAATCTAGGCGATTTTGCTGAAATTGTTCCAATTTCTGCTTCTCAGGGAAACAATGTTTCCGAGCTGATTAAAACAATTGCCAAGTATCTGCCAGAAGGTCCGCAATTTTATGATGCAGACCAATTGACTGATCGTCCAGAATATTTTATTGTGGCTGAATTAATTCGCGAGCAAGTTTTGAAGCTCACTCATGAAGAAGTCCCACATGCAACGGCCGTGGTAGTTGACCGAATGCGGGATCATGAAGGTGGTAAGCTTCAAATTGAGGCTACAATTTATGTTGAACGTCCGGGTCAAAAGGGCATTATAATTGGTAAAAAAGGTCAAATGTTGAAGCAGATTGGAATTGCTGCACGTCAAGAAATTGAAGCTTTATTAGGCGAAAAAGTTAATTTGCGTCTATGGGTTAAGGTTCAAAAGAATTGGCGTTCTGATCCTGCCTTTCTTAAATCTATTGGTTACAATGCCAAGGAATTAAGATAGATGGTACGTGAACTTTGTGAGGTTCAAGGATTAATTTTTAAAAGAAAAAAATATAAAGAGGCTGATATTCTAACCAAGATCATGACTAAAGATCATGGTATTTTTACAATAGATGTTAGAGGAGCACTGAGACCAAAATCCCGATTAGGAGCTGCAACCCTTAACTTCTCTTACGGAAAATATATTGTAAATACAAATTGGAAAGGAATCAGTTCGCTACGGACTTTCAAGGATGTAAAGCAGTTAGACCAATTATATTTAGATTTAACTAAGAATGCGTATTCGAGTTATGTTTTAGACTTGCTTGACCATGCTTTTGTTGAATATAAGGACATTGGAAGCTTTTATGATTTGATTATGAAAGCGTTGCTGAAGATAAATTCTGGGGAAGATGTGGCAGTTATTACCCAAATGGTGCAATTGAAGTTGCTTAATGCATATGGAGTAGCACCGCAATTAGATCGTTGTTTAATTTGCGGGAAGGTGCAAGGTACATTTGACTATTCATTGGAATTAGGTGGAATTATTTGTAGTGATCACTTTAATAGTGTCAGTCAAAGGATGCATCTAGATCCTAAAGTAGTTGCTTTGATACGGACTCTAGCTTTAATTGATATTGATCGTTTAGGAAAAGTGAAAATTAATCCGCAATTAAAAAAGAACTCTGGCAAAGTGATTGATCGGATGTACGCTAACTATTTAGATCTTAACTTGAAAACTAAAAAATTTCTTGATGAATTGGCGCTTTTTTAGCTGTTGACTTTTTATATTCGTTTAAAGACTAGTAAGGTTTCTTACTAGTCTTTTTTTGAAAAAGATGATAGAATATAAACGTATTTTGACAACTATAAAGGAATAGAAAAGTACCAAGACAGCGAGTGCAGAATGGTGGAAGTGCATTTGGGAAAAGGCACCTTTTAGTCAAAGTTGTTAATTAAGGGCAGGAAGAATATTTTCCTGAATTAGGGTGGAACCGCGAAGTAAATCGTCCCTATGCAATTTTTGCATAGGCTTTTTTTATGCCTATGTTGTGAGGAGAGAGATAGATGTCAGAAAAACTGAATATCCAGAATATGATTTTTAAATTGGAACAGTTCTGGGCCTCTAAAGGTTGTATGATTATGCCTTCATATGATGAGCAAAAAGGTGCCGGGACAATGAGTCCATATACATTTTTACGTGCTGTTGGGCCGGAACCTTGGGCAGCTTGCTATGTTGAACCTTCAAGAAGACCCGCTGATGGTCGATATGGTGATAACCCTAACCGTTTATACCAACACCATCAATTCCAAGTTGTTATTAAGCCTGCACCAAAAGACATTCAACAATATTACTTAGATAGTTTAAGAGTTTTAGGAATCGAACCTCTTGAACATGATATTCGATTTGTTGAAGACAACTGGGCTAACCCATCTATGGGTTGTGCCGGTGTTGGTTGGGAAGTATGGCTTGATGGAATGGAAGTTTCTCAATTTACTTACTTCCAAGTTGTTGGCGAGCTCGATGTAAAACCAACAATGAGTGAGATTACATATGGTGTTGAGCGTCTTGCTTCTTATATTCAAGATGTCAATTCAGTCTTTGATCTTGAATGGGGCGATGGCGTTAAGTATCGTGATATTTTCAAGCAACCTGAATATGAACATTCTAAGTATGCATTTGAAGAAAGCGACCAAGAGCAGTTACTTAAGTTCTTTGATATTTATGAAGCTACTGCTAAACGCTTGTTGAGTCAAAACTTGATTCACCCAGCTTATGATTACATCTTAAAATGTAGCCATACATTTAACTTACTTGATGCACGTGGTGCTGTTTCAGTTACTGAGAGAGCAGGTTACTTATCAAGAATTAGAAACTTGGCTCACCTTGCCGCAAAGGGGTTTGTTGAAGAACGTGAAAAACGTGGCTTCCCATTATTGAAACACCAAGAAGAAACTAAGAAAGCGGGGCAGAACAATGACTAAAGATTATTTATTTGAAATTGGCACTGAAGAAATGCCAGCTCACGTTGTTTCTAGAAGTGTTAAGCAATTAGCGGATCGTACTAAGAAGTATCTTAAGGAAAATGGTCTTTCTTTTAAGGACATTAAGACTTATTCAACTCCACGTCGCTTGACTATTTTGGTTGAAGACTTAGCTGAAAAACAAGATGATATTGATGAAGTTAAAAAAGGTCCTGCTAAGAAGATCGCTCAAGATAAAGACGGCAATTGGACAAAAGCTGCTCAAGGTTTTGCTCGTGGTCAAGGGATGACTACTGATGATATTTATTTTGAAGAGCTTAAAGGAACTGAATATGCTTATGTTCATGTTCAAAAAGAAGGTAAAAAAGCTTCTGACATTTTAATGGGCATGAGCGATATCATTAAAGCCATGACTTTCCCAACTAAAATGCGTTGGGACAGCAATGATTTTGAGTTTGTACGTCCAATTCATTGGATGGTTTCTTTACTTGGTAGTGAAGTTGTACCAGTTAAGTTACTTGATGTAGTTGCTGGCCGCAAGACTCAAGGTCACCGTTTTTTAGGTGATAGTGTGGTACTTGCAAATGCAGATGACTATGAAGAAGCTTTGAAGAGTCAATATGTAATTGCTGATGCTGATGAACGTAAGGGCATGATTCTTAATCAAATTCAAGAACTAGTTGCTCAACATAACTGGAAAGTAAATATTGATAAGGGATTACTTGAAGAAGTTACTAACTTAGTTGAATATCCAACTGTCTTTGCTGGTTCTTTTGATGAAAAGTATTTGAATATTCCAGATGAAGTTTTAATTACTTCAATGAAAGATAATCAAAGATACTTTGAAGTTTATGATGAAAACGGCAAGTTGATTAATCACTTTATTGCTGTTAGAAATGGTAATAGTGAGTACTTAGATAACGTAATTGCCGGTAACGAAAAAGTTCTTGTTGCACGTTTAGATGACGCTCAATTCTTCTATGATGAAGATAAAAAATACCCATTAGCTCACTTTGTTGACAAGCTTAAGAATGTTTCCTTCCACGACAAGATTGGCTCAGTTGCCGAACATATGGCACGTGTTCATATTATTGGTGACTACCTTGGTAAGAAATTTAATATTTCAGAAACTGAAATGAAGGATTTTGATCGAGTTAGTGATATTTACAAATTCGATCTTGTTACTTCAATGGTTGGTGAATTTGCCGAATTACAAGGTGTAATGGGAATGCATTATGCTCGCTTAACTGGTGAAGATGAAAATGTTAGTGTAGCAATTAAAGAAAGTTACATGCCAACTAGTGCTGAGGGAGATTTGCCAAGTACAACTGTTGGTTCACTTCTTTCAATTGCTGATAAGTTAGATACAATTATTTCATTCTTCGGTGCAGGCATGATCCCTTCATCATCTAATGACCCATATGCTTTAAGAAGAAATGCATATGGAATTGTAAGAATCTTATTAAACGAAGGTTGGTCACTTCCTGTTAAAGATGTTTTACCAGAATTAATTCAATTATTGTCTGGCAAAACTGCAGCTAAATTACCTAAGGATGCTGAAGCTGAAAATGAAATTGCTGACTTTATCCGTGACCGTGTAAAACAGCAATTACAAGTTGAAAAATATGATTACGACGTTATTGATGCAGTCCTTGCATCTAGCCAGCAAGATCCAATTCAAATTTTAGCAGCAGCTAAGACTTTGCAAATGCATCATGACGATGCTGACTTTAAGCCGGTAGTTGAAAGTTTGACTAGAATTACTAACATCTTGAAGAAGGCCAAATATAGAAATGCTGCTAAAGTTGATGAAAGTCTTTTCCAAGATGTAAGTGAAGAAGAATTAAATGCTGGTGTAAATGCACTAGAAGAAAATACTGATTTGAGTATTGCCGATCTATACAAAGGCTTTGTTGAATTACAACCTGTAATTAACAATTACTTTGAAAGTAATATGATTCTTGATAAAGATGAAAAAGTAAAGAATAATCGTTTAGCACAATTATTAAAGGTTAATAACTTGGCTGATCGAATGGGTGACTTGAGTAAATTAGTAATTAAATAATAATTGATTGGGATGATCCATTGATGGCAGGACGTATTCCTGAACAATTTATCGATGAAGTTCGCAATTCTGTCGATATTGTTGATGTAATAAGTCAATATGTTTCTTTAGAAAAAAAAGGTAAAGACTATCTAGGACTTTGTCCCTTCCACCAAGAAAAAACACCATCTTTTACTGTTAGTGAAGGTAAGCAGTTTTTTAAGTGTTTTGGATGTGGCAAAGGCGGAAATGTATTTAAGTTTTTAATGTATCAGGATCATCTTACTTTTCCTGAAAGTGTTAAAAAAGCAGCTGAATTGGCGCATCTTCAAATGCCAGAAGGTTACGGAGAAGCGGCCAAGCCACTTAGTCCATTAAAGAAGATGTATCGGCAAGCAACAGAGTTTTACCAACATATTTTGTTAACCACTAAAGTTGGTGAAAGAGCGCTGGAATACGCCAGAAAGCGTGAATTAACCGATGACTTGCTAAAGCATTTTAAAGTAGGTTATGCTCCAGACGATGATAAGATTTTACTTACTTATTTGCAGCAGAAGAAAGAATATACTGATAACGATCTAAGAGAAAGTGGTCTATTTATTGAATCTCAAGATGGACAATTATTTGATCGTTTTCGTGATCGTTTGATGTTTCCATTAGGCGATGAATCTGGCTATACAGTTGGTTTTTCTGGTCGAAGAATTAGCAATGATAAAACTATTGCTAAATATATGAATAGTCCAGAAACTAAGATTTTTAATAAATCTAAATTACTATTTCATTTTGCTGAAGCAAAAAAAGCAGCTAGAAGTGAAAAACATTTGATTCTTTATGAAGGCTACATGGATGTTATTGCCGCTTATAAAGCTGGCATTCAATCAGGTGTAGCTTCAATGGGAACTAGCTTAACGACCGAACAAGTTTATATGCTAAGACGAATTACACCTAATATCTTGGTTAACTATGATGGAGATCCACCTGGAATTCATGCTGCCGAACGTGCAACGAAATTATTTGGACAAGTTCAAGGCTTTAATTTAGGAATAATTGTTTTACCAGAAAATCTTGATCCTGATGAATATGTAAAAAAATATGGAAAAGAAAAGTACCGTGCAGAAGTTGCAGGTGCTCTTAGTTCAACAGATTTTCTACTTGAAAGATTAGCAAATCAGTATAATTTACATAATGATCGAGAAAAACTAACTTATATAACAGCAGCTGTTCAAATGATTGCTGGATTAAATGATCCTGTGGCTGCTGACTTATATCTTGATAAATTGGCGCGTCAAACTGGAGTAACGCGTGAATCTCTAAAAGTAACGTTCGTACGTGAGAGACGAAAGTTACAAAGAGCTAGAAATCATCAGCAAGCTTATCAAGCATCTACATTAATGGAAAATATAGGTGAGACAGCAGAGCCTAAAGAAGCTCAAGCAGGAACTGATAGTGAAACTAGAAATCCAGCTTTAGATCGCTTGCTGTATCTATTTATACATAGTGATGAAGCAAGAGATTATCTTTTAAGTCGACAGTTTTTATTCCCAGATGAGCGTTATGCAAAATTAGCAGAATTTTGGCTAAAATATCATCAAACCCATGATGAAGCAGAAGTGAAGGGCTTTATTGATTTTATTCCTGAGGAACTTCAAGGTATAATTATTAATATGGAAATGATTACGATGCCTCCTGATTATTCTAAACGTGAGCTAGATGATCAATTAAGGGCATTGGAAAAGAGCAAGATTGATGAGCAATTAAACGACTTGCTTAATCAATTAAAGGAAGCTCAAAGAAAACAAGATAATAGTTTAGAGCTTGAAATAGCGCAAAAAGTAATTGCGTTAAGAAGAAAGAAGTTTTAGAGGGGGCTTTTTTACATGGCAGAGAGTAAGACTACCAAAAAAGAAGCAACAATGACACTTGATAAGAAGGTCAAGGAAGTTGTTAAGGAAGTTAAAAAAGATAAACAAATCACTGAAAAAGAATTTACTGCTCAACTAATTAAGCCATATAATCTTCAAGGAAAAGCGGTAGATCAACTTGTACAAGAATTTGAAGACAATGGAATTAGTATCGTTGATGAAAAAGGCGAACCTTCTAAATTAGCTTTAAAGAAGCAAAAAGATGTTGAAAAAGCTGAATTGAAAGATATGTCTGCACCTTCAAGCGTCAGAATGAACGATCCGGTGCGGATGTACTTGAAGGAAATTGGACGTGTTTCATTGTTGAATGCGGATCAAGAAATTGCTTTAGCTAAGCGAATTGAAGCAGGCGATGAAGAAGCTAAACAAGAATTAGCAGAAGCTAACTTACGTTTAGTTGTTTCTATTGCTAAGCGTTATGTTGGTCGTGGAATGTCCTTCTTAGACTTAATTCAAGAAGGTAACATGGGCTTAATGAAAGCTGTTGACAAGTTTGATTATCGTTTAGGATTCAAATTTTCAACTTATGCGACTTGGTGGATTAGACAAGCAATTACTCGTGCAATTGCTGACCAAGCTAGAACTATCCGTATCCCAGTGCACATGGTTGAAACAATCAACAAGTTGATTAGAATTCAAAGACAACTTTTGCAAGATTTGGGAAGAGAACCAACTCCGGAAGAAATTGGTGCTGAAATGGACATGCCAACTGATAAGGTTCGTGAAATCTTGAAGATTGCACAAGAACCTGTTTCTCTTGAAACTCCAATTGGTGAAGAAGATGATTCTCACTTAGGTGACTTTATCGAAGATAAAGATGCAACTAGTCCTGAACAACATGCTTCTTATGAACTATTGAAGGAACAACTTGAAGAAGTTCTTGATACTTTAACTGACCGTGAAGAAAATGTGTTGCGTTTACGTTTCGGTCTAGATGATGGACGTACTCGTACTCTTGAAGAAGTTGGTAAGGTATTTGGAGTAACTCGTGAGCGTATCAGACAGATCGAAGCTAAAGCTTTGCGGAAGTTACGTCACCCAAGTCGTTCAAACCAATTAAAGGATTTCTTAGATTAAGATATTTATATAAAGACAAGCCTTGTAGTATAAGTTGCTGCAAGGCTTGTTTCTTATAAAAAATTTTTCAACTAAGTTTTAGACTATCTATGCTAAAATTTTTAGTAAGAGGTGAGAGTGTGTTAGAAGAAAGACTAGCTCAAATTGGTAAAATGGTAGATCCTGAAAGCCGATTGGCTGATATTGGTACTGATCATGCATATTTACCAATTGCATTAGTAAAAGAAGGAAAAATAGATTTTGCGATTGCAAGCGACGTTGCTGCAGGTCCTTTGAATAATGCAAAACAAGATATTGAAGAAGCAGGTTTAGAAGAAAAAATTGAAACAAGATTGGGCTCTGGCTTAGCAACTTTAAGGACAGAAGATCAAATTGATACTGTCGTGATTGCCGGTATGGGTGGAAAGCTAATGACTAATCTTTTAGAGACGGCATATCAAGAAGGAAAAGCATACCCAACATTAATTTTAGAAGCTAATATTGGTGAACATTTGGTTAGAAAATGGTTGATGGACCATCAATATGAAATTGTAGCTGAGCAAATTATTGAAGTAGCTGGTCATATTTATGAAATAATTAAAGCTGTACAAGGAAAAAATAAAGTTGAGCTTTCTGAAAAAGATTTAGTTTTTGGCCCATTTTTATTAAAGGAAAAGAATCCTGTTTTTTTTAAAAAGTGGACTAATCAACTTAAGTACTATCAAAATTTAAAAACCAATTTAAATAAAGCTAAAAACAAAGATGAGGATAAGATAAACAAAATAAATGACTTAATTAAAATGATTGAGGAAGTGTTGAAATGACAAAAGTGGCAGATATTGTAAAGCGTTTAAGAGAAGATTTTCCAGAAGAAATCGCTTCTGAAGGTGATCCAGTTGGAATGCAAATTGGATCGATGGATGCTGAAGTTACTAAAATGATGACTACTTTAGATGTTCGTCCGCAGGTAGTAGATGAAGCAATCGAAAAAGGCGTTGATCTGATTATTAGTCACCATCCGGTAATGTTTAGACCAGCAAAGAATTTAGACTTTTCTGATCCTCAAAATGCCATGTATGGCAAGCTGATTGCAAATGGAATTACTGTGTACTCAATTCATACTAATTCTGATAAAGCTCAAAATGGATCGGCAGATTGGCAAGCAGAAGAGCTGGGGCTTGAAGATGTTGAACCCTTTGCCTTAGATTCAGATGGAATTGCCATTGGGAGAAAAGGTAGATTACCTAAAGAAATGACCGCTAAAGACTTTGCATACTATGTCAAAGATAAGATGCACATTAAAATGGCACGTTTGATTACCGCAGATAATGATAAGATGATTTCAACGGTTGCTTTCATTTGCGGTGATGGCGGTAAGTTTTGGCGTCAGGCCCTAGTTGATGGAGTTGATGCCTTTATCACTGGTGACGTTTATTATCATGTGGGTCATGACATGATCTCAAGTGGCTTAACTGTAGTTGATCCGGGTCACTATACTGAAAAGCTTTTTAAGTATAAGGTCGGGGATCGTCTTGAAAAGTGGAATAAGGATTATAATTGGAAGGTACCTGTAGTAGTCTCAGAGGTATCAACTAACCCATTCCAAGATTTATTTTAGGAGAATTAAAATGACTGAATATCCAAATTTATTACCTAGATTTTTAAAATACGTTAAGGTAAATTCTAGATCTGATGAGCATTCAGACCGTTTTCCATCAACTGAAAGAGAAGAAAACTTTCAAAAGAATGTAATTATGAAGGACCTAGAAGAGTTAGGTCTTAAAGATGTTCACTATAATCAAAAAAGTGGTTGCGTAATTGCTACTATTCCATCAAACATTGACTATAAAGTGCCAACATTCGGCTTGTTAGCACACTGTGATACAGCAGACTTTAATTCAGTTGATGTCAAGCCACAAATTACAGAGAATTATGATGGTAAGTCTAAAATTCAATTAGGAGATAGCGAATTTTACTTAGATCCTGAAGTCTTTCCACATTTAAAAAATTATAAGGGTCAAATGATTATTTCAGCTTCTGGTGATACTTTACTTGGTGGGGATGACAAGTGTGGTATTTCAGAACTTATGACTTTTGCGGAATACTTGATGGAACATCCCGAAGAAAAACACGGTGAAATTAAATTAGCTTTTACTCCAGATGAAGAAATTGGAACTGGAGCAGAACATTTTGATGTTGAAGAATTTGGAGCAGATTTTGCTTATACAGTTGATGGTGAAGCACCAGGAAAACTTGACTGGGGTACGTTTTCAGCAGCTCAATTTGGCTTAGATATTCAAGGAGTAAATGTTCACCCCGCAGTTGCTAAGGGACAAATGATCAATGCAATTCAGGTTGGAATTGATTTTCATAATCAATTGCCTGAACATGATCGTCCAGAACACACTGATGGTCGAGAAGGGTTTTTCCATTTAATGAATTTTGATGGAACCGTTGATTCAGCACATATGGATTATATTATTCGTGATTTTAAACGCGATGGCCTTGAAAGAAGAAAGAACTTGGTTAAAGACATCGTTAAGAAAATGAATGACGAATTTGGCACTGAGAGAATTAAGCTTAAAATGTGGGACCAATACTACAACATGGCTGATGAACTCGAAAAGCATATGGAGATTGTGGACTTAGCTAGAGATGCTTACAAGGCTGAGGGGCTTACTGTTAATGAAGATCCAGTTCGCGGTGGTACTGATGGCTCACAATTAACTTATATGGGCTTACCTTGTCCAAATCTTTTTGCCGGTGAAGAGAATATGCATGGTAGATATGAATACACCGTCCTTGAATCCATGTGGAAAGCTGTGGACGTTTTACGTAAAATCAATCAATTGAATGTTGAAAGAAATAAGAAATAAAATTAGTGAAACAATTTTAACTATTTTTGATTAAATTTATTAGTTCTAGGTTCTTCTTGATAGTAGATAAATACTTTTATATCAACATTGATAAATTAGTTAAAAATTAAAAATAGTTTTACACTGATACTATTAACTTGCTAAATAGCAGATAAAATGCTTGCAATATCAGCATTTTATCTGCTATTTTTTTATTAAAAAATGTAAATTAAAAATTGTGAAACAAAAATAAGACTTGTATTTAAAAATAGATGTTGGTATTATATTAGTGTAATAGATAAACCATACACTAGTGAAGGCGGTGTAAAGATTGCAATTTCAAGATAATATTCCAATCTATGTACAAATTGAGAAGTATCTTTATCGACAAATCGCTTTAGGAAAGATAAAGCCTGGTGAAAAGGTTCCCTCAGTACGACAATTGGCGGTTGATTTGACTGTAAATGTAAATACAGTTCAACGTGCTCTTAACCAGATGAATGTTGAAGGAATCCTTGAAGTTAGACGGGGCCTTGGTTCATTTGTCACAACTGATACGGAATTGATTTTACAAAAGCGCAGGGAATTAATTAAAGACACAATAAGCGAGTTTTTAGAAAGTACAGCACAGTTAGGTCTAACCCCGGAAAAGACGCTTGAGGAGCTTAAAAAGTTTATTGAAGAGAAGAAGGGAGACTAAGATGAATAAATTACTCGAAGTAAAGGGATTAACATATCGCAAAAATTTGAGAACTATTCTTGATAATGTAAATTTAGACATTGATTCAGGTAAAATTATCGCGCTTTTAGGTGAAAATGGTGCTGGTAAAACAACATTGATGAGAGTGATCGTTGGTATTGCTAAACACTATCAAGGTGAAGTGCTTCTTAATGGGGATAGCAGTGAAGTTTACCGAAAGGCTAACATTGCTATGACTGATAACCTGAAAGGGTTAAGTGATTCAACAAAAGTTGGTGAAGTAGAAGAATTTTATCAAAAGTTATTTGTAGATTTTGATAGTAGTAAATTTGAGCAATTACGTTCTTTTATGAAACTCAACAATGAGATGAAGCTCGGGCAATTATCACGAGGAATGCGTGAAAAGCTGGAAATTGCTGTAACTCTAAGTCGAGAAGCAAAATTGTATTTACTTGATGAGCCTTTCTCTGGAATCGATCCAATGGCTAGAAAAAGAATTATTAATTCAATTTTACTTTGGAAGAGTCCAGACAGCACTATTGTTATTTCTGATCACTTTGTAAATGAAATTACAACGATTTTAGATGAAGTGGTAATTGTAAAAGACAAGAAGATTGCAAGTCACTTATCAGCAGATGATATTAGAGCAAAGGGACATAGTATTGAAGAATATTATGAAAGTCTATATACAGATGAAGGAGCTGAGTAAAAATGACGACCTTTAAAGCATTATTTAGTCAAATGGGAAAAAAGAAGCGTCGCAGCGTTTATTTACTGGCTCTCTTACAATTGGTAGCAGCCTCAGTTTTCGCGCTTTGGGCATTATTTTCAAATGGCGATGCATTTTCTAGTCAAGCTAAACCAATAGCCTGGTTTGTAATGTTATCTACTTTTGCTCCGTTTGCGGATATGGCTTATGTGGTACTTTCTGCTTGGCAAAATGAGAAAGAATATAGCTCACAAACTTGGCGCCTTGTTCCAATTTCATCAAGTAAATTTTACTTAGCTAATATCTTATCAGCGTTTGTTAATGGACTTTACTTGGTTTTAATTCAAATTGGAATGGGAATTATTACTTTTTTGCCAGCTCTTTTGAGTAAAGACGTTCGAACAAATATCTGGGAAATTAATCAAGCTATTTCTAAGTCAAGCCATGCTGGTAACTTTTGGCAAAAGTTTCTTGAGTCATTTCCATTCGGAGAAATGTTGAGTGCATTTTTAGCATTTTTGTTGTTCGCTGTCTTAGTTTATAGTATTGTGACTGCATTAAATCTCTCAAGTAGAACAATTACAGACTTTCTTCCTGATAAACATAGCAAGTTAATCCGCTTTGTTATTATGATTGTTTTGATTTTTATCTTTATTTTCTTATCAGATAATCTGATTAATTTATTAAATCAATTGCGTTGGGGAGAAACCTCAAATAGTTTACTTGCATTTAGCGAGAGTAACTTGATGGTTGCCTTGATTGATGTTGCTTTAGGAGCAGTCAACATTTGGCTTTTAAAGAATTTCCACGAAGGAAAGTAGGGAATACTGATGACATCTTTTTCATCAATATTTAAAGAATTAACTAAAAGTAAACTGCGGCTTGTTCGTAGATTAGCACTCCTGCAGATTGTTGTTGGCGTATTACTTGGATTTTGGGCACTTTTAAAAATGGCCTTTCAAGGTGAAAGTAAATCATATATGTTAACAGCTTTCATCACAATCACGCCATTGTTTGATTTGGCATATTTATTCCTTTCAAGTAGGAAAAATGAGCAAGTTTATGCTTCACAGACTTGGCGATTAGCGCCGATTAAGAACAGCGCATTATTATTTGCTAACTTAGGTTCAGCAATTATTGATGGAATTTTTCTAGTTATTTTACAAATAGTTATGATTGTAATTGCTGGATTGCCTGTAATTATTACAAATGAGTTTTGGCAGACAACTTTTAAAAATTTTGGCTCAATCGGAGAAGGAAAATTATGGCAGGATATACATTTAGCAGATTTGCTTTCTGTCATTTTACTAATAATTTTGATTGGAATGTTTATTTATCTTGCAGTTAGTTTGATAAACTTTACTGGGAAGATAGTTAGTGATTTTCTGCCAGAAAAGATAAGCAAACTTGTTTATTTCTTAGTAGTTGTTTCTCTAACTTGCATTGGCTTAATATTCTTGATGAATGTTTATTGGTTTGTCATGAATTCATTAACTGGGTTTTTGCAAAATGGCATGTTTTTAACCACCTTGAGTAAAGATGCTATTGATGTAAGATCAAACCTAACTGAGAATTACTTAACAATGGCAGTAGTACTAGTAGTTGATATCATTTTGATTATCGTTAATATTTTTCTTTTGAATAAATATCATGAGGCTAAGATATAAGAAAAGGAATAAGATTTTGAAAATTTGATTTCAAAACCCTATTCCTTTTTTGCTATTATTAAAAATCAGATTAAGAATTAGCTTGAATATAGTCGAGGACTTGTTCAGCTTCTTCCATTGTGTATTTTGCTTCGCCAGTCTTCATTGCATGCAATTTTTCGACAGATAGGTGACTTGAAAAAGCAAGCGCAGTATCGTTGACATTATTTTTAACTTCAAATTCAATAATTGCATCAGATAATTCTTCAGGACTCATTTTATAATTCACACTTTCTAAATTTATAAATTAAAACCATTGTATTTGATCGAATGGAAAATACCTTAATTTGACTTCACCAACAATATCTTTTCTTTTGATAAAACCAATCATCCGTGAGTCTTTTGAAATGTTCCGGTGATCACCCATTACGAAATAACAGTCTTTTGGTACTCGTTTTACATGATAAAGTTGCTGCAGGTTGAAATTATTGGTATACAGTTGACCCTTAGCAAGCTTTTTCTTGTATTTTGTTAAGTACGGCTCTTTGATTGGCTTCCCATTAATATACATTACATCATTTTTTGATTTAATGCTGTCACCAGGCACGCCGATAATTCTTTTAATGTAAAGTGCACCTGGTTGATCTGGCGCTCGTAAAATCACAATATCACCGCGTGAGAGTTTGGAATGTCTTACTGCAATGATTCGATCATTATTCTCAAAGGTTGGCTGCATTGATGGTCCAGTGATAGTTTCATTAGCAAGTAGCACACGGAACATAAAAATATATAAACCGAAAATTACAATTGCTAAAATAAATACCTGCAGGAGCCAGTGACCAAGGGATTCAGCCGATTCAGTTTTATGTTTTGACATAACTTTTGCTCCTTAATGCTTACATCACTTTTATTATACCTGTTTTTATTAACTTTGAATGGTAAAATCATTTCGTAGGGAATGTATCAAATGAAACAGTATCAAATTAAACTAAATCAGTTAGACAAAGAACTCAATTATTTGCCTCTTCATAAACAAGTTAACATAATTAATAATATAATTGCTAATCTTCAGCAAAAAAAGATTTTACCAAAATCACCTAATTCACTTGGATTTTTACCTGATAGCTTAGATATAATGATAGATAATATCGGAAATAAAGATAAAGTCCAAGAAGCAAATAATCTCCTTAATAATTTTCGGAGTTTTCTCTCAAGAGAATATGGAGTTTGGTCTTTGCCAAACTTAGAAACAGCTAGGTTAATTAAACAAGAGTATCATGTTAAATCTAGCTTAGAAATTATGGCAGGAAATGCATATTGGTCAAAGGCCTTAAGTCAGGTAGGGATAAATGCAATTGCAAGTGACTCATTTTCTTGGGCTAAAAGCTCAACAACTGGCGAAGCTCCGATTTTTACAACAGAGAATTTGGATGCTTTGAGTGCAATTAAAAAGCACCCTGAGGTTGATCTAATTATTTGCTCCTGGGCGCCTAATTTTGGAGAAGATGATTTAAAGATTCTCGATTTATATCGTAGTCTTGATCATCAACCGGTGTTACTGTTTATTGGCGAAAAAAATGGTGCTACAAATTCTGCTACTTTTTGGCAGAAAGCAAAAAGTAGGACTAATACAAAAGTTAATCGTAGCTTTCAAAGCTTCGATTTCATTGACGAAAAGGTTTTTGAAATAAAATAATGAAAATAAAACGACTTATTCTTTTAATAATTTCTTTTGTAGCTTTTTTGGGATTAGGGTTGATTTTATCTCGTCAACAATCTCAAAGAGCTGATCAAGTTTTAAATAATAATGGTTTGTCGAGCACTTATTATGTTTTTAAATCTAAGAAAAAGCATAGTATTAAGCAGTTATTAAACTATGTGAATAGAAATTTCGCTCATGATAAAGTGCAGATTCATTTTGAATCCAATTATATTCCAGATAGAGTCTTGATTTGGGCTAATTATAACTTAAAGAGTCAACCCCTAGCTAAGGGAAGCTCACGTTACTTTACTAAAAGCGACTTTGATGGATCAATTCCTTTTGCAGTTATTTCAGCGGATACCGAAAGTAAAGTTGTAACTTTACAAAATAATCATTATCTAAAGGAGAATAATGATTATGTCACTATTATTGGTGAATTAAAGCGAAACAATGAGAGCCAAAACGGACAAGCAGTTTATTATCTTTCAACTGGGATTAATCAGCCCACGGCTAAAGAGTCAATTAATAATTACAAAATCGTAGTAGATGGTTTGAATAGAAATGAAGCTAATTCTATGCATGCGTATTTAAAAGGAAACATGCAGACTAAAGATTTCAGTAAGACTTATAATAGGCAGCATGGAATTAGCCCTACTAAGAAACTAATTGCAGCTATCTTGTGTGTGGTAATTGCTCTTGTAGTTGCTGCAATAGCCGCTGTTTTAGCTGAAAATCCAGTAAACGTAAAATTTGTACCTGGAAAAATATGGGCCCACTTATTGGCTGATTCTGGACTACGCTTTTTCCTAGCAAACGGAATTGTAATTTTGTTAACTAGTTTAGGGCTACAGACTTGGAAATTCTATTCTAACCATAGTCAACTTTATATTTTGTTTTTAGTCGTATTTGCAATGCAGGTTATTACCTATGTGTTGATGCTACTTGTGATAAAAATTAAGAAGGAAAAATAATGTCATTACCAGTTGAATTTATTAAAAAATATCAAAATCTGCTTGGAGAAGAAGAGAGCAATAAATTCTTTGCGTCTATTGATAGTCCAAGTAAGAAGGGCTTTCGCTTAAATCCTTTAAAGAATAATTATCAGGATGTTCAGTATAGTCTTGAAGAGCCCATTGAATTTACTAGCGATGGTTACTATGGTGAAGTTTCAGGTCGTGACAGCGAGTGGACTGGTGGTTATGTTTATTCGCAAGACCCTTCAGCAATGTATCCAGCCGTTGCTCTTAATGTAAAACCAGGAGAAAAGGTGCTTGATTTATGTGCTGCACCCGGTGGTAAGTCAACTGCACTAGCAAGTTTTCTAGAAAATAAGGGACTTTTAGTAGCTAATGAAATTTCTAAGAGTCGGGCTAAAGATTTACGAGAAAATTTGGAGCGGTGGGGAGCTACAAATGTCGTAGTTACAAATGAAAGTCCTGAACGTTTATCAAAAAAATTACCCCATTTTTTTGATAAGATTTTGGTCGATGCACCTTGTTCTGGTGAAGGAATGTTTAGAAAAGATCCTGCAGCAATGCAGTACTGGTCTCCAGAATATGTCTTAACTTGTCAGGCAAGGCAAAAGGAAATTTTGACACAAGCAATGAATATGTTAAAACCTGGCGGTGAATTGGTTTATTCTACCTGTACCTATTCACCAGAAGAAGATGAAGAAATTGTTGCTTGGCTAGTTGAAAACTATCATTTGAAAATTGAGCCTTTAAAGTTATATCCCGGAATGTCAATGGGTAAAGCTGATTGGTCAAAGTCTAATTTACCTGAATTAAAAGACACAGTTAGACTTTGGTTTCAGAATGGAGTAGGTGAAGGCCAGTTTGTAGCCCATTTGAGAAGTACTGAAGCAGTTGAAGATGCTTCAGGTAAAAAAGTTAAGAAGAGATAGAAAAAACATCAGAAAAAGAGCTCTATTACGCGTTTAACTAAGGATGAAATTACAACAGTAGCAAAAGTTTTAGATAATTTTGTACTGCCAGATAGTTTAGAAAATTGGCAGAAAACAGTTTTACAAAGTAATGGTCATGTTTTTGTCCCAGCTGTTGATCCAGAATTATTAAATGAATTACACATTTTAAATAATGGTGTTGAATTAGGCCTACTTAAGAAAAAACGCTTTGAACCTAGTCATCAATTAGCTGAAGTTTTAGGTCAAAAAGAGCAAAAGCAATTGCTCAATTTGAAAAATGAAACTGATTATGAACATTATCTACATGGTGAAACTATTAAGGTAAATAGTGAATTGCGAGGTTCTGTTTTAGTCGCATATCAAAATCATATCTTTAGTTTTGGAAAAATCGGCAATGATCAAATATTAAAGAATTTCTACCCTAAAGGATTAAGAAAATAAAAAAGACTGGTATTTGCCAGTCTTTTTAGTTAATCAATAAATTTAACGGCAGTTCCGTAAGCAACTACCGATTGCATATCTCCTGCAATAGACCCTGAGTCAAAGCGCATCATTACTACAGCGTCTGCTCCTAGATTCGCTGCATTTTCGCAAAGACGATTAATTGCTTGATCTCTTGATTCAGTTAGCATGGATGTGTAGGCTTTGATTTCACCACCAACAATGCTTTTTAATCCAGCACCTAAATCGCGAAGAGCATTCTTTGACTGAGTAGTTACACCGAAAACTTCACCAATAATTTCGTATTTTTGGTTGGGAATATTTTCAGTGGTTGTTACTAAAAGTTGATCTGTCATATTGATTCCTCCCTAAAAATATTTTCTTAATTATACTGAAGCAAACGTATCAGTGCAATTTATTTTGTATAATTAAGAAAAGGGTACATCTAGAAATATTTACGTTACATTAAGGTGGTGAAATGATAAGTGATCTTATCATTTTCAATTGTATTAATTTTATTTTTATTGGCTTTAGCAACCTTTGTTTGGGTATTGACCCATGAAAGACGTAGTCTGTGGTCAGGGATGACGTTAGTTTGGACAATAATAACTTTCGGTCTAATCACAGCAGTTAGCTTAATGATTGCCGCAGAAATTTTCCCAATTACACATCAATTTGTTCTGCTTGTTTTTGCTTTAATTTTAATTGCATTGATGGTTTTGGTCTTTGCATTTATTGCAATCTTAATAGTAATGTTTATTTATAATGGAATTAAAATTTTAATTCGGGAAGGTAATCGTTGGACTAACTTTTTATCATTAGCAATGGGAATTGGAATTATTGCTTACTTATTCTTGTTCCCTATAGTTGGACGATTGACACGCAATAATTTTGGTACTTACTTGTATCTATTTGTTAATTTGACCGTCATTTACTTAATTTTTATTATGATGATGTATACTTTGACTTCATGGATTAATCTGATCAATTTTAAGACTAAGAAATTAAATTACATCGTAGTTCTAGGAGCTGGTTTAATTGGTAAAAAGGTGACACCGCTGCTTGCGGCTAGAATTAACCGTGGAATTGAGGTTTATCGCAATAATCCAGGTTCAAAAATTATTATGTCAGGTGGACAAGGACCAGGGGAAGAAATTCCAGAAGCAGTTGCAATGGCAAAATATGCCGAAGAAAAAGGAATCTCTAACCAAGATATTATTGTTGAAGATAAGTCAAAAACAACTAGACAAAACTTAGCTTTTTCGCATAAGTTAATGAAATCCAATTCACGTTTTGCAATTGTAACAAATTCTTATCATGTGTATCGCGCATTAGTTTTAGCTAAAAGAATGGGGCTAGACTGTATCGGTTATGGAGCTAAAACCAAATGGTATTTCACTTTAAATGCATTTGTGCGGGAATTTATTGCTTATTTAACGATTACTTGGCGTTTACAGCTGAGTATAGTTGGTTTTATTGGCTTAGTTGTTTTATTAGGAGCTTTATTGAGGTAATAGGATGAATGAAATTAAAGTAATTGCGATTGATGTTGATGGAACTTTATTGAATTCTAAAAAGCAATTGACCAGGGGAGTAAAGAATGCAATTTTAATGGCGAGAAAAGCTGGAATTAAAATTGTGATTGCAACTGGAAGACCATTAAGCGGTGTAAAGCAAATTCTGCATGAATTAGACTTAGCTAATCAAAATGATGAATATGTTGTTTGCTTTGGAGGCGGCGTGGTTGTAACAACTTCTGGCAATGTTTTATTTGAAAAGCAACTGACCTATGATAATTATCTTGATTTAGAAACAATAGCTTTAAAATTAGGACTGCATTTTCATGCTTCTGCTCCAGATCGAATTTATACAGCCGATCGTGATATCGGAGATTTTACGCTATATGAGGCTAATTTGGTTAATTTAGGTATTTCTTATCGAACACCGGCTGAAATGAAAAATATTCCAATTATTAAATGCATGTACGTTGATGAACAAAAGTACTTAGATAAAAAAATCGCGGATCATATGCCATTTGCACATTTAGACGATAAAATTACATTTACAAAAACTGCACCGTTTTACTATGAAGCTAATCCAAAAGGTGTTTCAAAAGGAAATGCCTTGAAATTTCTTTGTCAAAAATTGAATTTAACTAGTGAAAATATAATGGCGATTGGGGATGAAGAGAACGATTTAAGTATGATTAAATATGCTGGAATTGGAGTAGCTATGGGAAATGCAGTAACGCTTGTAAAAGATAATGCTCAAATGATTACCAAAGATTGTGATCATGATGGGGTTGCTGCAGCAATTGAAAAAGTTTTACAAGAAAAATAAAAGGCTTTCGGAGTGAATTTTCCGAAAGCCTTTTGTGACTTTAGCGATGTTTAGATGGCATGCGTAATTTTCTTTGTTTGAATAATTCCATTATTAGTTGGAAAAAGCCATAAATGATTAATAAAATTCCTAAGCTAATTACTGCTTGCCTACTAAAGTAATTTGGATTTATAATCACAATAATTCCAGCAGCAAAGGCAATTAAACTTTCTAGGACATCAATGATATTTCTAAAAATCCCATTTTTCTTATTTTTGACAATTACGCTACGTAATCTTACGTAAGCAAAACCAATTAAGAAAATACCTAAAACGTAGTGTGCTAGGAAGTTAAGCAAGCGATTATTTGAAATAATTGCAATTGCGAGACCAAAGACTATTAAGTAGGTAATAATGAAGAATCGTTTGGGTTTAGGTAAGAGATGAGAATTTGCAGCCTCAACAATGTGATAACCACTCCAACCTATGCAGAAGAGGGCGACTAAGCCACCAAACGCACGATAAGCATAATCAGGAATTGTGAGATCGACAATACCCAGAAGAATTAGAACCCAGCCAATAATTGAATTAGTGTTAATAAAAAGTTTTTCAAGGTGGGTTGCTTTAATGCTTCGCCAAATGGTTTCCCATAAACTACCTAAAACGAACCTAGTTCTTCTTGAAGAATCTGTAAGTGAAAAAAGGATTGCGCCGAAACCACCAAAACCATTTTTATTAAGTTCAGTAATTTTGGTTGCACCACTTGCGGCAAAAGCACTGAACAAATCATTAGTTAAGGCTTCTCGCTCTTGTAGATTTGCTTCGCCAATCCATTGATTGATAATTTGATTATATATTTTAGAAGTAGGGTTCCTGTGAGCTCTAGTAATAAAGTGAGATCCTGAAACTTCCCAACTCATTGGATCATGCTGGGCAAGTTTAGGCCGATCACTGACTAAAATGGTTGGAGTAATATTTTCTGGCTCAAACAATCGTCCAATAATACTAAATTCGGGAACATAGCGTTTCAATTTATCGGTTACACCGTCAACTTGGGTACTCAAGCCAGGACTGTCAAAGGTATAGATAGTATCAATATTATCTTTTAAATCATCTGGTAAATTAACAGCTGCATATTCAGCTAGATTGCCTCCTTTAGAGTGGCCTGCGAGGCTATACACCTGATTAGTGTTTTTAAGAATATTTGTGAGATATTTCAAGGCATATTTTTGAGCTCCAGTAGTTCTAAAACTAATCTCAAAATCCTCTTTCCAGCCAACTAATGTATCGTCAGTACCGCGAAAAGAAATAAAATTAGTATCATTATCTAAGCTGATTTTTATCGCAGAAAACTGAATGCGGTCAGTTAGAACGTCTGCAAAATAAGATAATTTGGCATCCCCAAACCGAACGGAATTAGCCATTAATTTAAGTAAATCTTGATACTTGTAGTGATCTAAGTTTTGATTTGATGAATTAAAATATTTTTTAGCGACTTCTTTAATTGAAATTTCTTTATTAGAGTCTGGGACGATTCCATCGAGATGAATATAAGAAAATGTGGCAATCACTAATGCATCTACTTCGTCAAATGGTCGTGCAGAAAGGGAAATATCGCCACGCCATTTTATGTAAGACAAAATATTATTTGTATCCATATTTCATCCATCCTTTCTGCTAGCTACAATTATTATATATAAAAATGTTGTATTTTTTATTAACAAAGTGCTAATAAAAAAGAAAATCGCTTACTCTTCTTAAGTCTAACACAAGCGAAATAAAGCGATTAATTAACTTTGTTTTTGTAGAAATTTCAAAAGATAAAGGAAATGATTAGAAAACAAAAAAGCAGAGATAATTGCAACATAATCGTTGTCTATCATCTCTGCTTTTCAAATATTTGTCTTAATTATTGAACTTTTTACCCCAAGCCCATGGATCTTCATGCCAAGTCTTCAAAATATCATATTGTTCACTAGTAATATGACCAGATTCGTTTTCTTTCTTCAGCAATTCAGGGTAGGAAAGAAGTGGTGCATATTTTACATTTGCCTTTTTAAAGTTTTCTTTGGCATCTGGTAAGTAATAAGTGAAAATTGAAGAAACACCAGCAACATGACCACCATCTTTTTCTGTGGCTTTAACTGCATTAAGGACTGATCCACCGGTGGTAATTAAATCATCAATCAAAACGATCTTATCATTTTCTGAGAAGCGGCCTTCAATTTGACGACCTTTTCCATGATCTTTTGGCTTAGGTCTAACGTAAATCATTGGTAGATGCAATTTTTCAGCAACTAAAGCAGCATGTGGAATTCCTGCTGTTGCAACACCTCCGACAATTGTTGCTTCAGGAAATTCTTTTGCAATTAAGTTGGCCAAGTCGCTAGCAATCATGTCACGCAATTCAGGATAGGAAACAGTTAAGCGTAAATCGGTATAGATTGGTGAAAGCATTCCGCTTGCGTATGTAAATGGCTTATCAGGTGAAATGGTAATAATTTTTTCTTGGATTAATTGGCTGATAATTTGATCTTTATGCATTTTAGTTGAACTCCTTCTTAATTGCTTCGTATGCTGCTTCTGGATTAGTTGCTAGGGTAATCGGTCGTCCTACGACGATAGCGGTTGAACCCCATTCTTTTGCTTGGGCTGGGGTAGCTACTCTAGATTGATCATCTTTGGCATTTCCTGCTGGGCGAATGCCAGGAGTTACGTATAAAAAGTCATCGCCAACATTTTGACGCAAATTCTTAACTTCTAATGGTGAACAAATTACTCCATCAGCTCCAGCCTTTTTGGCAGTTTCAGCTAGACTTAAAACTTGCTGGTTCATTGATAAGTTACAATTTTGTTCTTCGTGCAAAATATCATCAGAAATTGAAGTTAATTCTGTAACAGCTAATAATTTAGGGATATTTTTACCGACCGGGGTGCCAGCAATTAAACCTTCTTTTGCTGCTTTAATCATTTGACTACCACCAAGAGCATGGACAGTAGTATAAGTGATTCCTAATTGAGCTAAGGCTTTAGCACCATTGTAGACGGTATTAGGTATATCACTCATCTTTAAATCTAAAAAAATTTGGTAGCCTTGTCTAGATAAGTTTCTAACAATTGCAGGACCTTCATTAAAAAAGAGTTCCATTCCAATTTTAATAAAAACATTTTCTGGTTTACCTAGCTTAGGTAAGAGTTCATTTAATTTCTTTTCATTGTCTAAATCTAAGGCAACGATAACTGGTCTTGTCATTTTTCCTCCATAAAAAAAGTCTACACCGAGCGCAGAGAGACACTAGGTATAGACTTTCCCAGATAATTTAAGCCAATAATTTTTAACTTGCGGTCTCTCTGTACCGTTTAAAGTTTAATCAAAATGAAGTTTAGCACCTTCGGTCGAGAATTACAAATAAAATTTTTAACTTTGAAAAAAATAAAAAAGCGTGTACAATCAGTTCTTGAAAAATAATCGAATGACCGTGAGCATTCATTTTGGAGGAAAATATGATTAATACGCATGTAAAATTACCGGGATTAGATTTAAAGAATCCAGTTATGCCAGCAAGTGGAACTTTTGGTTTTGGAGATGTGCCAGCAGCTAAGAAGTTTGATTTAAATGATCTTGGAGCAATGGTTATTAAGACTACTACTCCGCATGCAACAACAGGTAATCCTCAGCCGCAAATAGCTGTTTTAGAGACCGGAGTTTTAAATTCAGTTGGATTAACAAATCCTGGAGTTGATGCGGTAATTGAAGATAAGTTAAAACCTTTACGTCAGAGTTATCCTGATTTGCCAATCATGGCTAGCGTTGGTGGCGAAGATGAAGCAGGTTATGTTGAAGTAGCTAAAAAATTATCTGATTCAGGTTTAGTTAATGCTTTAGAAATTAATGTTTCTTGTCCTAACGTAAACCAAGGCGGAATGAGTTTTGGTGTTCATCCAGATGTAGTTGAATCTTTAACTAAGAAAATTAAGGCAGTGACTAATGTTCCCATTTATGTGAAGTTAACTCCAAATGTGACTGATATTACACAAATTTCTAAAGCTGCTGAAAAAGGCGGTGCAGATGGTTTGTCCTTAATTAATACTCTTTTAGGGATGGATATTGATATTAAAACAAGAAAACCTGTTTTAGGCCACAATATTGGCGGTCTTTCTGGAGAAGCAGTCAAGCCAGTTGCGCTTAGAATGGTTCACCAAGTTCGTCAAAGTACAAGTTTGCCGATTATTGGAATGGGCGGAATTAGTTCAGCTCAAGACGTAATCAAATTCATGCTTGCTGGTGCTAATGCTGTTGCGGTTGGAACAGCTCATTTTAAAGACAGTATTGCGTCAAAGCATATTGCTGATGAATTGCCTAATGAATTAGAAAAATTAGGTATTGAAGACATTAATGACTTGGTCAATCAAGTTGAATTTAATTAAATTGCTTGACAAAGAAGATAATTTACAGTAATTTTAAAGCAATGAATGTCCTTTAAAATTAGTCCCGTGAGGCTAGCAAGGCAGGCTTAAATAAGTATGACTTTACTATAAGCTCCTAGTCTCTGACACTAGGAGCTTTTTTCATGGGCAAGACCAGGAGGGTAAAAGATGGCAAAGGAAATTTGGGATGCATTAGCAATGAAGCGTGCACTAACTCGAATTACTTATGAAATTATTGAACAAAATAAAGGAACAGATAATCTGGTTTTGATCGGTATCAAAACTCGTGGTGTTTACCTAGCTAAGAGAATTCATGATCGTATTCAAAAATTAGAAGACGTTGATGTGCCAGTTGATGAACTAGACATCACTCTTTATCGTGATGATCGTCATGATGCTTCATTGAAGCAAGATCCAGTAATTAATTCCAATAAAATAAGCGTTGATATTAACGATAAGAAGGTTATCTTAATTGATGACGTAATCTATACTGGTCGTACAATTCGAGCAGCAATGGACGCTTTAATGGATGATGGACGCCCTAGTTCAATTAAAGTTGCAGTTTTGGTAGATCGTGGACATCGAGAATTGCCGATTCGTGCTGATTTTGTTGGTAAAAACATTCCAACAGCAGCTGACGAACAAGTTGCTGTTAACATGGTAGAAAAAGACGGTAGGGATTCAGTTGAATTGAAGTCATTACCAAAATAGTTTGGAAATATTAATTTAATAGTCAACCATTTAATTGACTCCAGAGAGGGCCAGAAGGGTTGCTATATTTTTCGTGTACCAGAATACGAAAAATAGGCCTGGAGCAATTAAATGCTTCAGGCCTTTTGTTTTAGAAAGAATATAAAAATGGAAAAATTAAATCTTGTTAGTTTACCACATTTTGTTAGTGTAGAAAATTTAAGCGCTGAAGAAGTTGAAGCCTTAATTAATCGAGCAGAGTACTTTAAAAATGGTGGAGCAACACCGCGTTTAACTCAGCCAGTTTATATTTCAAATATGTTTTTTGAAGATTCAAGCAGGACGCATACTAGTTTTGAAATGGCTGAAAGAAAATTAGGTTTAACAGTAATTCCTTTTGATCCAGCACATTCTTCAGTTAATAAAGGTGAAACTTTATATGACACTTCTTTGATTATGGATGCCGTTGGAGTAAATATTGAAGTGATTCGGCACTCACAGAATGAATACTATCAAGATTTAATTCATCCAAAAAAGCACCAACATTTAAATATTGGCGTAATTAACGCAGGTGACGGAAGTGGACAACACCCTAGTCAATGCTTATTGGATATGATGACAATTCATGAACATTTTGGCCATTTTAAAGGCTTGAAAGTGGCTATCGTTGGCGACATTACTAATTCACGTGTGGCCAAAAGTAATATGGAATTGTTGACTAGACTAGGTGCAGAAGTCTACTTCTCAGGTCCTGAGTATTGGTATTCAAGCGAATATGATAAGTATGGAAAATATGAAAAATTAGACAAGCTAATTCCTGAAATGGATGTCATGATGCTCTTGAGAGTTCAACACGAAAGACACAGTGATGATCCGAATGAAAAGAACTTTGATGCCCAAGCATACCATGAAGAATATGGAATTAATCATAAGCGTTACCAAGAATTAAAACCCGACACGATTATTATGCACCCAGGCCCAATTAATCACGATGTTGAGTTAAGTGGTGACTTAGTTGAAAGTGACAAGTGCATGTTTACCCGCCAAATGCAAAACGGTGTATTTATGAGAATGGCAATGATTGAAGCAGTTTTGCGGGGAAGAAAATTAGGAGGGCTTAACTAATGGCAACTGTAATAAAAAATGGAACAGTTTATCAGAATGGGCGCTTAATTAAGGCTGATGTCTTAATTGAAGGTAAAAAAATAAAGGCTATTGGGACAGATTTGGATGCCGAAAAAATTATTGATGCTCAAGGGATGCTTGTTAGTCCAGGTTTGGTTGATGTTCATGTTCACTACCGCGATCCTGGTCAAACATATAAAGAAGATATTAAGACTGGTAGTGAAGCCGCAGCACGTGGTGGTTTTACAACTGTAGGTGCAATGCCTAATGTTACGCCAGTTCCTAATACACCTGAATTAATGAAAAAGATGGTGGAGGAAAATAAACACAAAGGTGTAGTTCATATTTTTCAATATGGACCGATAACCAATGATGAAACAACTGATATTATCCCTGATTATGCAGCCTTGAAAAAGGCAGGAGCCTTTGCCTTAAGTAATGATGGACATGGCGTACAGACTGCACAAACCATGTATTTAGCAATGCAAAAGGCTAAAGAAAATAACTTAATCATTGCAACTCACGCCCAAGATGATTCGCTTTTTAATAAAGGAATCGTGAACGAAGGAGTAGCAGCGAAGAAGCTAGATTTACCGCCAGTTACTGAACTTGCAGAAACAACTCAAATTGCACGTGACCTGCTTTTAGCACAAAAAACTGGAGTTCATTATCATATTTGCCACGTTTCAACTAAGACAAGCGTTGAATTGGTGCGCCTAGCTAAAGCGCGTGGAATCAACGTAACTTGTGAAGTTGCCCCGCATCATATTTTATTGACTGATAGTGATATTCCTAAAGATAATGGTTACTTTAAAATGAATCCGCCATTAAGAAATAAAGAAGATCAAGCAGCTCTTTTGGTTGGCTTACTAGATGGAACTATTGATTTGATTGCCACTGATCATGCGCCACATGCGAAAAGTGAAAAACAAGGCGGTATGAAAAATGCCGCTTTTGGAATTACGGGAAGTGAAACTGCATTTAGTACACTTTATACTAAATTCGTAAAGGAAGAAAAAGTTTTAAGCCTTGAGCAGCTATTAGCACTTCTCAGCGACAAACCAGCTAAAGTATTTGGAATCGAGAATGCGGGAGTTTTAGAACCAGGAAAGAATGCCGATGTTGCAATTTTTGATATTGAGCATAAAAACGAAATCAAGGAAGCTGATTTTAAGTCAAAAGGTGTAAATACACCATTTACTGGTCAAAAAGTATATGGCGAAACAGTAATGACGCTTGTCGATGGTGAAGTTGTATATCAAAGGGGAACAAAATGAAACGCTATTTAATTTTAGAAGATGGCAGTATTTATGAAGGAGAAGGCTTCGGAGCTGACTGCGAAAGTAGTGGTGAGGTTGTTTTTACAACAGGAATGACTGGCTACCAAGAAGCAATTACTGATCAAAGTTATGCTGACCAGATTTTAGTTTTTACCAATCCCTTAATTGGTAATTATGGGATTACTTTAGCCGACTATGAATCACTTGAACCGCAAATTAAGGGTGTAGTATGTCATCAAGTTGCTCGTCATCCTGATAATTGGAGAATGCAAACAACTTTGCCAAAATTTTTAGAAAGATTAAATATTCCCGGTCTACAAGGAATTGATACGCGCGAATTGGTTAAAAAGCTTCGAATTCACGGTACATTAAAAGGAAAGATCACTGATTCTAAAGAAAATGCTGTTAAGATTGCTCAAGAATTAAAAGAAAAAAATATTACTCAAGGTGTGATTAGCCGCGTTTCAACTAAAAATTCATATCCAGTCCCAGGATCTAAACGTAACATTGTTGTAGTTGATTTTGGAATTAAGCATAGTATTTTACGAGAGTTAGCTGAAAGAGATTGTAATTGCATTGTTTTACCTTACACTGCAAGTGCTGATGAAATTTTAAGTCTTAATCCAGATGGCGTGCTCTTATCTAATGGACCTGGAGATCCAGAAGAAATGGTTGAAGCTGCAAAGATGGTTCAAGAAGTTGAAAAACATGTTCCTTTGTTTGGAATTTGTATGGGGCACCAAGTTTTTGCGCTTGCTAACGGTGCTAAAACCTACAAGATGAAATTTGGACACCGTGGGTTTAACCATCCAGTACGAGAAATTGCAACTGGAAATATTGGTTTTACTTCGCAAAATCATGGTTATGCAGTTGATCCTGCCTCAATTGATAAAGAAAATCTGATGATTACGCATGTTGAAGTAAATGACGGGACTGTTGAAGGTTTACGCCATAAAAAGTATCCAGCATTTTCAGTACAATTCCACCCTGATGCAACACCAGGTCCTCATGATGAAGATTCATTATTTGATGATTTCATGTCAATGATTGACCAAAGAAAGGAAGAAGAGCGTCATGCCTAAAAGAACAGATATTCATAAAATTATGGTGATTGGTTCTGGCCCAATTATTATTGGTCAAGCTGCTGAGTTTGATTATTCAGGTACTCAAGCCTGCTTAGCTCTTCGAGAAGAGGGCTATGAGGTTGTCTTAGTCAATTCAAATCCGGCAACGATTATGACTGATACGACTATTGCCGATAAGGTCTATATTGAACCTTTAACAGTAGAATCAATTTCAAGAATTATTAGACAAGAATATCCTGATGCAATCCTGCCAACTCTTGGTGGTCAAGTTGGATTAAACATGGCGCTAGCTTTGGCTAAAACTGGAATTTTAGACGAATTAAATATTGAATTACTAGGAACAAAACTTTCTTCCATTGAACAAGCAGAAGATAGGGAGAAGTTTAAAGAATTATGTAAAAAATTAGGTGAACCAGTTCCTCCATCAAAGACTGTTAATACCGTTGAAGATGCTTTAGCATTTGGGGATGAAATCGGTTATCCAATCATTGTTAGACCAGCATTTACAATGGGTGGAACTGGTGGCGGAATCTGTCATAGTCATGAAGAATTAGCTGAAATCGCTAAGAATGGGTTAGAGCTTTCTCCAGTGACTGAATGTTTAATTGAAAAATCAATCGCTGGTTATAAAGAAATTGAGTTTGAGGTAATGCGGGACCATGACGATAATGCAATGATTGTCTGCTGCATGGAAAACTTTGATCCGGTTGGTATTCATACGGGAGATTCAATTGTCTTTTCACCTAGTCAAACTTTAAGCGATAAAGAGTACCAAATGCTTAGAGATTGTTCATTACGCTTAATTCGTGCTCTTAAGATCGAAGGTGGTTGTAATGTACAACTAGCTTTAGATCCAAATAGTTTTGATTATGATGTGATTGAAGTTAATCCAAGAGTGTCAAGATCGAGTGCTCTTGCTTCAAAAGCAACCGGTTATCCAATTGCCAAGATGGCAGCTAAAATTGCAATCGGAATGACTTTAGATGAAATTAAGAACCCAGTAACTGGAACAACTTATGCAGAATTTGAACCAGCATTAGACTATGTTGTCTGCAAAATTCCACGCTGGCCATTTGATAAGTTCTCTAAGGCTGATCGCACTTTGGGCACGCAAATGAAAGCAACCGGTGAAGTGATGGCAATTGGTCGAACTGCTGAAGAAGCAATGCAGAAAGCAGTAAGGTCACTTGAGATTGATGAAAAAGATTTATATTCAGAAAAAGCTCACAAAGCAAGTGATGAAGAAATTGAGCAAAAACTAGTTAAAGCACAAGATGATCGTCTCTTTTATTTAGCTGAAGCCTTTAGAAGAGGGTATAGTCTTGAAGATGTACACGAATTAACGAAGATCAACTTTTATTTCTTAGATATTGTGAGTCATATGGTTGAAATGGAAAAGACCATTAAAGAAAATAAGGATGATCTTGAAACTTTACGTTTAGCTAAAAAATATGGTTTTAGCGATCCAACTATAGCTGCTTTATGGAATGAAAAAGCTGACCAAGTTAGAGACTTACGTAAAAAACATGGTATCATCCCGGTTTATAAGATGGTTGATACCTGCGCTGCTGAGTTTGAATCAAAAACACCATACTTCTATTCAACTTATGATGGTGAAAATGAATCACATAAATCTGGTAAGAAATCAGTCGTTGTTATTGGTTCTGGTCCCATTAGAATTGGACAGGGTGTTGAGTTTGATTATGCAACAGTTCACTGTGTTAAAGCACTACAAAAAATGGGCTATGAAGCAATTGTAATTAACTCAAATCCAGAAACTGTTTCAACTGACTTCTCAATTTCAGATAAGCTTTACTTTGAACCTTTGACTTTAGAAGATGTTTTGAATGTTTGTGATTTAGAAAAACCAGAAGGTGTTATTGTTCAATTTGGTGGTCAGACTTCTATTAACCTTGCAGCTGGTTTAGAAAGACATGGAGTTAAAATTTTAGGAACGACAGTTAAAGATCTTAACCGTGCAGAAGACCGTGAATTGTTTGATCAAATTATTAAAAAGCTTAAGCTTAATCAACCAAAAGGATTGACTGCTACGACGCATGAAGGCGTAATTAAAGCAGCTGAAGAGTTGGGATATCCTGTCTTAGTTCGTCCAAGTTATGTGCTTGGTGGAAAAGCAATGGAAATTGTTTATAACAAGAGCGAACTAGAAGAATACTTACACGATCATGTAGATATTGCTGCTGATCACCCAATTTTAGTTGATGATTATTTAGATGGCCGTGAATGTGACGTTGACGCAATTTGCGATGGTAAAGATGTTCTGTTGCCTGGAATTATGGAACACATTGAACATGCTGGTGTTCACTCAGGTGACTCAATGGCGGTATATCCTCCGCAAACATTTACTGATGACGTTAAAGAGAAGATTATGGACGTTACTCGGAAATTGGCGCTTACTCTTAACTGTGTTGGAATTATGAACATTCAGTTTATTGTTAGAAATGGTGAAGTATACGTAATTGAAGTAAACCCTCGGGCAAGTAGAACAGTACCATTTTTAAGCAAGATAACCGGAATTGAAATGGCGCAAGTTGCAACTAGAGTAATTATGGGTGAAAGCTTAGCTGAGCAAGGCTATAGCGATGGTCTTGCACCAGAGCCAGAAATGATTAGCGTTAAGGCTCCTGTGTTTAGCTTTAGTAAGTTGGCTGATGTTGATTCATATCTTGGACCTGAAATGAAGTCAACTGGTGAAGTAATGGGAAGCGACCATACTTTTGCTAAAGCACTTTATAAGGCCTTTGCTGGAGCTAAAATGCAGATACCTGAAAACGGAAATGTTTTATTGACAATTGAAGATAGAGATAAAGACAAAATTTTACCGATTGCTAAGCGTTTTGCTAGAATTGGCTATCGGATCTTTGCTACTAAGGGTACAGCTGAATTTTTAAAGAGTAATGGTTTGCATGTTGATCTAGTAACTAAAGTTCATGAAGGCGAAAATAAAGATGATAATATCTTGAATGAACTGAGAGATGGAAAGATTGACTTAGTAATTAATACTATGGGACATGATATTGAAAAGAATTCAGATGGCTTTATTATTAGACGGATGGCTATTCAACAAAATGTTCCTTTGTTAACTGCTCTTGACACAGCCGATGCTCTTTTAACTGCTCTTGAAAATAGATCATTTGCGACAGACGCCTTAAAATAAAAATCCTTGATTAAGGAAGAGATATAATGACAAAAGAAATTTGGGACAAGCTTGCAATGAAGCGAGCTCTTGTCAGAATTACGTATGAAATTATTGAAAGAAATAAGGGAGTAGAAGATCTAGTCTTAGTTGGTATTAAGACGCGCGGAGTATATTTAGCTCGTAGAATGCGTGATAGGCTGAAAGAAGTCGAAAAAGTAGATGTTCCAGTAGGTGAATTAGATATTACGCCTTATCGGGATGATCGAAAAAAAGATTTTAGTCAAGAAAAAATACCTGATTTAGAGCCGATGGATCTAGATATTACTAATAAAAATGTTGTTTTAGTAGACGATGTTCTCTATACTGGTCGTACAATTAGGGCAGCGATGGATGCCCTGATTGCAAATGGACGACCAAAGTCGATTTCTGTAGCGGTTTTAGTCGATCGGGGACATCGAGAATTACCGATCAAAGCTGATTTTGTTGGTAAAAATATTCCAACTTCACTTAATGAGCAAGTGTCAGTTAATGTCAGTGAAATTGATGGTGTTGATAGTATTGAATTAATCAATTTAAAGTAGAAATTTTAAGCAAAGAAAATAAGCTGTATCATTGTTTGTAGAAATGATACAGCTTATTTTTAATTATTTAACTTGTACATTAGTATAGTAATTATTCTTAATTCAGAACCTTAGATCAAGGTTGCACCAAGCGAATTCTTGAAGTGGTCTAATGCCCATTCTTGTCCATGCTCAGTAAATGTTGTCACACCTTTAGTTGGGACTGTAATACCGTAGTTTAAATTATAGGCACTCACTGCTGTATGAAGAACACAAATGTCAGTACATACACCAGTCAGCCAAAGATCATCAATTTTACGTTCACGTAGGTAGTTATCAAGATTGGTATTTTGGAAAGAAGAGTAGCGATTTTTATTAAATTTATAAACGCGGTCGCTAGACTTATGATTTTCGTACCAGTCTTTTAATTTACCATAAAGTTCTTGACCAGGAGTGCCAACGATATTATGTGGTGGAAAAAGCTTATACTCAGGGCTGAATTTATCACCCGTGTGACCGTCGGTTGGGAAAATTACGTAGTCACCATTTTCATAAAACTGATCTGCAAGCTCAATTAAATAATCTTCCAATGCTTGAGCAGGCTTACCACAAGTGAGTGAACCATTATCGGCAATAAAATCGTTAGTATAGTCAATAATTAATAGCGCTTTTGTCATGTTACTTCCCTCAAAATAAATTTCTTAAAACTATCCCGAATTACGTAAGCCAGAAGTTACACCATTAATTGTAATTGGTAAGATGCTTTCATAAACTCCGGCGATGTCAGCAACTCGATCACGTTTAATCATTTCAATCTGAATGTAGTTAAGAATGTTAAAGTAAGGCATCCGGTAATTTAAGCTCATTTGCAGGCTTGGATTATCAGCTAGCAGCTCCTTGTTACCTTCAATTTGAAGAATAACTTCTTTGGTAAGTTTCCATTCTTGGTAGATAGTATCAAAGACTTGCTTAGTATCTTCATCTTCACATAGGTCCGCATATTGCTTGGCGATATCCATGTTAGATTTCGATAAAACCATATCGACGTTAGAAAGTAGAGAGTGGAAGAATGGCCAGCCCTGATACATCTTTTGTAAAGTTTCTAAGTTGTGAGAATCGGCATCGATAAAATGCTTGAAGGCAGATCCAACACCATACCAACCTGGAAACATGATCCGACTTTGTGACCAGGAGAAGACCCAAGGGATAGCTCTTAATCCTGAGAAGTCAGTGATTTTCTTTCTTGCGGCAGGTCGAGAACCAATATTTAAGTTAGAAATTTGTTTGATTGGTGTAGCTTGCAAGAAATAGTCAAGAAAGGCAGGCGTTTCAAAAACTAATTTGCGGTAAACTTTATTGCTGTCAAGCACAATCTTATCCATTGAATCACGGAATCCGCCAATGTCATCTTCGCTTACGATTTGTTTAGAAACAATTCGGTCGATTGTTGCTGAAGCAAGCATTTCTAAGTTGTAGTAGGCAGTGTCTTGATTACCATATTTATTTTGAATGATTTCACCTTGTTCAGTCATTCTAATCCGGTCATTAATTGAACCGAAAGGCTGAGCGGTAATGGCTTCATATGAAGGACCGCCACCTCGGCCAACAGTTCCACCACGTCCATGCATAAAGGTAATGTTAACACCTAATTTCTTGCCCATTGCAGTTAAATCTTTTTGAGCCTTATAGAGGTTCCAACAAGAAGCTAAGTAGCCGCCGTCTTTGTTTGAATCAGAGTAGCCGAGCATAATTTCTTGATAATCGTTCTGGGAAGCAAGCCATTTTTTAACAATATCTAAGTTCAAAAACTCTTTCATGATTTCACGCGAGTTCTCTAAGTCTTCAACTGTTTCAAATAATGGAACTACTTGGATGCGAGCACCTTGATTGTCTAAAAGATCATATTCTTTAAGCATAATTGCTTGTTCTAAAAGATCGGAAACACTTTCCGTGTGCGAAATAATATGTTGCTTAATTACATCTTCACCGATACGATCTTTGAGCTCACGTGCAGTCTTGTAGATTTTTAATTCTTTTTGAAGTAGGTCAGACTTAGGCTTGTTATTAGCATGAAGATTGCGTGGATCGTCATTTAGCTCTTTAAGTAGAACTTGAACTTTTTCTTTTTCTGGCAACTCACTATAATTGTCACAAATTCCTGCGCTTTTTAGTAACTCTGCAACACATGCTTCATTTACGCTAGAATCTTGACGCATATCAATTGTTGCCAAATGAAAGCCAAAAATATTAATTGCTTCTAAAAGTTCAGTGAAGAAACTTCTGATAACTGCTTGATCATGGTCTTGTTCAAGTGATTCTTTAATCGTAATTAGATCTGCTTTAAAAGCTTGAGGATTATTATAAACAGGAATTTTATCTAAGTTTTCTAAGTCACGTCTTTTAACAAAACTATTTTTATCTACTGTACCTAAAAGTTGGTACTCAGTATGAAGCAAGCGACTCTCAATATAGTAAAAAGCACGACGATAAGGTTCATTGGTTCTAAATGGTGAATCGTCATTTGAAAGTGCTGAAAGTTTTTCAACAGCTGTGGAAGTCTTCATATAAGATGTAGACATTGAGATAGTGCGGTAAAGTTTATTTAGCTTTTTGATGTAATATTCAAAAATTACTTGGCTCTGCAAACTTGCACTTAACTTTAAAGTGTCAGCTGTTACATAAGGATTACCATCCCGGTCGCCGCCAATCCACATTCCCATCGTAATTGGGGTTGCGCCTTTAAGATCTAAGTTATACTTCTTAGCTAATTCTTGATAGCGAGCCGTAAATTTGGTAATTGCTGGAATCAAAGCCTTAGGATAGTAAGCTAAAACATTAGTAATTTCGTTAGATACTTGCAGCTTGTGACTACGGATAATGTCTGTCTGCATTAAAATCTCAATATATGCACGGAGCTTTTCAGTCCATTCAGCCTGATTGATGGTTCCGTTTTTAACTTCGCGGTAGTTACGCAATAAGTTGTGAATCTGGTCAGTTAGTTCAAGAACAGTCTTTCTTTGCACTTGAGTAGGGTGCGCGGTTAAAACTGGAACAACATTAACATGCTTTAAGATTTCATTAGCGTTTTCTTTTTGCGCAACTAAATCAATTGTATCTTCAAGCTTGCCCAGATAATCTTGATCAGTATTGTTGAGCAAGTTAACTTCGCTTGCTAATTCTACATCTTCAGAAATATTAACTAATAAGGGAAGGGTTGCAAAGTAGCGAGCAACCACCATCATCTCTTGATTAGTTAAACTAGCAATTTGCTTTTCAAGAGCATCGTAGTCTTTTTGAGCAGAAATCTTGATCAAGTCTTGGATCTTATTAAAAACAACGTCGCCGCTCAATTGACGCGTACTTTCATTAAGCAAGTTGGTTAAAATCTTAACCTCTTCAGCAACCATTGCGTGGTCACTACTGTTTTCTAACTTCTTGATGGACATTAAAAAGTTTCCTCCTTTTTGTGAAAGATTTAACATAAGGATATCACACATTTGTATGTTTGAATATTAGTTTGAAACATAATTTTCTATGCTAAAATTTTCATTGATTATCATCTTTTCTAAGTACTAGATTTATTTTAACAAGTAAGGAAACTGAAGTGAAAGAAATAAGTAAGTATCAACGATTAAGAAAGAAATTAATCGAGAATAGTGATCCAGAACTAGCTAGACAAATGGAAAGCTATATGAGAAATAAGTTTAAATTTTATGGTTTGAAGACCCCAGAACGTCGGAAAAGCTATCATGATCTTATTAAGTTAGAAAAAGCGAATAAAAAAATTGATTGGAAATTTTTAGATCAAGCCTGGGTAGATGAACATCGTGAAGCTCAATATTTTGTTTGTGACTATTTAATTGCACTAGAAAAATATCTCAAATTTGAAGATATTGACCATATTTTTAATTATGTAAAGTCTAAACAATGGTGGGATACAATTGATAGTTTAATTAAGCCAATTGGAAATATTGGTTTAAGGGATGATCGAGTAAGCGATTTAATGTTAGTTTGGTCAAAGGATGACGATTTTTGGGTCAGAAGAGTAGCAATTGAGCATCAGCTTTTGCGTAAAGATAAAATGAATGTTGAATTATTAAATGCAATTTTAGAAAACAACTTGGGTAATTCAGAATTCTTTATTAATAAGGCAATTGGCTGGGCACTACGTGATTATTCTAAAACTAATCCAGATTGGGTAAAAAATTTTATTAGCAAGCATCATACTGAGATGGCAACTCTTTCAATTAAAGAAGGAAGTAAGTATTTATCATGAAGTCTAAGAGTAATTTAAGCAAACTTGTTACTCTTCTTGTTTTGTGCGGCTTTTTAATTTTGGCTATTAAGCACGGCAATATAATAGAAAGTTTAATTTTTGTTATTTTGATACTTACCTTTATTGCCGTAAAGTTTATTTTTAATAAAAATTAATTGAACTACTAAAAGTCTTTCTATATCAGTGCTTTTTACTCATATATTTGGTCAATTTTTCATACAATATATTTATAGGGAGACTAGAAATAGGGGATGAATAAATTGGCTTTTATTGAATTAAGAAACTGTTCAAAGAGGTATGGTACAGGCGCTACTACGGTCTGGGCAAATAAAGACCTTAGCTTTGATATTGACCAGGGTGAATTAGTAATTATTTTAGGATCATCTGGTGCCGGGAAATCTACTTTATTGAATATTTTAGGCGGTATGGAGAATGTTACTAAGGGAGAAGTTATTGTTAATGGAAATAACATTGCAAACTATTCTGCCAAGGAATTAACCAAATATCGGAGAAACAAAATTGGTTTTGTTTTTCAGTTTTATAACTTAATACCTAATTTAACCGCTAAAGAAAATGTAGAACTGGCAAATGAGTTAGTAGCTAATCCGCTTGATGCAGATGTTGCCCTCAAAGAAGTGGGGCTTGAAAATAGGATCAATAACTTCCCATCCCAACTCTCTGGTGGAGAGCAGCAACGAGTTGCGATTGCACGTGCAATTGCTAAGAATCCAGCTTTACTGTTATGTGATGAACCAACTGGAGCTTTAGATTATCAGACTGGTAAAAAAGTCCTTAAGATTCTACAAGATCGTAGTTTAAAGAAAAATTCAACAGTTATCATTGTGACGCATAATGCAGCTTTAGTTCCAATAGCTGACAAGGTTATCAGGATCCAAGATGGAAAAATAAAGCAAATTGAATATAACGCTCATCCGCAAGATATTGAAAAAATTGAATGGTAGGTGAGTGAGATGAGTAAAAAAATTTTATGGAAAGATGCTATCAATTCACTCACTAATTCTTGGGGACGTTTTATTGGGATTATGTTATTAATGGCAGTTAGTGCTTTTGCCTTTATTGGTTTAAAGATGGCTGGTCCAGACATGAGAAATACCGCTCAAAGTTATTATCAAAATGTAAATTTGGCAGATTTAACAGTCAGTTCAAATTATGGTCTTGATAAAAATGATCTTCAAACGCTTAGGAATCACGCTAAAAATTCAACATTAGATTTGGGATATTTGCAAGATACAAGCGTTAATAATTCAAAGACTAGCCTGCGTCTTTTATCAGAAACCAAAAATATTTCCACTAATCAAGTAGTTAGTGGTAAGTTGCCCAATAAGAATAACCAAATTGCGATTAGTTATTTACTTAAAAACAAATATCGTTTAGGGGAATGGATTAAGTTAGATGATCATAATAATTTGAAAACTAATCGTTTTAAAGTTGTTGGTTTTATTCGACCAAGCGAATATACGGATAAAAGCAATATCGGTCAAACTACTGTCGGAACTGGTCAACTTTCAGGAATTGCAGTAGTGAAAAAGAGTGCTTTTAATTCTTCAAATTATAGTATTGCTCGCATTCGTTTTGATAAAACTAAAAATTTAGATCCATATTCTAGTGCTTATCAAAGAATCATTGATGATAAAAAGAAAAAGCTTATTAAAGCCCTAGATAGAAATGGCAGAACAAAGAAAATAGAACTTGATAAGAATTTAGTATCAGCTCAAAAGCAACTTAATCAGGCTAGGCAGCAAGTTCAGTTAGCTGAAGTTAATGGCTTAAACGTAGTTGAGCAAAAAGCTCAATTAGAAAAACAGGAAAGCAAATTAAGTAAGCAAAAATGGCAAATCAAGCAATTGGGCAATGTTTCTTATTATGTTAATGATCGTAAAAATGATCCTGGCTATGATACTTACCAGTCAAATTCAGAAAAAATTGAATTAATTACTGACATTTTTCCAGTTTTTCTATTTGCAGTAGCAGCTTTAGTCAGTTTTTCAACTATGACACGCTTCATTGATGAAGAAAGACAAAATATTGGTGTTTTAAGAGCTTTAGGATATAGCAAGTTAGACACTAGTCTAAAATTTATTGTTTATAGCTTAACCGCCGCTTTAACGGGCGTTTTGATTGGTGCAATTGGAGGCTATTGGTTATTACCGCGGATAATATTTAATTCTTATACTGCTAATCTAACACTGACGAATTTTCAGACTTTATTTTCATGGAAGTATTTATTTTTAACTATCTTAATTGCAGTTTTATGTACAACGGGTGCAGCTTTAATTCAACTATTTTTGGTTTTAAGAGCAAAAACAAGCGAATTATTGTTGCCAAAACCACCAAAGAATGGCTCGCGAATTTTCTTAGAAAGAATCAAACCACTTTGGCAAAATTTAAGCTTTAACTATAAAGTTACGTTAAGGAATATTTTTCGTTATAAAGTAAAAATGATCATGACAATTCTGGGCATCGCGGGATGTACTGGCTTATTGATGATGGGATTCGGTATTCGTGATTCACTAGCAGGTATTGGTCAAAAACAATATGGCGAGCTTATTAAGTATGATTTAGTTGCAGTTGATAAAAATGATTTGTCTAAGAGTCAGAGCAGAAAGTTAAAGCAAAAGCTTGGTTCAAAGCAAATAAATAAGTATTTACCAGTACATTTTGAAAATATTACTAAAAAGATCGACGGAACGAAACAAAATATTTCAATAATCGTGCCAAAGAAAGATCAAAATATTAACGACTACATTAATCTAAGAAATAGACAGTCAGGTCAAAAAATCAACTTGAATAATCATGGCGTGGTTATTTCTGAAAAGCTGGCTAATCTCTTACATTTAAAGCCTGGCGATAAGTTAATTTTAAAATTGAATAATGGTAAGAAAGTTAAACTGCCAATTAGTCGGATTTGTGAAATGTATATGGGACATTATGTCTTGATGAATTCAAATGTCTATGAGAGATATTTTGACCAGAAAATGAATACCAATGCCCAGTTAATTGAATTAAAGTCAGACGTTCAAACTGATGATTTTGCTAATTCGTTGATGAAAACTGGCGCAGTTAATGCAATTAATTTAAATACTAGCAATAAGCAAATAATTGATAGCCTAATTCAAAGTATGGATAAGGTGATGTTCCTGTTAATTGGTTTAGCAGTCCTTTTAGCAATTGTTGTGATTTTTACCTTAACTACAACAAATTTAGAAGAGCGAATGAGAGAAATTTCTACTTTGAAAGTTTTAGGTTTCTATAATAAAGAGGCTAGTCTATATATTTATCGTGAGACGATCATTCTCTCAATTTTAGGTATTTTATTTGGCTTTTTAATTGGAAATTGGCTGCATAGTTTTATTATTGACAATTTAGCTCCGATGAATGCGATGTTTAGACCTGGAATTTTATTTAGCAATTATCTTTTGTCAGCAATAATTCCGCTGGCAATTACAGCAATCATGGCAATTTTTGTGAGCCGTGAAATTAAAGAAGTCAATATGCTTGAAGCTTTGAAGTCTGTAGACTAAAAAAGAACCGTGTGCATGTTGAAGATGCATACGGTTCTTTTGCGTTTAATGAATAAGTTTTAAAATCGGAAATCATTAATGGTGTAGTGAATAGCAATATAAAACGAGCAAGCAAGAATAAAATAAAGAGAATAACAAATTGCAGATTTTGTTGATTTATACCATAACGAACAAAAATATCATCGGTTAGTTTCTACTACTCAATTATTGGTGGAACAAGAAAATAAAAATTAGCTTAATATTTTTAATAATGGTATCATTTACCTAATTAAAGAAATGAGGTAAGTATTATGAGAAGATATTTCAGCGTTCGCGGGGGTGCAGGCGACTTAACTAAGCCCAATGTTAATACTAGACCACAAGATAATTTATATTTAGCAGTTAACTCTGAGTGGCTTTCAAAAGCAAAAATTCCAGCCGATAGAACTTCAACTGGAATCAATTTGATTTTAGACATGCGAATTGAAGACAAGCTTATGAAGGATTTTGAAGCTTTTGCTAGTGGTAAAAAGCCTCTTCCTGATGTGCCAAATTTTAAAAAGGCAGTTAACTACTACAAGTTGGCAGCTGATTTTGATAAGAGAAATAAGGATCAAGCAGAGCCAATTAAAAAAGATCTAAGCAGATTAACTTCTTTGAAAAATTTTGCAGAATTTAACCAAAAAGCAGCTCAATTAATATCGAGTGGCTATGAATTACCACTTGACATCTACGTATCTGAGGATATGAAAGATACAGATCATAATGCTTTATATGCAACTGGTCCACAACTTTTCTTGCCAGATACTACTGCTTATCAAGTTCCAGATGCTGAAAAATTACTTTCTGTCTTAGAGAAGCAAACTGTAAAATTACTTACGATGGCTGGAGTAAGTGAAGAACAAGCTAGAACTTGGGCCAAGAACGGTATTGAATTTGATAAAAAACTTTCTAAGATTTTGAAGTCAACAGAAGAATGGGCTGATGAAGTGGCAATGTATAATCCAGCTAGTTTGTCTGACTTTGAGGCAAAATTTGATCAATTTGATATTAATTCGTTCTTAAAGCAGCTCTTGCCTGAAATGCCAGCCAAAGTTATTGTTGCAGAACCACGCTACTTTAAACATATTAACGACTTCTTGAATGAAAGTGAATTTGAAGAATTTAAGGGCTGGATGATTATTAAATTCATCAATAAAAGTGCAACTTACTTATCTCAGGATTTTAGAGAGGCCGCCTTTCCATTTAGACAAGCAGTTTACGGTGTCCCAGAACTACCATCTCAAGATAAGCATGCTTATCGGCTAGCTAATGCTGCTTTTGATGAAGTGATTGGAATTTACTATGGTAAGACCTATCTCGGTGATGAAGCCAAAGCTGACGTAATTAGTATGATTAAAAAGATGCTTAAGGTTTACGAACAAAGAATTCAAAATAATTCTTGGCTTTCAGAAGATACTAAAAAGCAGGCTATTATCAAATTAAAGGCTTTAAAGTTAAAGGTAGGTTATCCAGAAAAGAATAGGGCTCTTTTTGATAATCTAGTTGTCGATCCAAATAAGACCTTATATGAAAACCATGTTTTGATTAATCAAGAAAGAATTAAAGATATTCTTCAAAGATTAAATAAAAAGCCTGATAAAAGTATTTGGGAAATGCCAGGCAATTTGAACAACGCTTGCTACGATCCTTATAAGAATGACTTAACCTTCCCAGCAGGAATCTTGCAAGCTCCATTTTATGATGCAAAACAATCTCGGGCTGCTAACTATGGCGGAATTGGTGCAACAATTGGCCATGAGGTTTCTCATGCTTTTGATAATAATGGTGCGCAATTCGATGAAAAAGGCAACATGAAGAACTGGTGGACCAAAGAAGACTTTGAAGAATTTAATAAGCGGACCAAGGCAGTTGCTGATATCTTTGATGGCTTACAATATGGCCCAGTTAAGTTAAATGGTAAGCAAGTCGTTTCTGAAAATATTGCTGACTTAAGTGGACTTTCTTGTGCAATTGCAGCTAACAAAGCAGAAGGAGGAGAGATGAAAGATCTCTTTGAAACTTATGCTAAAAGCTGGATGCAAAAGCAACGTCCTGAAGCAATTACTGCCGAAGTACAATCTGATGTTCATGCTCCGCAGCCAACTAGAGTGAATATCCCAGCTCAAAATCAGGATGAATTTTATGAAGCTTACAATGTTACTCCAAAAGATGGGATGTGGCTTGATCCAGAAGACAGAATTACTATTTGGTAAAAGACATAACGAAAAGAGCGATGAGATTAATCACCGCTCTTTTTTGATATTATTGCTAATTAAAAAAAGTCTGATAAATAGTTCGAATAACTTCTTCGGCGTCGCCTCGTCTAGTTCCGATCATGATTGAAATTTGAGATGCACCTTGATTAATCATCTGAATTGAAATGTTCTTTTGACCTAAAGGATAAAGGATACTTGCACATAGGCTAAGTTTGTCACGCATTCCTTCACCAACCACCATTGTAATTGCATAGTCATCGATCCACTGCATTTGATCAGGATTAAGCGAAACTTGAATTTCATTGCAAATTTGATCAATTAGTTCGGCATTGAGATCTTCTTTTTTGAAAATAATTGTAATATCGTCAATTCCTGAGGGCATATGTTCATAGGCAACTTTATGTTGATCAAGAATTTGTAAAATCTTTAAAGTGAAACCAGCTCCTTTATTTAATAAATATTTGTGTAAATAAAGGGCTGCAAAGTTTTTACCGCCAGCGATGCCCGTAATTGTATGTTGAGCTTTAAAGTTGGTCTCAGGTACGATCATTGTTCCGGGTCTTTCGGGATGCTGAGTATTTTTCACATTAACTGGGATCTGTGCTTGAATAGCAGGAATTAAAGCTTCATCGTGAAAGACAGAAAAGCCTGCATAAGACAGTTCTCGCATTTCACGGTAGGTCATTTTACTGATTGGCTGGGGGTGAGAAACGATAGCAGGATTAGCTGAAAAAATAGCATCAACATCAGTAAAATTCTCATATAATTCCGCAGTAAAACCGCGGGCTAAAATAGCTCCAGTAATGTCTGAACCACCACGTGAAAAAGTGGCAATATTTCCAGAAGGTGAAATACCATAAAATCCAGGAAAGATAATTTTTTCAGTGGGGTCGAGTTCAAGGTTACGGAGATTAACATAAGTTTCAGGGTTGACAGAAGCATCATTTGGACTGCCGGTTACAACTAAACCAGCTTGTCTTGGTGTTAGAAGTCGCACCTTAAATCCTTGTTTTTTCATAATCATTGTTAAGAGTTTAGCATTTAAAAATTCGCCGTGAGCTTTAAATGCTGCCATCAAATAATCACGATTAGGAAAAGTATGAGTAGGAAGATCATTAATTAAAGCTTTGATTTCGTTAAGTCCCTGCATACTCAAGTCAAAATATTTTCCAATTTCAGCATAACGAGCATAAATTTGTGCTTGAATTTTTTCACAATTTTGCTTACGAAGGGTAAGATTGGCGTACTTGATTAGAAGATCAGTAACCTTGGTATCTGATTTACTTCTTTTTCCTGGGGCGGAAACGACTACGACTTGGCGTTTATTGTCGTTATTTAAAATGTTAATTACTTGAGCAATTTTTGCACCTGAAGCAACGGAGCTGCCACCGAATTTAGCTACTTTCATACGGATTAGTTATCCTTCCTTGAAAAATTCTAGTTGACTTATATTATGCATCATTATAACCTACAAATAAAAGAAATGAGGACATATTATGAAAAAAGAATTTACGGTTGCTATCTTAGGTGCAACTGGGTTAGTGGGACAGCGAATGATCAAGCAACTTGAACAGTCCACTGTTCCAGTTAAAAAAGTTAAATTTCTAGCTTCTAAAAGATCTGCTGGCAAGAAATTAAAATTCCATAATCAAGAAGTTGAAGTTGAAGAAACTAAACCAGAATCATTTTCCGGCGTTGACATAGTTTTATCTTCTGCTGGTGGAGCAGTTTCTAAAAAGTTTTTGCCTGAAGCTGTTAAGAGGGGCAGTGTTTGCATTGATAATACTAGTGCATTTAGAATGGATCCTGATGTTCCATTAGTTGTTCCTGAAGTTAATGGTGAAGAAATTAAAAATCATCATGGTATTATTGCTAATCCAAATTGTTCTACAATTCAAATGGTAATGGCCTTAAAGCCAATGATGGATAAATTTGGCCTGAAGCGAGTAATTGTATCAACTTATCAAGCAGCTTCTGGTGCTGGGCACGCAGCTTTAGAAGAGTTATTCAAAGAAGCTAAAGACTATATGGCAGGGCGTGATATTAAGGAAGATGCCCAAGTTTTGCCTACAGCAGGAGATAAAAAGCATTATCCTTTAGCCTTTAACTTATTGCCCCAAATCGATGTTTTTGAAGATGATGGTTATAGTCATGAAGAATGGAAGATGATTCACGAAACTAAGAAGATTCTCTTAAACGATATGGATGCAGCTGATATTAAAGTAACTGCTACTTGTGTTCGTGTTCCCGTTGAAATTGCGCATGGAGAAAGTGTTTATTTTGAATTGGCAGATAAAAATGCTACTGTATCTGATCTAGAGAAGGTTTTAAAAGACTTCCCAGGAGTTCAAGTACAGAATGATTTTAGAAAACAAGAGTATCCTCAACCATTAAATGCAGTTGGATCTAACGATACTTTTGTTGGTCGAATTAGGCCAGATTTAGAAACAGCCGGTGCCTTTAATATGTGGGTTGTAGCAGATAATTTATTAAAAGGTGCAGCTGGAAATACTGTTCAAATTGCTGAAAAGCTAGTTGCTAATGATTGGTTATAAAAAGGAATGAGTTAAAAACTCATTCCTTTTTTAGATATCTAAAATATTAAGTAAAGCATTTTCCATTTCGCTAGCATCAATTATTTGCTCTTGATAATTACCAGTTTGAATCAAATTGTTTACATTCCCGCTTAAGTCTTCTTTTAAGAAGCTATTCAATTCTTTAATAGCAGGAACGCCTTTTTCTTTTACTTCTTTACCAGTAAGTGCATGAAAGACTGTTTCAGGGAACTTATATGGGCTAGCAGTTGAAACGATCACAGTTGGTGTTTGATCAAGACTAATTTCTTGATACTTTTTAGTTACAAAAGAGGCAACTGCTGTATGTGGATCGAGTGTGTAATGATCTTTTTCATAGATACGTTTAATTTCAGTTTCAACTTCATCCTCTGTAGCAAAACCAGCTGCAAATAACTGAGCTAATTTTTCCTTAACAGCTGGACTGATTGTATATTTTCCTTCCTTGCTTAATTTATTCATTAATTTTGATAGTTCATCAGCGTTTTCATCATAAAGGTCAAACAATAATCGCTCTAAATTACTTGAAACTAAGATATCCATGGCAGGGGAGTTAGTTAAGTAAAACTTACGTTGACGATCATAAGTACCAGTTTCAAAGAAATCAGTCAAAACATTATTTTGATCAGAAGCACAAATAAGTTTATGAATTGGTAGCCCTAATTTTCTAGCATAGTAGCCCGCAAGAATATCGCCAAAGTTCCCAGTTGGAACGGAAAAATTAATTTCTTGTCCAGCTGAAATTTGACCATTTTTAACTAGTTGAACATAACTATAAAAATAATAGACAATTTGCGGGATTAAGCGGCCAATATTCATTGAATTAGCGGAAGAAAATTGCAATTTGTTTAGTTTTAATTTTTTAACTAAAGCTTGATTATTAAAAATTTTCTTCACGTTAGTTTGAGCATCATCAAAGTTACCTTTAATGGCAATCGCAGTTAAGTTACCGCCTTTAAGACCTAGCATTTGTCTTAATTGTACGGGACTTACACCGCCGTAAGGGTAGAAGACAATAACGTGAGTATGGTCTTGACCTTTAAAACCACTCATTGCTGCACCGCCAGTGTCTCCTGAAGTAGCAGTTAGAATAATGATATCAGAATCATTTTGTTTGATTTTGATAGCTGTATGCATTAAACGAGGAAGTACTTGTAAGGCGATATCTTTAAAGGCAAGCGTTGGACCATGGAAGAGTTCTAGATAATAATTGTTTGCATGTTTAGTAATTTTGACAACTTCTTTATCATCCCATTGATTACCATAAGATTCGCCTACAATTTGAGTAAGTTGTTCATCTGAGAAATCATCAAAGAAGGTTGCTAAAACTTTTTTAGCCATTTCTTGGTAGGACATATTTTTAAATTGTTCTAAATCAAAAATTGGCTTAGGAAAAGTAGTTGGAACAAAAAGACCACCTTCTGGTGATAATCCTTGAATAATAGCTGCGGGAGCATCTAATTGATAATTTAAGTTAGCGCGTGTACTACGATATTGCATAAATTACTCCTTCTTAAAACATGTTTGTTCTTATCATTGTAACCTGTTTAACTACTATGATACAATCAAAAATAAAAAAATTATTAAAGAGGCCTTTAAAATGAAAACCATTGAAGTTGCAATGCTCGGATTAGGTACAGTTGGCTCCGGTGTGATTGATATTTTAAAACATAGTAAAGAAAAAATAAGCCAAATTACTGACACAGAATTTAAAGTATCTAAGGTATTGGTAAGAAATATTGATAAGTATCGTAGTTTATACCCAGATTTAAATCTAACTACAGACTTTGAGCAAATTAGTCAAGATCAAGATATTGAAGTTGTTATTGAGGTTATGGGTGGTCTTCACCCAGCTAAAGAATATATATCAGAACTTTTAAGGCAAGGGTGTACGGTAATTACAGCTAATAAGGATTTAGTTGCTAGTTTTGGACCTGAATTAATGGCAATCGCTAACGAGCATCAAGGTCGCCTGTTCTACGAAGCAAGTGTTGCTGGTGGAATTCCAATTTTAAGGGTCCTGAATCAAAACTATGTTGGAGATCAGATTAAACAAATTTCTGGTATTGTTAATGGTACTAGCAATTACATCCTGACTCAGATGGCAGATAATAATTGGTCATATGAACAGGCTTTGAGTGAGGCACAAAAACTAGGCTTTGCAGAAGCTGATCCAACTAATGATGTTAGTGGAAAAGATGCGGCATATAAGCTAATTATTCTAGGACGACTAGCTTTTGGTATTAATTTAAAGCTTAATCAAATTAAAAGAATTGGTATTACCGAGATAAATCAGAAAGAACTAGCAGTAATTAAAAAGTTTGACTACACATTGAAACTTATTGCTAAGCTTGAAACTCAAAATAGTACTTATTATCCAGTTGTAATGCCGATGCTAGTTCCAGAGAATAGTATGTTGGGACAAACTAAGAATGAATTTAATGGTATCGAAATAGAAAGCTATGCAATTGGAAAATCCTTTTATTATGGCCCGGGTGCTGGAAAACTACCAACCGCTAATAGCGTTATCAATGATTTAGTGGCTGCAGTTAAAAATGAAGCACCTTTTAAAACTGATTGGAATTCTACCTCTGCGAGCGTTAAGGATATCTTTACTAGACAGTATTGGTTTAAGATTGATCATTCTCAAAACGAAGTAGTAGGCAATTTAATGAATAGGTATCAAATTGAAGAGGCTGATTTTTTGAATGATGACCAATATGGCTACTATTTAACAGGTAATGTAACCGCTGATCAAAAAACTAAATTTTTTAGCTCTTTGAAAGAAAAAGATATTAAAGTTTATAGTTTGTATGAAGTTTATTAAGGATAGAAAATGAAAATTTTTGTACCTGCGACATCAGCAAATATGGGACCTGGATTTGATTGTTTAGGAACCGCCGTGTCGATGTTCTTAGAGTTAGATGTACTAGAAACAAGCGATAAATGGTTTGTTGAGCATGATATGAGTGGAATAAGTCATGATGAGAGTAATTTAATTGTTAAAACTGCTTTAGAACTTGCTCCTAAATTAACACCGCATCGTTTATCAGTTAAGAGTCAAATTCCCTTAAGTCGAGGCTTAGGTAGTAGTTCAACAGCCATTGTGGCTGGAATTGAGCTTGCGAATCAACTAGCCAATCTTAATTTAAGTCAGCAAGATAAATGTAAAATTGCGGCAAAGATTGAAGGGCATCCCGATAATGTCATGCCAGCTATCTTAGGCGGAATGGTAGTTGCAAGTAAGATAGAAGATCAATATTATTTTCAAGAATTACCGTTGATTCCATTTGACTTTCTTGCTTATATTCCTAATTATGAGCTAGATACGAAGGCTTCAAGAAATGCTTTACCTGAAAAGCTGCCTTTTAAGAATGCAACACATGCAAGCAGCATTTTAGGAACTTTAACCGCTAGCTTAGCTTTACAGGATTATGGAACAGCTAAGAGACTGATTGAAGCAGATGAATTTCATGAACCATATCGACAAAAGTTAGTGCCCGAATTAGTAAAAATTAGAAAAATTGCGCATCAGCATGAAGCCTTTGCTACTTATTTGAGCGGTGCTGGATCTACAGTAATGACAACTATTGAACATAGCAGGACTGAAGAGTTTATTGCTAGTTTAAGAAAAGCTGGCTTAGATGATAGAATTGAGCAATTAAAGGCCAGTTCTCAAGGTGTATTTATAGAAAAATAAGATAAAAAGTCTAGAACTAACATGATTTCATGAGTTCTAGACTTTTTGCCTTTTTAGGCTAATTTTTATTAAATGTTATGTTATGAGTATAAGCTACGATTGATTTTATAAAACTATTAACTGCCTTTTTTCTGTTTGTTTTAGAAGTTAGAATGGCAAGTTCTACTTTTGACTTCCAATTCAAAGGTATATAACATGAGTTTCCTTCTAATTCTGGGTAAAGACAATATAACCCTAATGCAATTCCTTGTTGTGATTTAATAAGTAAGTCTAAAGCAGAAATATCATTTGCGTAAGTTATGTTTATATTTGAAACCGAATTTTTGATTTTATTTTGAAGGCTGATAAGATCTATTGCTGCCCAAGTATTATCCAGAAAAAGCATATTTTGATTTGTAAAATCATTGATATTTAAAATTTTTCTTTTAGAAAGAATATTATCGTTGGGCACAATGGCTTTAAAATATTCAGAGAATAAAATGGTTCTTTTTATATTACTTAAACCTTGTGCGTCTCTTCCAGTCGTAATGACAAGATCTAAATTATTTGATATAAGATCTTGTTTAAAATCATTATGATTTAGGTCGGTTAAATTAAATTTAATATTAGGATTAATTTTATGAAAATTATTTATCCAAATTGGAAGATATGTCTGGTTAAATGGAGTATATGAGTATCCTATTGTTATTTGACTTGCTGCATTTAAATTCTTCTTTTTAATATTTTGTAAGGCGGAGTAGTAATTATTAATTAATGGTTTAATATCGTGATAGAAAGTTTTTCCATTTTCAGTTATTGTTACATAGTGTTTATTAGTATTAAACAATTGAGTGCCAATTTCTGATTCGATTGATTTGATAGTATGAGTAACGGTTGGTTGGGTTACATGCATATTTATAGCGGTTTTTGAGAAACTTCTAGTTTCAGCTAAGTTAATAAAGATTGTCAATTTTTTTATATCCATATTTGATATAACCTATTCTTATTACTAATAACAGATATTAATTTCACTTATAACTATATACTTCTTATAATAAAAATGTAAACGATATCAATTGTTTTTTATAAGAAGGTAATAAAATGGTTCAATTTAGTGCAAGGGAAAAAGGATTTCATAATGAAATAGAAGCCGTTATTGATGTAGATAAAGATAATGAAAAGCTAAAAAAAGTATGGGCAAAAGATATTGCTGAAAATACTATTGGAGCAGTTGGAATTAAAAAATGGCTTAGAAAAGCAAACCAGAAGGGTTCAGTAGAAGTTGATGCAATATCAGGAGCTTCAATTTCCACTGGAGCTTTTAGAAAAGCAGCTATTAAAGCTGCAAATGAAGCTGGATTGATAAAAGTGAATACAGATGCAATAACAGGTGCATCTCAAAATGATTCACATTCGGAATATAATGGAATTCCTAAACCAGCAAATTTTCCTCTTATTAATAAATTAACTACTGAAAAAGAGATAGTTAAATATGATGATACATATGATATTGTCGTTGTTGGAGCAGGTGGTGCAGGATTATCAGCAGCTGCTACAGCAGCAGAAAATAATGCTTCAGTAATGGTTATTGAGAAGCAGGGTATAGCTGGAGGAACAACAAATTATTCTGGTGGTGTTATTCAAGCTGCTGGTGATAAATGGCAGAAAAAATATACTAAATATCAAAATGATACACCAGAAAATCATGAAAAAGAATATATGAAGGCAGGTGAAGGACGAGTTTATCAAGAATTAGTTCATGATTTCACCCAAAATTCACCTAAAAATATTGAATGGCTTAGCAAGATGGGAATTAAGTGGACTAGTGTGTATGGACATACTGAAATTCCCTATGCTAAAGAAAATTTTGCCGATCGAATTCATGTATACGAAGGTGGTGGAGCTGGAGGAAATGGAATTATTTTAACTCAAGCTTTACTGAATTATTCAAAAAAACAAGGCGCACGTTTTACATATAATACTGCAGTAGTAGGGCTTATTGTTTCTAATGACAGACATAAAGTATTGGGAGTGGTTACGGAAGATCATTCTCGGAAACTTAAATATTTAAAAGCAAGAAGAGGTGTGATCCTTGCTACAGCTTCTATTGATCAGAATCTTGAACTAGCTAAAGATTTAAGTCCTCAACATTATGAAGATGTAAAAGCACATCATTGTTGGTCAGTCCAGACAGATAGAGGTGATGGAATTGTTATGGGAATGTCATTAGGAGCTGCTGTTACTGGTTTTGGCGGAACAATTGATTTTGATGCTAGAACTGGAAACGGAACAGATGACCGATTGCCAACTATTCCGTCAATTTTTGTAAATGGTAAAGGTTTAAGATTTGTTAATGAAGACTCAACATATGCATATGGATTTAGAGCAATTTTTAATCAAGAAAAGCAACTTAATAAGCCTACTTATCAAATTTTTGGACAAACATCAATTTCCGAAAAAGCTTCTCCATGGAGTACTGAATCATTAGATACAGATGTAAAAAATGGTTTAGTAATTAAAGCATCTTCTCTTAAGGAACTGTCATCTTTGATTGATGTACCAGTAAATAATTTAGTAAAAAGTGTAAATACATGGAATAGAAATGCAGCGAAAGGTATTGATCCAGAATATGACAGAACGATGGGAGTAAAGCCATTTTCAGGTCCGTATTATGCATATAAGAATACTCCTGGAAATCTTGGAGCAATAGGTGGTTTAAAGATTAACAAGAAATGTAATGTTCTTGATATTTATCAGCAACCGATTACTGGTTTGTATGCAGCAGGATTAAATGCAGGTGGTTGGATTGGATCGTATTATCCTGGTTCTGGTACAGCTGTTGGTGGTGTTATTCACCAAGGCAGACGTGCTGCAAAATCAATTCTGGGATTAGAATAAAGATTAAAAATGAAATTAAACGGATATAGCGATTAAACTATATCCGTTTTTATGTGCGCTGAGGTAGTTTTAGTCTATAATTATATATGTAAGCGCTAATATATAGGAGGCAAATTTGATGACACAATTTGAAAACAATAATTTTGGGGACGTATTACTTAATCGTCATTCAGTTCGTCACTTTGATAAGGATGTAAAAATTCCTCGCGAAGAACTTAGAGAAATGATCAAAGAAACAATTACTGCACCATCTGCATGTAATTTGCAAGCTTGGCAGTTCATCGTAGTAGACACTGACGAAGGCAAGAAGAAGTTGCATGAATTTTACATGCCATTTAATAATCCGCAAATTGATACTTCAAGTGCAATTATTCAAATCTTTGGCAATACTTTAGCTTTTAAGAAGTATCGTGCTCTGTGGGATCATATGTATGAAGAAAAGAGAATTTCCAAAGAAGAATTAGACAAGGTCTACAATACTTTTTTACCATTGTATGAACATGCGGATAAGACAATGCTTACTGCTGATGCAATGGTTGATTCTTCCCTTGCTGCCATGCAGTTGATGCTGGTTGCTCGAGCACACGGCTATGAAACAAATGCAATGGCTGGTTATGATGCTAAAAAAGCTGCCAGCGTAATGGGACTTGATCCAGCACAATATGTTCCTGTGATGGGTATTGCGATTGGTAAACCTGATAAGAGTGCGGAAGAATTGAAGTCGGTTAGATATCCAGTTGATGATATTTTGAAATTTGAATAGACGAGAGAAGCGGTGTTGAAAAATACCGCTTTTTATTTTGCCAAGGTTTTAAGAGAAGTTGACTATAGCAAGGCTCTTAAGGTTAAGTAAATTTTTTCGGTAAACATTTGTCAGTTGGTCAATTCCGTTTTATAATCATAGAAAAAGAAAAGGATGATAACCATGGGACTAACTTTTAACAATCCTAATAACTTACAACAAATGCTCGATAAATTTGCGACTGTTCCAGATCCAAAAAAGACACCAAAAAGACCGGGTGAAGGGCTTGATAAGTCTAAAAAAGATGGTGGTCAAACTCCAAATGTCATTAATGATGAAAAGGAACCGGAAGTAAAGAGCAAAAAGAAGAAAGATAAGAAGTAATTTTAAAACCACTAAAACAGGTTTGTTTTAGTGGTTTTTTTATGGTGTCATAGATGAAACAAACAGATAATAATGAACAAGAATACATTGTTGGAATTACTAATGTAGTATCTAAGTTAATTGCTGGAAACGAACACATATCAGTGGAAGAAGCTGAAAAGCGTTTTAAAGATTCAAAGGTATATGAATATTTATGTCATCCACCTGTACCTTTTTATGAAGAAGGCCCAGAAGACTTTTATGAAATGTACGTGAATTTGAAAACTAAGGGATTAATGATTGATAATACTCAGCTTTATTTGAAAAATAATCCGCAGCTGTATAGTTTGCATCCTGATGATTAAAATGAAAAATTATAGTAAAAATAAAGACCACGCCTGAAAAACATGGTCTTTATTTATATCTAATTGAAATAGTCGTACCTTAATTTCTTAATCAAATCAACTAGTTCATGATTTGTACCATTTTGGATAATAAAATCATAAACTGGTTTGTACTTTAAGATAGGAATTAGTAGATCAGGATCAACAGAAGGGAGAATAGAAATTATAGATTTTTTATTGAGCTGGTTAAGTTCTTTTACTTCTGTAGTGTTTTTCATTTTTCGGGATGCTTGAGAGGGTGGATAGCCAGTGCCCCAAGGCAGCTTAAAGAGGGATTTCATAGTTTCCGCCAAATTAATTTCTCCGCTCCAACCCCAATTTAGGCCTAGAGGGAAAGAAGCTACATTTCCATTATTAATATGGCTGAATAGAAAAGCATCTTGTGGGGTAGGAAGATAGCCACATTGAACATTGGGGAAAGTATTGCAAGCCAGCATCATCCCTTGACCAGATGAGCAGCCAGTAACAATGAAGTCTAAAGAACGACTGTTAATTAATAAAGCGACTGCTATTGAAACTTGAACGTAAGATAGTTGAATTTTACTGTCTGGATAAATGCCGAAGTTAATTAATTCATCGTTAGGATTGATTGCTTCATTTAAATAATGTTCTAAAATTTGGTTCTTTTCTTTTTGAGAACTAGCTTGAATAACATTTTTTGCAAGTGAGACTCAATTATTCGTAAATAAAAATATTTTTGGGCTACTGATAACTAGCTATATACATATTAACCGAAAATAACGAACAATTTCAGCATTGACGTAGTAATGATTAAGAATATACTTGAACGTATAAAAGCTAATGTTGATTGTTTTAGAGGAGAAAGAAATGAAAAATCATCGTCGTGTTTTAGTTGGTAGTTTAGCTAGTGCTGCTTTAATGAGCTTGTTTTTAGTAAATAATGGTTCAGTTAAAGCTGATGAAGTCGTTCAACCAAGGCAAGTTCAGCAAAGCAGTGAAGTAAGGGTTACGACGAATCAAGATAATGCTAAAAAGCCGAACAATGATCAATGGGCCAATCCTGCTAATTATAAGGATGATATCCCAGTTCAAGTGTTAGGTATTAATGATTTACATGGAAATATTGATACCACTGGGAAAGCATATGTTGGACGAGGAATGCATTATAATGCTGGAAATGTGGCACGCTTAAGTAGTTACTTGAACAATGCGGAAAGTGATTTTAAAGAAAAAAATCCCGAAGGTAACACATTTAGAGTTGAAGCGGGAGACATGGTAGGTGCTTCTCCAGCGACGTCATCACTACTCCAAGATGAACCGACGATGAAATCTTTGAAGGCAATGAACGTTAATATTGGTACTCTGGGTAACCATGAATTTGATGAGGGATTAGGTGAATTTGACCGCATTGTGGAAGGTAAAGCTCCCCAAAAAGGTCAATTTAACCAAGAAGAGCAGAACTATCCCCATGAAAATTCAAATTTACAGATTGTTATTTCTAATGTAGTTAATAAAAAAGATCAAACTGTGCCATTTAATTGGCAGCCATATTTGACAAAAGAGGTAAAAGCTGGCAATAAGTCAAGTAAGGTTGGCTTTATTGGTGTTGTAACTGCTGATATGCCTAAACTTACTTTCGCTAAAAATTTAAAAGATTATCAAATTCTAGATCCAGCTGAAACAATTGCAAAGTATGATCGTATTTTGCAAAATCAAGGTGTAAATGCGATTGTTGTTTTAGCCCATACTGGTGTTTCAACATATAAAGGTAAAACTAGTGGAGAAGCAGTCGACATTTTGAAGAAGCTGTATCAAATCGATCCCAATAATTCTGTAGATTTATATGTTGCTGCCCATTCACACCAATATGCAAATGGTACAGTTGGTAGAACTAAAATTGTTCAAGCCAATAAATTTTCAATGGCTTATGATGACGCAATTGGTTATATTGATCCTAAGACAAATGATTTTGTTAATGGTAGCTTGATAACTCATGTTTATCCTGTAATGTCACCAAAAGAAGATAAATTTACTAAGGCTGATCCTAAAGTCGAAGCAATTATTAAAGACGCAGAAAATCGTACTAGCAAGATTACAAATTCTGTAATTGGTAAAACGACCCCTGGTACTGAAATTAGTACCACTCTCAATGATAATAAAGAAAATGCAGTTGGTGATTTAGTCGTTGATGCTCAACTTTTTGAAGCTAGGAAGAAGGGAATCCAAGCTGACTTTGCTATCACTAATGGAGGCGGCGTTCGAAGCAACTTAAATATTGAAAACGACGGATCAATAAAATGGAAATCAGCTCAAGCTGTACAGCCATTTAATAATCAAATTCAAGTATTTAATTTAACAGGAAAACAAATTTACGATGTTTTGAATTCACAATACGTTAAAAACGGTGAACGTTACTACCTCGTTGGCGGGATGCGCTATGCATATACAGATACTGATGATCCATCTCATCCGCAAAAAGTAGCTGTTATGTTAGACGGCAATGGTAAGCAATTTGATTTAAACAAGACTTATCGAGTTATTACAAGCAACTATTTAGTAGATTCAACTGCTGAATTTAAGGGTGCAAAAAAGGTGGCTGATGTAGGAATTGATACTGACTTATTCGTAGATTATTTCAAAGATCAAACTGCAGCTGGTAAACTAATTCTTGCTCCTGAATTAAATCGTAAGTTTTATCTAACTAAGCCACAATTAGATGAATTGTTGAATAAGTTAAAGCAAGAAACGCAAGTATCAAAGCAAGGTACGACAAATAATGATTTAGGTGAGAAAAATAGTCAGATTTTAGATAAAACTGATAAGTTAGTAAATAAAGCAGATGAGACTAAGACTTCTGAACAAGAACAGGCTAAGAAATCAGAAGAGAGTACGAAGATTATTTATGTATTTTCAAAAGCTAAGAGAGAGGAAAATACACTTAAAGTCGTAAATGAACCTGTAGGCAAAAATTCTAGCTTGGCTACATTAACAAGAAGTAAGAGTCTTAATAGAAATGAATCTAAGAAAGCTTCATTGCCAAAGGCAGGGGCAGAAGATGTATCCTGGATTTCTTGGTTAGGATTAGCTTTAACTGGCTTAGTTAGCTTCTTTGGATTGGGTATTAAGAAAAGAAATTAATTCAAAATAAAACCATCGCTTTTGCGATGGCTTTTTTCATATATAAATATAAGTATTAAAACTATTTTCTTTATCGACATTAAAGCAATCAAGTAACTTAGTTGCAGACCAATCTGTGTCGTCTGCTTCAAAGAAAATCGCAGAATATTTACTAAACATTTTACTTAAAATAGCTTGAATGAATAGATTGCAAGATTTTTCACTGAATGAACAAATATAAGCTATCTCGTTTTTCTCAGTAAAAATTAGGTTTTCAATTTTCCCATCTTCATTTGTACTATAGTAGCCAGTTTGGGTCGGAACTTCTTTAACAAAAGTATTCTCAGAAACAGTTAGCGGAGATACGGATTGATGCATTGCTTGGTAATATTTATATAGTAGATGACAAAGTATGTCATATTTTTTATTGTTAATATCAAAGGTATACAGAGAACAATTAGAATTTAGTTTTACCCTCAAATCGTTTTTAGTTACTTTTGGAGTATAACAATGACGTTTACATTTAAATCCATTTTGAAGCAATAAGTGGACTAAATCAGTATTAGTTGAATCAGTCATTACTTGAAGTGATTTACCTTCGATTTGTTTGATTTCACTAAATGGAAAGTAAATAGGGTATTTGCTCAGGTTAAATTCTAGGTAAAGATACTTATTATGAAATTCATTATGATAAGTAGTAATAGTACCTATGTTTTGTTCATCGCACCAAACATGATATTGATTATCTTTGATCTTTTTAATTCTTACAGACATTTTCCCATTCATCCCTTAAAATCCCATATTTCATAGAGTCATAATATTTACCATTGTAATACCGTACTTTTCTGATTTGAGCTTCTTTTTGAAATCCGAGTTTTTCTGCAACACGCATCATCGAGGGATTACCAGACCAGGTTGTTAATCCAATGTGTTCCAACTTATCAGTATTTTGAAAAATGTGATTAATCCAAATTCGTAGCGCAGTTGTGCCATAGCCACCACTCCATTTGCTTGAATCATAGATTACAATTCCGATTTCAAGCCAGCGCGTTTGTTCATCAATCCAATCTTTTGAAACCATACCGATTGGCTGCTTGTTAACTATAATGCAGCGACAATCTTCACTTAATAAAAATTTGGCAATGGTGCTGTCCTTGAATGATTCAAAATCACTAAATTTCTGATAATCGTTAAAGTATGGTGCATTAAATTTGGTCCATTCAGGCTGATCGGCTGAGAAGCCTTGTTGCCAAATTCCTTTTAATGAGTTTTCTGTAAATTGGGTTAAGCTAACTTTTTCCATAATTAACTCCTTGATTATTTATTATAGTAGTATTTTCTTGAAAGCGCTTGATAATATAAATGATAATAAAAGAAGGCGATTGAAATGAAAAATATAAATGAAATCGTTATTGGTAAACCGGTAAAAATTAGCCGTGTTTTAATTGGAGCAGCTGCAATTGTTATACTTTCATTATTTGTTACTGGCTTTAGCTATTTGCCTTGGTGGGTATTTATAATTGTCTTAACTCTAGAATTTTTATTACTTTACCGACATATTTCAATTCTTATTGGAGGATTAATAAGGAAGAAGTAAAGATTACTTCTTATAGCAATAATGATGGTATTAAGTTAATGCAGCTTTTAGGCTTACATAAAAAAGATGAGCAAGTGATAAAACTAGCTAATATTGGAAATGCGGAAATTGTATATAAGAAAAATATCAGAATCAGTCTTGTTGATTTTAACCCAGATTATCTTAACTTATATCTTGATACAAAAGATGGACAGAAATACATATTGTCTTTAGGGAATACTGACTATCAAAAGCTTGCTACAATTATACAGTTTTTAAAGGATAATCAAATAGAATTAATAGATAAGCAGGGAATTGTGCAACTTTTAAGAGAAAATAAGAATTTGTTTACTCATTTTCACAATAAGAAATGGACGGCTGTTTGATGACAAAAGAAGAAATACGATCTAGGGCATTGAGTCTTAGATCGTATTTTTGCCATCTTATTTAATTATTATCTTTTCTAAGATATTTATCGCCTACTAAGTTGCGGTAAAAGTTGGCAACAGTTTGACGATAATACGGTTGAAGGTAAAGGGAAAGTAGAAAGTTGATGATAGCGATTAGAATAATTGCAATTAAATATGCAATCAATGCTTGGAAGATGAGATCAGCTAATGGTTTATTAAATGGTTTCAGGTAAAGAAAAGCAATAGCTATTCCAGCTAAACCAATAATAAAATACCAAATATTGAAAGTTAACCAAATGATGAATAAAGTGGTTTTATTACCTTTCATGATCTTGCGTGACTCACTGATTGCTTCTGTTGCAGTCATTTCGTGTTTTGAATCAATCATATCTTTCATAATGTAAGGCGTCATTGCGTAGGAAAAACTTTTAATAATGCCTGGAACTATTAATAAAAGTCCCCAGAAGAAAGTAAATAGAGTAGTTAGTAAGCTAGTTAGGAATGTTTTAAAGAAATAGCCATTAGTAAAACTAGAAAACATTGCTTTAAAAACATTTGGCTTTTTACCTGTATCTCTAAAAGCTAACGTTGCATATTGAACTCCCCAGGCAATCATCGTAGCAATTAAGGCGGTAATTATAGTGAATATGCTCCAGCCTAAGCCTTGCCACCATGAAATAAGAGAAAGATTATTAGTATTCAAACTACCGGTCCAGACATAATTAGTTATATATTCGAGAAATAAATTAATAATTCCAGGAATGATTAACAATCCAATTACCCATAGCCAGTTGCCTTTAAGCTGCTTGCAAGCAATTTTTCTTAATTCTTTGCGGTTGATTTTCATTCTGTTTTCCTTTCCAAGTTAAATACATCTTTATAAGATAAAAGGCCTCTAGCTCAAAAAAGTTAGAAGTCTTTGTTTTCTTAATCTTCTTTTTTGCTTTGGTCCCAGATTTTTTTAGCAGCTGGAATTTTTCCTAAATTGCTAATTTCATCCTTATCAACAACGATTAAATTGTTAGGACCCTGAGCAAGTTGGTTGAAGCTATCAAGACTTTGATTTCTAAAGTAGCCCTCGCCAGCGCTATCAAGTGATTCTTGTAATTTCTTAATTCTGTAAGCATCGGCATCAGCTTGAGTTTTGATTGCTTCTGCATTCGCTTTGGCTGTAGCAACTAAGGCATCATTTTTCGCCTTAGTAGTTAATTCGATATTTCTGGCTTCACCTTCAGCACGTGCAATTGCCGCTGTTTTTTCACGATCAGCCGTTAATTGCTTATCCATTGCCTTTTGAATTTCAGGACTAGGAAGCAATTCGTCAACATTGACACGAACAACGCGAATACCATAAATGTCAGTCAAATCGCCAATTGCTTCGGCAAGTTGTGCGTTAATCTGACTAGTTGAACCTAGAGCTTCGTTTAATTCCATTCGGCCAATAATATCACGAAGGTGCCCACGAATTAATTGCACCATTGATTCAACAGAATCAGTGTTGTTGTAGAAGTACTTATAAGAGTCAGTGACAAGATAGTTTAAAGTCAGACTAGTAGTAATTTCAGCGTTATCTTTAGTAATAATTCGGTATTTAGAAATTTCTAAAGGTTGAAGAGCTAGCGACACTTTTCTAATTCTTTGAACTCCAGGAAAAATCATCACAAAGCCTGCTTTTACAGTTCGTGAATACTTACCTAAAGTTTCAACTAAACCTTCATAGTTTTGCGGAACAATATGAAAGCTTAAAGCTAATAGAACTAAAACTAAAATCACCAAAACAATTAGTAAAATTCGCATTAACATAATACTTTAACTCCTTTTCTTAATTTTGACTTATATTATCCCAATATTTTTAGTAAAATGAAATAGTTTTTAAAATATTTTTCAGATAAAAATTATTTAAGCTGATAAAAAATCGATTATAATTGTAGAAAATAGAGGACGAGGTGGGCATGTAATGACTATTGGCGAGTTGTTAAAACAAACAAGACAATCCCTTGGTTTAACTCAAACAGAGATGGCAGCTGACATTGTTTCAACGTCTTATTATTCAAAAGTGGAACGAAACATTCATCAAATTAGTGCGGATGAATTGATCGCTATTCTCAACAGACATCATATTGATAGCTCAGCTTTCTTTGTTCATTTTTCTAATTTTAATTCACAGGAAAAGAGAGATTTTCTAAAAGAAATAGGGGATGCGTATGAGAAGAAAGACAAGCAAGAACTTTTGACAATCAAAAAAGATATTGATCAATTACCGGATTCGAGACAAAAGAAGTATTATCAGCTGCAAATTGACTTGGTTTTGAATGTTTATTTAACAAAAGCAGCTGATATTCCAGCTGAATTAAAAAATGATCTAAAGAAGTTTGTTTTTCAAGATAATAATTGGAATGAAAATTCACTGCAGTTGTTTAGAGAAACAATTCGTGTTTACGATATAGATGAGCTTAGTTTTTTAGTAAATGCAATTTTGGCTAAGTATCACCAGCCAGCTGAGTTACCAATAAAAACGCAGGAGATCTTAGGGGGCATTTGTATTAATTTTTTAGATAAGTGTTATGAGCACAACACACCTGAATTAATAAAACAACCACTCCAATATATTTCTAAACTTTCAAATGCTTCGGAATTGCTGTTAGTTAAAATACTTAAAAATTATTATCAAGCAGTTTTTAATAAAAATGCAGATGAAGTAAAAGTTATTAGTGATGTTCTTGAAAAAGCAGGATGGAAAGATTTCGTTTCTGTTTTACCTCATTTAAATAGCTAAATGTGCGTATACGACAATACAATTTCTATTACGACAAAGAAATCTTTTCTTATTTACCTTGTTCAATAATAACTGCAACGAGGTGAACAAAATGAATTACTTATTTCATTATTTAAGAAAAAGACCGGGAGCAGTAGGAGTTGTAATTGTTTTAACTATTATTACTTCGGCTCTAAGAGTGACGCACGCTTTAATTAACGTAAATATTTTTAACGCCTTAATTAAGTTAGAATTTCATGGCTTCTTTAATTGGGTAATAATTGATATTGTAGTGTTTGCAATTTTGTCTGTTTTCTTAGTGTTAATGCAAATTCAGATGGCTAAGACAGTGCAACTTTTAAGCTTAGACTTGAGAAAAGATATTATCCGTCAATTGTCAGGAAAATCAATTGAAGATTTTAATAAGCAGGACACAGGAGTCTATGCCTCTTGGTTAACTAATGACGTGACTACGGTAGAAAATGATGGCTTTTATAATATTTTGCAGAGTGTACAAATTATTACAGATCCCTTGTTTTCAATGATTGCTTTAGCTAAATTTTCATGGACCTTTATTCCAATTATTGCTTTAGTTTCTCTCTTAACAGTATTTTTGCCGCAACTTATTCATAAAAGGCTTGCCAGTGCCAGTCTTTCAACGACTAAGGCTAATGGAAAGTTGTTGAACGTAATTAATGATAGCTTGCGGGGATTTAATACCTTTTCAATTTTTGGGGTTGAAAATCAGCTGGAGACTAGAATTACTAAAGCAGTCTTTCTTTTAATGAATAAAAAAGTTAAGCAAGCAAAGTATCAATCAATTGCAAATAATATTGCAGGTTTTTCTAATATTTTAGGTCAAGTTGGAATTCAAGCATGGACAGGCTATTTAGCACTTGAAAAGATAATCTCAATAGGTGTAATAGGTTCGTCTGGAAACTTGGCTTATAATGTGTTTAATTCTTTAGCTGTGATTGCACCAATATGGACTGAAATGACAGCTTTAGAACCAATTTTTGATAAGTATCATTTAACTGAGAAAAAGAACTATAAAGAAGAGGGACAAGATTTTACTGAAAATAAGTTTAATTCTTTAGAAGTAATTAACTTACAAAAGAAGTATCAAGATAGAGAAGTGTTTACTCGTCCGATAAATCTACGTATTTGCAAAAATCAAAAAGTAGGGATTTATGGTAAATCAGGTAGTGGTAAAACTACTTTCATGAAAATTATTTCTGGACAAATAAGAAGTTATACCGGTGAGATTCAGCTAAATAAAGTAGAATTAAATCGAATAAAGTATAGTGCTCTCCAGAAAATTTTACTTTATGTGGAGCAAACGCCATATTTATTCAATGATACTGTGCGCTATAACCTGACCTTAGGAGAGCATTTTACGGATATTGAAATAATCGATGCACTCAAAAAGGCTAATTTATGGGAAACAATAAGTAACTTACCTGATGGACTAGATACAGAAATAAATGAAAATGGCAACAATTTTTCTGGTGGACAAAAACAGCGACTTGCTTTGGCGAGAGGGTTATTGAGAAAGAGAAAACTATTTTTACTTGATGAAAGTACTAGTAATTTAGATAAGAAAACAGCGCTTAAAGTGGAGAATACTTTTTTAGGGCTAGATGATGTAACTGTAATTTTTGTTAGTCATCAACTTCATAATGAAAATAAGGCTGATTTTGACCAGATTGTTGAGATTTGAAAAATTGCTTATTAAATATTAGTGTAATAGAATAAATTTGTGAAAGCGATTTATTAAAAATATTCATTTAAGGAGTAGACAATGAACGCAATTTTTGAAAGAAGAGCAGTTAGAGAATATACTAATGAAAAAGTTGATGAAGAAAAGATTCAAAAGTTAATCGATGCTTTTCAAGCTGCGCCGTGTGCACTGCATCAAACTGATGTTATGGAGTTGAGCGTAATTACGGATCAAGAACTTCTTAAGAAAATTGAAGATAATACTAACAATTCTTGTTATAATGCACCGCTTGTCTTTATGATCAATACTAAAAAAGATAGTCAATTTGGTGAAAGAGATGCTTCTGTAGCAGCAGAAAATGTGATGGTTGAAGCTTTCGAGTTGGGGTTAGCTTCTGTTTACGTAATGGGCGGAGCAATTGCGCTGAACAAATTCCCTGAAATTCAAAAAGAGTTGGGAATGGATGAAGGCTGCGAAACTTCTGTACTTTTGCCAATTGGTTATCCAGCTAATAATGGAAAGCCAGAAGATAGATCAAAACGTTATAAAGTTGTAAGAAAATAATTGAAGGTAGTAAAAAACATTGATCCTGATACTGGACCAATGTTTTTTATTTGCTCAAGTCAATAATCCTATCAAACATTTCTTTTTCCTGGTCGGAGATCTTATGAGCAACTTCAATTACTGCAAAATTTGAATTTTTCAGCAAAGTCTGATGAATTTGTAGTGATAGTTCATTATCTAAAGCACTCGTTGCTTCATCAGCTAGCAAAATTGGACGCTTTGCTAAGATAGATCTGGCAATTTCGATTCTTTGGATTTGACCACCAGAGAGACTATTACCAGTCTGACCAACCTGGTAGTCAAGTCCTTTTTCTTTGACTAATTCTGTTAGACCAGCTAATTTAATAGCATTCTTTAATTCCTCTTTGGAATACTTTTTACCTAAAGTTAGATTAAAAAGTAGACTGCGGTCAAACATGAACGGCTTTTGATTGATATAGCTAAAGTAATCGTGCGATTTCTGCCAATTGCCAGTTAAATTCTGTTGGTCAATTATAATAGAACCACTTGTTGGCTTTAATTGACCTACTAAAAGTCGGAGTAAAGTTGTTTTTCCAAAACCACTTGGCGCCATTAGAAGGACTTTTTCTTTAGCATTAACAGTGAAGCTTACGTTCTTTAGGATAGTTTTATCATCAATTGTATATGTTAATTTCTCAACTGATAACTGATTAAAAGATAGATTTGTAGCAGTTTCATTTTTATTATTAAAGTTGATTGCTTTTTGAACTTTATCCCAAATAGGCTTAGTAGATCGAATTTGATTAAGCTGATCAAGAATCATTGTAATTGGATTAATGAAATCGTTGGATAGCTGCACGATCATTACTAAAGTACCAGCTCCAATTTGACCATTAAACATTAAAATGGCACCTACTAAGAATGGAATAATAAAGCTGAAGATATCAGCAATGGTAATAATTAGCGTAGAAATGGCACCTTGAGTGTAGTTAAGACTGCGTAATGCATTTTCCATTTGTTTTGCCTGCTTGATGACATAAGAAATAACAGGAACTTGTGCATCATACAACATGGCCGTTTTTGATCCATTAATTGCATCAACTGTAGCCTGAGTATATTCAGCGTTTTGCTTTTCCCAGATAGCAGATTTATTTTGAATATCCTTAATGAAAAACTTTTGAATAAAACCAGGAATAATTGTAGCAATAACGAAAATGATAGTTAGAAGCCAGGAATTGATCAAACCGACAAAAATTGAAATTGCAAAAGCAGCAATCTCAGAAATAATCATTAATTCATTCGTAATTTTTAGTGATTCGATTTGCTTTAGATCATTGGTCATTAAATTTAGACCGTCTTTTTGTGAATCATTTTGTTGAGCAATTAAATAAGTGATAGTTTTCTCTTTTAAATTCAAGTTGATATCACGTGTAATATCGGAACGTAAATATCTATAAGCAAAATTAAGAAACATAATAATGATGAGTGATACTGCTCCCAGCGCAGCAATAAGAATTAACTGTTTTAATGAGCCACGATGATATTGAGCGCTGTTAAGCATAATCTTCGTGACATAAGCGATAACGACATTACCACAAGCACTTATGCAGGCCAAAAAGACATAAAGTGCTAGCTTCTTTTTGTTAGCAAACTTTAGTGACATAAATATACCTTTCTAGACCCCATCAAAGTGACTTCATTTAAGTCGTTTCTTCTTTGATGAAAATAATATAGCATATTCTGTTGAAAATTAAAATAGTATTAGATATTATTTTAATAAAAGAATTTGGAGGAAGTGTACATGCAAGAAAATGTAATGTCTTTTATTAATATCTCACCTTTATTTATTGCAATTATTATTGGCTTTGTAGTTTCATTTAATGAAAATACTTCTATAAAAGTACCTGCTATTGTAGTTATTATTTCGACAATTATTAGTTTTCTTTTCCCAATTTTTAATTTAAAATCTTGGGTTACTTATCCAGTAATTATCTCTGAAAGTGCAATGTTTGTCTTGGCTGCAATGTTATTAAGTCAAAAGATGAAAAAGTGGCTGGCTTGGATTTTGGGTTTGATGGTAGGATTTGTTTGGGCAATTGTACTGCTTATTTTGCTAGGAGTGACTTTTAATATCTAATGCTTATTAGAAAGTATGAAAATTCTGATTTTGACCAATTGTGTCATGTGATGGATAGGGCACGCATGCAGGAATTAAAGACAGCCAATATGGAGCAAGTGTTTATTCAATTGAGGGATGCCCCATATTTAGGGTATTTGTTAAAATGCAAAATTTATGTCGCAATTAAGGAAGAAAAAATGGTCGGATTTGTCGGGTTACGATCACATGAATTATCGTTTTTATATGTAGATCCAAACTTTTCAAAAGCACGGAGTCGGAAAGAAACTAATGGAGTTTGCTTTAAAGCAATTAGAAAGACCAATAAAGCTAGAAGTATTTACTGACAACTTGGCAGCAAAAACATTGTATGAAAAATATGGTTTTAAAGTAGTAAAAACTGTGGTTGAAAAGTGGTCTAATGAGTATCCAATAGAATTTTCGCAGGATACGATGGAGATGAAGTAAGTATGGATATAGAAAAATTTAAGATAAAACTTGAAGATCCAAAGGCAACATATTCTGACGAAGAGGTAGAGTGGCTACTTGATAATATCGGAAATCCTGAAAGCAAAATTCGTGATAATTTAGTTTGTAATAGTTTTGGAAGTTCATTTTTCGAAGGAAAATTTACTTTTGACCAAGTTAAATATTTGATTGATCAACTTCAGAAGAAAAATCTTCTATATTATCGAATTAACGAAAAGAAAGTGGCAACGTTAACTAGATCTTTTACATGCTTATTATGGGATTTAATTATTCGAACAAATAATGATAAACATTCTCGTTATTATCAGGTTTTAAATAAGAATGAAGAGCAACAAGTATTTGAAGATTTAATCAATTATTTGGCTAATGAGCATGATTTTACTGGTTTTTCAAAAAAATATGGTTGGGTGCATGCAATAGCACATTGTTCAGATGCATTAGCAGATAGCATACTTTGTGATAATTTTGATCAAAAAATGGTAAATGCTTTTTTATTAGCGGTTAAAGAAATGTTGAATAAAGTCGATAGACGTTTTATTGACGGGGAAGAATATCGTTTAGCTGATGTATTTGTAAATGGTATTAAAGAAAATAAAATTAACTCTTATAGTTTTATTAATTGGATAAAATCATTTGCTTTTAATCCTTATTCAGATGAACTTTTAGAATACTATCGATTTAATAATCTGAAGTCGTTGTTGCAAGTTATATATGTAAAATTAAATTCTATTTCACTGCTTGATCCTAATGTAAAAGAAATAATAGAGAAAAAATTCAATAGTAAATATTAAGGTTCGAAATTATGATTATAGATACGAAAAAATTACAAAAAGCCGTTATTGAAAATAAGAAAAAACATAATTTTAATACTACTGATGTTAAGTTTGAAATTCTTTTGTTGTATGGCGAAGTAAATGAACTGTTTCAAGCTTGGCTTAAAGAGGACCAAGAAAATATCAATGAAGAATTAGCAGATGTAGCCATTTTTCTATTAGGAATATCTGAAATGCTTGGTAGTGATCTTGGTGAAGATATTGTTAAGAAAATGGCGATTAATGCGAAAAGAAAATATGTGCATGGAAAGAAGATAATTACTGATGACTAAAGTAGAACTTACTCGTTTTAGAATTAGAAAGGGAAAAGAAGCTAAAGCGCAAGAATGGATGGACTTTCTAAATGAACATCACACTGATACTGTAGCTACAATGACTGGTGAAAAAATGTACGTGGAAAGCGTCTTTAAAGAGAAAAATCCAGATGGATATACCTATTTTTACTGGTATTCAGTTCAAGGAGAAGGCGGAAATGCCGTTGAAGAATCAGAAAGCTATATTGATAAGAAACATACTGAATATTGGGACGAATGCATTGATACGGAATATAAGCCAGTTGATATGGAGTTAGAAGAAAGTTTGATTGCACCGGCTTTTGAGAAGGCAATTGAAAAGGATGCGTAATGCTAAATGAAAAAGATTTTATTATCGACAGTTCATCATCCCGATGTGTCTTTAAAAAATTTAGAGTATGTTTGTGAACAATTACAAATAATTTTTGATGAGGTTTACTTAACAATAAGTAATGTAACATCATCAGAAATTAAAAGTAGTCTTAGCGAAAAGTCTTTTCATTGTCTTACAATTTTCCCAAATGGTGCAGCAGATGCTAGAAGAAAAGTTTTAAAGTTCGCATTAAAAAATGTTAGTGGAAAAGTTAATTATTTTTATTGTGATTTTGATAAAGTAATTGTTGCACTGTTAAATCGAAATTTTGAATTTAAAAATTTTATTTCAACATTAAATTTAAAGAATGAATATCGAATTGTAGGAAGAAATAGTAAAGATTTTGAATCGTATCCAGATACATGGATTGAAACAGAAAGAATTACTAATAAAGTTGCTGCAAAAATTTTCGGAATTGATAATGTTGATTTATTAGCTGGTTGTTGCGCGTTTGATAGTAATGTTGGAAAAGTAATCGCCGAAAATTCTACGGAAATATTAACGGATACAGAATGGCCATTAATTTGTAAAGACAGCCAAATAATAGTTAATTATAATGAAGTTTCATTTCTGCCATTTAATTTTCAATATAACAAAGGTAGAAATGATTATGACTGGCTGGGGTATATTCCACGATTAAAGTTGGCTTTACAGGCTTTTGAATCTTTTAAGAGACATATGTAGATTATATAAGTTTATTTTTAAGGAGAAGATTTTTATGGAAGTAGATGTAAATACATTTTCCCCTTATTTAGCAGCTGTCGTATTTTTTTTATTCCAGGATTGGTTTAAGAAAATTCCAAAAGAATGGTATTTATCCGCAGCAATTATTATTCCAATTTTAGTTATAGTTTTTCCCTTGAAAATACATGCTAATATCATTCGACTTATTTTAGAATCATTATTATTAATATTGGCTTATCATGCTTTTTCGAAGAAATTAAGTATGCCTGTTACTTTGGATATATTTTTATTATCTGATTATTAATGGCAATTTTGATATTTTGTTAGAATTTCTGAGAAGAATGAAAGCATAACAAATAGTAGAGGAACAATATGTACTCAAATCTATTACCAATCACAACAGCCATTAATCCGCGTGAACTAGGGGGATTAACTGGTTTTAATAATCGTAAAATACAGATGCATCGTCTGCTTAGAACCGGTGATCTTAGTAAAATGTCGTCAAAAGACAGGCAATTTCTAAAGGATTACGGTGTTGTTAAAATTATTGACCTACGTTCAAAAGCAGAAAGTATTTCGCATCCTGATCCTCAAATTGACGGCGTTCAAAATATTTCTCTGCCTCTTTCCAGTGAAGAAGGAACATTAGGAGGAGAAAACAACTTAAAACAAGAATCAAAATTATATAATGAAAATCCACATGCTGCATTTAAAATGATGCGTGATCATTATAGAGATCATGCTATTGCAGCACATGATCAAGAAACTGTTCGTCAAGTATTGAAAATATTGTCTGAAACTGATGAAGGAGCAGTTATTTTTCACTGTACTGAGGGAAAAGATCGGACCGGATTTGTTGCCTTATTTGTTTTATATATTTTAGGCGTTGACTTAGAATTAATACGACAGGATTATCTAGCGTCGAATGAGATTTTGACTGAATATCGTGCAGTCAGAGATAAGAAATTTCAAGAAGCTGGTAAAAGTTTAACTTTTAGAGCTAACATGAGAGTTTTAAGTTCAGCATCTGATTCACTTTTTGACACAGTTCTTTTAACTATTGAAAAAGAATATGGAGATCTCGAAACATATTTAAGGAATGCTCTAAATGTAACTCCTGAATTAGAAAATAAATTACGCGAACTTTATTTGGAAAGATGATGTTATAGAAGCAAAAGCTTTAGGCAAGAATAATTGATGATTTTATTTACTGAAAAAGGATAACCTATCATCACTTTTTCTAGGTTTTGTTTTATTATTAATTATGTTAGATATTATCAATTAATTTAGAGTTAAGGTGATAAAATGCAAATTTATACTAAATTAACTGATCTTCGTGATAAAATGAATACCTTTCGTCCCTTATCCAAAGAAGAAGTAGAAAGTATTGAAAAAGATAAAAAATATGATCATATTTGGTCATCAAATGCTATTGAAGGAAGTTCTTTATCCAAGTATGAAACTGCTGCTTTATTAGAAACTGGTTTAACAGTACATGGGAAACCGTTCGCAGATCATTTGGCAGCACTTGATTTGAGTAGAGCTTACGATTATGTTCAAGAATTAGCAATTGGAAAATTGCCTCTTGATGAAATTGCTATTCGTGATATTAATCGCCTAGTAACTTATTCTGATAATCCTACTAAACGAGCAGAGGCTGGTCAGTATCGTCAAATTAAAGTATGGCCTAATGGCGTACCAGAAGTACATTATGCGGATCCAAGTGATATTCCTAATGACATGCAAAAACTAATTCAGTGGTATCAAGAAGTAGAGGGAAAAGAGCACCCAGTTAAAGTGGCTGCTATGCTTCATTTGAAGTTTGTTACTATTCATCCCTTTAGAGATGGAAATAGTCGAACTGCACGACTTTTAATGAATTTTGAATTAGTAAAGCATGGTTATTTGATAATTAATATTCAACCAGATAAGATTAGTCGAAATGCTTATATGGAAGCTTTAAAACAAGCACAAATTAAGGATAATTATGAGTCATTTATTGAATTAGTGGCTGATTATGAGCAAGATGAATTAGATAAGCGAATAGATTTGTTAACTAGGATTGAAAAAGAAAGAAAATTCGCACAAAGTCAAACTAGATTGGATAAGTTTGATAAGTAATTAGTAAGATTAAAGCAGATTCTTGTATGAACCTGCTTTTTTATTTATTGGGATGAATGTATTGATACAGAATATACCCCAGTAGATTTGAAACTGGAAGAAATTTTAACTGCACTAGCTGTTAAGAAAATAATTGAAAAATAAAAAGGAGTAAGCTCTCCTTTATGTTCTATAAGTATGATCGTGGGAACCAGTAGAAACCAAGTCGATGGTTAACAGTTCTAAATTGCCGCTATGAATTTTATAAACTAAAATCCAATTACCAGCTTTATTATGCTCAACATGTAATGCACGTAGTGACCTTAAAGAACCTTTTAGTTGATGGTCATCATATTTATCAACAAGAATTTTAAATTTTTCGTCAATAAGTAATTGAATGACATTTTTTAATTTATTCAAATCATAATGTTTTCTTTTAAGCTTCTTATAATCTCGCTTAAATTGAGGAGTGTAGTTAATTTGAGCCATTAGTCTTTATCTAACTCCTCAAATAGCTCTTTTACTGAGTTTGTGGTTTTATAATTTCCTGCTTTGTATTCTTGAAGTGACCTATCAATATTTGATTTCATCGAAGGAGAAATTTCAGAATATCTATGTAAATTAACAGGAATTGCATTTTCACTTACGACTTGAGTTAAGATCATTCGCATTGCAGATGACCAATCGAGACCGTATTCGTTGAATACATCTGTTGCTTGTTTCTTTAAATCTTCTGGTAATCTTAAACTTACGGTAGTTGTCATATGTATCACCTCAAATAAAATACTTTATATTATCATTGTATCACAATTTAATACAATTGTATTAAATTGTATGCTAGATTACTTTCTGAAGGGGGTTATGATTTAGAAAATAATGTAATGCTAAGTCAACCTGATTTCTTTAATCTTGGTGAAGGCTTTGACTCTTTTAAGTGAGTTAGTTTTGTAGATAGTTTTAAAATAGCAGAGATTAAAAAAGATCTCTGCTTATTTTTGTAGTTAAAAATTTTATAAGTAATCTATTGAAATATTAATTATATTTAAGTAATATTTAATTTAACTAGAGAATAAAAGATGAAAATGGGGTGAGATGATTGCATAATTATCCGTTTGTTTTACATAATTTTGTAACTGGTAAACATAGTGTTAAGTTAGTTTTACCTGAAACTTGGCAAGCGAAAGATTTGTTTGATCAACTTCAAAAAAATCTAGTTGAATTTTCTAAATGGCTAGTTTGGGCTAACAAAATTGATTCTGTTCAAAAAGAAGTAGATTCAATCAAGCAATTTCAACAGAAAATGGTCGATGGTACGGCATTTAATTTGGTGATTTTAGTTGATGAAACCCCAGCAGGTATGATTGATTTACATTACTTAAGTTCAAAATCCGGTGAAGTTGGATATTGGCTGTCGAATGATTTTCAGCATTTGGGGATTATGACTAAGTGTGTTGAATTTCTTAAAAAATATGCATTTGAACAGTTGAGACTTGATTATTTAATTTTAAGAACTCATCCGCAGAACTTTGCTAGTCAGAATGTGGCTAAGCGAAGTGGATTTAAGTATCAAGAAATTGATGATAATGGGCATAAAAAATTTGTCTTAAGAAATAATGCTGGTAGGCGATAATTATGGAGCTAAAAAGGATAACTAATCAAAATCTTTGGGATGTTGTAAATCTCAAAGTCAAGTCAGATCAAAAAGAATATATTGCAGATAATACGATTAGTTTGCTAGAAGCGTATGCAACTCAAAATGAAGGTGAAAAGGTTGAAACCTTTGCGATTTATGAAAAAGATAATTTAGTTGGCTTTGCAATGATTAACTTTAATGTATGCAACTGGGAAGGTGCACCAAAAGTTGCTCGTAATAATTATTGCTTGTGGCGTTTTATGATTGATCAAAAATATCAAGATCAGGCATTAGGAATAGATGCATTAGTTTGCCTTATTAGATATATAAAAAGCATGCCATTAGGAAGAGGAAAGAAACTATATCTTTCTTATGTTCCTACAAATGTTGCTGCTGAAAAACTATACAAAGCTGCTGGCTTTGTGCCTAATGGTGAAAAAATTGGAGAAGAAATTGTTTTAGTTTTAGATTTGGAGAATCAGCTCTGAAACTCTTGACCTGAAGTATTTTTCTAAAAACAAATTACCAAAGATTTTTAACAAGCAACATCAACTTTTTATTGATTATTACTTTAATAAAGACTATCCATTTATTGATTAAGGGAGAGGGTATACATGAATGAAGGACCATTTATTTTAGATTTTGACAAAAATCCGCATGCGGTTCTTGAACCAAATCATGATCAAGAACCGTTTCATTTTCATCCAAGATTGCTTTACGCATTTGTGCCAGAAAAAGAAATTAACGCATTTTTAGATCAACATCTTCATCGTACTTTAGGCAAATTTGAAACATGCTCGTTTAACCCAAAAATCTATGAAGTTCAAATTGACAATGAATTTTTCACTTTGTGTCAAGCACCCTTAGGAGCACCAGCTGCTGTACAATTGCTTGAGTGGTTAATCGCCTATGGTGTAGAAAAAGTCATAACGTTTGGTACTGCTGGAGCTTTGAATGATTTACCAGAAAACGAAATGTTTTTAGTTAAAAGAGCACTTCGTGATGAGGGTACGTCTTTTCATTACATGGAACCAGGACAGTTTATTGATTTAGATCGTGATTTCTTGAATCAAGTAGAAGACGTATTATCTGAATTAAATTTAAAATATGATGAAATCACTACTTGGACAACCGATGGTTTCTTTAGAGAAACGCCTAAAAAGGTTGCGCAATTTCGTCAGTTAGGCGCATCAACTGTTGAAATGGAATGCTCAGCTTTAGCAGCTTGTGCTAAGTTTAGGAAAGTTGATTTTGCTCAAATATTATTTACTGCTGATACTTTAGCCGACATGGAAAATTATGATGAACGTGATTAGGGTAGTGAATCACATCGGACTGGCTTAAGCATTGGCGCCAAAATTTTAACAAGGATCAAATAGGTATGGATGAGAATATACAAACATTTTGGCATCAATTTTGTAAAAAACATAAGATAAATGAAAATACACCCGTTGAAGCATGGGCCTTTGGTGCAACCCAAAAAGATGCTAATGCGTTAGCTTCTTTGGTCGATAAAGGGATTAAGACAGCTACTACTTCAGCTTATGAATTGTATGGTAAAGATGAAAAATTACCTAAAGTAGGTGAGTGGAGCATTATTTTAGATAGTAATGCTAAACCAGTGTGCGTAATAAAAGATGTATGCGCTGAAATCATCTCATATAATTTAATTTCTCAAGAACATGCCTATCATGAAGGAGAGGGCGATCGAAGCTATGCTTATTGGCGAAAGGTTCATGATGAATTTTTTACACGAGAATATAAAGAGCACGGGAAAGTTTTTTATCCTCAGGCGCCGATGGTTTGCAAAGTTTTTGAAAAAATAAAATAAAACGCAGAATTATTACTTGTATAAAATTAGCTAGAAATAATAGATACATGGTAAAATTAATTCCATATGCTAAATTAAGAACGTATTTTAGTAAGGAGTTAACTAAACATGAAAAAGACGGGAGTAATGAACTCAAATATTTCTAGAGTGATTGCTGACATGGGACATATGGATTGGTTAGGCGTGGGGGATGCAGGAACTCCTGTGCCAGCTGAAACTGAAAAGATTGATTTATCGGTTAGACCAGGCTTGCCATCATTTATTGATGTTTTAGAAGAAGTTCTTAAAGAATTAGAAGTTCAGAAAATATATATTGCTGAAGAAATTAAAACTGAAAATCCTAAGCAATTAGAAGCTATTAAAAAGACTCTTCCTAACGTTGAGATCGAATTTATTCCTCATTCAGAACTAAAGAAAGACTTAAAGACATCAAAGGCCTTTATTAGAACTGGAGAGGAAACTCCATATTCTAATGTAATTTTAGAGAGTGGCGTAACTTTTTAATTAATTAGAAATGGAGGAATTAGTCTATGAAGGGAATTGCCCTTTTAGTTGGATTAGGTCCGCTGATAGGATGGGGCTTATTTCCAACAATAGCTGCAAAGATTGGTGGTAAACCGGTAAATCAAATTATTGGAGCAACTTTTGGAACTTTTATTTTTGCAGTAATTTATAATTTGATGCAAGGAATTGCACTCCCTACAGGTTCAGCGTTGATTTGGTCAATTATTTCAGGAATTGGCTGGGCCAGTGCACAAATACTTACTTTCCATTCCTTTACTTTAATTGGTTCATCGGGTACGATGCCGATCACAACTGCTTTTCAGTTGTTGGGGACTTCTCTATGGGGTGTGTTTGCACTCGGAGATTGGCCAAGTACAAACGACAAGTTAGTTGGTTTCCTTGCTTTAGCCTTAATCGTCTTAGGGGCTTGGATGACCACGTGGACTGAAAAGAAGACTGATGAAAACAGTGCCAAGTTGAGAAAAGCCGTCATCGTTTTATTAATTGGTGAAATTGGCTACTGGGCTTATTCAGCTGCTCCACAAGCTGCAAAAATTGATGGTTCGAAGGCATTCTTACCACAAGCTATTGGAATGTGCTTAGTCGCAATTTTCTATGCAATTTATTTAAAAGTTAAGAATCCAAATCAAGCGATTGCTTTAGCTCAAAGAATTTCTTATAAACAAATTATTTCCGGTTTCTTCTTTGCTTTTGCTGCGTTGACATACTTGATTTCAGCACAGCCAGATATGAACGGTTTGGCAACAGGATTTATTTTGTCGCAAACTTCAGTAGTTTTGGCAACCTTAACTGGTATTTGGTTCTTACATGAAAGTAAGACGAAGAAAGAAATGATAGTTACTCTAGTTGGACTAGCTATTATTATTGGTGCTGCGACAATGACAGTGATTGTTTAATTTAATATGAAAAAACTACAGCTCTTTATATGATGAGCTGTAGTTTTTTTGTGGAGTTAAAGTTCTAGTGATTGCAAATTTTTTTATCTTTTTTCTTAAACCACACTCTAGCAAAATTGATTAGTGGTTTTATTTTAATAACCTTAATAAAGCTATTGTTTAATTTAACTTGATTAAATTCATTAGGAAAGTTTCTTTCAAAGGCCAGTCCTAGATCATTAAAATCATCATAAGAATCCATATCTATATTTTGGTAATCAGTCCAGATAGTCTTCCCATTTTTATCTATTCCAGTTGCTGCTGAACAGGTTTCTGTTTTTCTACCAATTGTTGATTCAGCGTAATGTAGAATTGTGCAAGTTTCATAATCGGTTCCTAAAAAAATGATTTTACCATCATTTTGATATAAATAATCTAAAGGACTATTCAAGCCATATGGCATATCAAGTGGCTGCTTGTTAGCAATTTGAACTTTATCTTTGCCCCAAATAGCAATGGGTAGATAGGGATGACAACTACGTACTACATCAGGTAAAGTTCTGAAGTATTCAGGCGTAATGCCTAAACCTTCGCTTGGAGAGGTATCAGGATTATATGGAGGCATATTGTCACGAACTAATTGAATCAAATCTTGTTTAACAGGAGGATACTCCCAATCCGCTGGGTCACAATTAGTAGTGACTTCCGATGGCATCATGATCGTGCCTTGATTTATTGTTTCTTCTAAAGCTTGAACTAAACTTTCCGGTCCACCAGGCACATAATAAAACTTGCTTAAAGCAGTATGAACCATTACCTTGTCAGTAGCTTTTATCTGAGCACTAATGAAGGTGTTTTTAAAATCATCTTTTGTGGTGATCGTAGTAATTATGTCTTGAGTCATAAATTTCTCTTTTCTTGAATCTTAATAATTATTGACTGGGGCGATAGAATACTACTCTTGTTTTGATTTCTGCATTGTTGATTTTGTTTTTCTTGTTACTCATTTATAACTCCTTGTTTTTTAGTGCTTAGCTTTCATAAAGATAATTAAGCTCATTAATACGTATTTTTTACGGTATTTTGAAAGTTCAGGGAAAAGTTATCTATTATTTAGTTAACAAACCCCAAACTTTCATCAAATTTGGGGACATTTCTTAAATATAGCTTAATAACTGAAAGAAAATAATTCAGTTTTAAGCTTAATCCTAAGTTATTTAAAATAAACACCTAGTTTTCACCTCGATCTAACAAGATAAAGTTAGTATAGCATAGCAGAAAGTACTGAATAAATACCACTTAGTATAAAAATATAACCACTTAGAAAAATATGATTGAAAATTAAAAAAAGATTAGTAAAATTAATAATAAATAAATCAGAGGAGGGGAAAGAATGACATTTAAAGAATTAATTAAAAGCAATATACCTCGTTCGATTTTAATTATTGGATTATATATTCTTTATGCCATTACTGGTGCTCTGGGAGAATATCTATTCAAAAATTCATTGAATAATATACTTAAAGGAAATTTTAATGGTTATATTTATTGGACATTTGTTCAAGCAGCAATGGAGATCGGAGCAGCAGTTTTATTGCCAATTGCTACAATTGCTTTAACCAGACAGTCGCAGAATTACTTGCATCAGATTAGGTCAGATATTATGAAACATTACTATAATTCTAGTAATGATGAAAAAGTATCTAAAATGCAAAATGAACTAACCGACAATCTAAAATTATTGACCACTAACTTTCTAACTCCTTGGGTTTCAATTTTAAGTGGAATTCTTGAAATATTTATTTCAGTCGGAATTCTATTAAAGATGAACTGGACTTTGGTTCTAGTTAGTGCAATATTATTGGGAATCAATTTTCTCCTTCCAAAGATTATGGAAAAGAAAACCGCACAAGCTACTAAGGAAGTTAATGCTAAGAATGAAAAGTTACTTAATGTAATTGAACATTGGCTTGGCGGTTTACAAGAATTAAGACGTTTCAGCGCTTATGGCAGATTAAGAAAACAACTTCATCAAGCAAGTGATGACTATACTAAGGCAAGTAAAAAGAGCTGCAAGTATAATACAATTTCTTATCTCTTCAATGGTTGGGGAAATGCCTTAGCACAAATTGGATTGGATTTCTTTGCTGGTATTTTATTCTTAAATCGCTCAATTTCTTTTGGTGAATTTGCAGTTGCTGGCTCATTTGGATTTGCAGTTTTCTCAGCTATTTGGGAAATTACTAGTGCAATCACACAAATCAAGTCAACAAAAGAATTACGTCAAGAAATTTCTGAACTACGTCGCAATGAAAAGCGGACGGTTAAAGCAAGTGCATATGGTGTTTCAGTAAAAGATCTGAAAATTTCATATGATCAAGGTGAAACTATTTCTTATCCTGATTTTACAATTAAAGCTGGAGAAAAAGTGTTACTGACTGGTGACTCAGGAACAGGTAAATCTACCTTGTTTAAAGTCTTACTTGGAAAGTTGAAGGCACAAAGCGGAACTATTACTTACCTAGATAAAAATAATCAACCACTTGAGAATGCTACAGTAGGTTATTTGCCCCAAGATCCAATAGTTTTTCCAGTTTCAATTAAAGAAAATATTACGATGTTTACTAAAAAGCTTGAACAACAAGTACTTAATGTAGTTAACAAAGTTCAGCTAAGCACTGATTTAGCTAAGATGCCTGCTGGGATCAATACAGTTGTTGATTTAAAAAATGAAAACTTATCAGGTGGACAAAGACAAAAAGTGGTTTTGGCAAGAAGTGAAATTCATCAGCAACCATTTGTTTTGATGGACGAAGTAACTAGTGCGATTGATCAAAAAGCCACTGAAAAAATTGTTGATGGATTGCTAAAGACAGATCAAACAGTTTTAATGATTGCTCATAATTTTACACCAGAATTGAAGGCTAAGTTTGATCATGAAATAAAACTAGAAAAGAAGGGAGGACACAGGTAATGAATTTTAGGGAATTAATAAAAATTAAACCAGCTAGGTTTTGGTTGTTTGTCGTAATTACTGTCTTAACGCCAATCGCGATAATTGGTAATACAGCACTAGTTCAATTAGAAACGACAATTGTTCTGTCACGTAATTTACGTAATTTTGTAATTATTTCAGCAATAAGCTTAGTGGTTGCTGCTTTAAGCTATGTATTTATAAATGTCAGTCAATATTTGATTACTTATCAAGCACAAGACTTAAATAATTCAGTTAGAGATAAGATTGTTAAGCACTACTTTTATGATGGCAAAAAACATCAAGTTCCTGAAATGCAAAATAGACTAACTAATGACTTACAAATGGTTAATGAAAACTACATTGGTGCTATTTTTAATTTACTGTATGGTAGTGTTATGATTATTTCAATTATCATATATTTAATTATGTTAAATTGGATCTTATTACTTACGATTTGCTTAATTGTGGCAATTACTTTAGTCCTTCCAAAGCTAATTGAGAAACCACTACAAAAAGCAAATCAACTTATTTCTGATAACAATCAAGTTTATTTAGATACTTTGAATGATTGGCTTCAGGGATTAGAGCAATTAAGACAATTTGCTGCTGGAGCAAAGTTATTTTCAGTTTCTCAGTTAGCAAGTAAAAAACTTGAAGATGCAAATGTTAAACAAACAACTTATACTAAATTGCTTAATGCTATTACTGGTATTGCCTCTGCAATTTTTGGCTTAATTATCTTTTTGTTGTCGGGTCTTTTAGTTAAGAATGGTTTATTAGAGATTAGTGCACTTTTAGTTGTTGGTAATTTCAGATTTTATTTAAATCAAGCTATTAATCAGATTTCAAATGCCCGTGGTCAAATGAAAGGAATTAAAAAACTAGTTAAGGAAATAGATGAATCTGCAGCACCTGTAAGTCATTCACGTAAAACCAGTTCTGTTGCTCCTGCAACGATTAAAACAGAATCATTGGGATTAAAATTTCCAAATGGAGAAAGTTTAACTTATCCTGATCTTCAGATTAAGCAAGGGGAAAAGATCTTATTAACTGGTGATTCTGGTGCGGGAAAGTCAACTTTGTTTAAGCTAATTCTTGGTGAATTAAAACCAAGCAAGGGAAGGGTAATCTTTGAAGATAAGAATGGAAAAGAAATTACTCCGGATTTAAGAAAAATTGGATATCTTCCACAAGATCCAGTAGTTTTTCCAGCTTCAATTTTAGATAATATTACGATGTTTAATGACAAATTAGATAATAAAGTAGCTGAGGCTGTGAAAGAAGTAAATCTTTCCGGGGATCTAAAGAGATTTGATAAGGGAATAGATAAGGAACTTAACTTAGATAAATTGAATATTTCTGGTGGGCAAAGACAGAAGATAGTTTTGGCTCGTGCTAAGGTTCACGATAGCGATATTATTTTGATCGATGAAGGAACAAGTGCAATTGATCAAAAAGCAACAATGGATATTTTGAATAATTTATTAAAGAGTAAGGCAACCATTGTTTTTATTGCACATAATTTTAATGAAAAGATGCATGATCTATTTGATCGAGAAATTCACTTAGTAAAAGAATAAAAGAAAAAAGCTTTTGTAAAATGCAAAAGCTTTTTTCGATGCTTTCAAAAAATGGTTGCACAATGCAGTCATTAAAGAAAATAGCTTAATTATAAATTTGTCGAGTAAAATTATATAAATCGGTATCAAGATAATACTTAACTTCATCTGCTTCAGCAATATCCTTTAATCCAAATAGGGCAGTTAGGAGACGTAATTCGTATTTAAGATTTTGAATTGCGACAATCAAGGATTCGGTATCCTGACTAGCAAACTGTAAGAAATAATTGGCAATCCCAACATATTGTGCACCTAAAACTAAGGACTTGAAAATATCTAAAGCATTGGTAATACCACCTGCAGCAATAATCGTCTTATTAACCGGAATGGTTCGTGCAGCAAGCAGAGTTTTAACTGTTGAAAGACCAATGTCTTCTAAAAACATTAGTTTTTGGTTTTTTCGTCTTTCATTTTCAATCTGAGCAAAATTTGTTCCACCACTACCACCTAAGTCAATAATTGAAAAGTCATTGATCAAGAGAGTCCGCAAAGATTCGGGGTCAATTCCCATTCCCACTTCTTTAATAATAATCGGAACATCGACTGTTTGACGAATTGCCTTCAGATTATCAAGCCAATGAAAATCTCGGTCTCCTTCAGGCATCACAGCTTCTTGAACACTATTAAGGTGAATTTGAAGGGCGTTGGCATCTAATGCATCGACAATTTTTTGAGCCACTTTAGGATTAGTAGTTGGATTAACATTAGCAAAAAGTAGACCATCAGGATTTTCTTGCCGAGCAATTTCAAAACTTTTTATTTGATCAATTTCTTTTTCAAGAATGCTAGCAGAACCTAAGGCCATGGGAATATTCTCTTTAGCTGCTGCTTTAGCGAGGCGTCGATTAATTGTATATGAAGCATCTGAGCCACCTGTCATTGCATTGATAAAAAATGGAGCACTGATCTTTTGGCCAAACATTTCTGTTGTAATGCTTTCTTTTCTTACTGCGCTTTCAGGCAGAGCAGGGCGAATTAGATGTATATGATTAAAATCATTATTTTTATTACTATTAAAAAACATCTTAGCCAATGCTAGATGTTCTTCTTTTCTTTGGGATCTTTGTGACATAATTGTTTCCTAGTATTAAATTAATTAAGCAATTGAATGAACTAAAAAGTTTAGTGGCATAATTCCATTTTCACGCCAAATATTTTTCATTTCTTCAATATCAGTTTGTTCATCTGCAATCACAATGCCGCAATCACCATTTCCTGCACCAGAAGTCTTAGCAGCACCATTAAATTGCTCGGCAATATTAATTAATTTCGTTAGACGTGGAATTTCGATAGCAATATGATTAAGCGTAGCGAAATCCTTTAACAATTGACGATTTAGGCGAATTTGTTTTTGAATTAAAGCAATATTCTTTTCATTAAACCCTGTAATCATATCAAGAACGCATTGTCTGGATTGCTCTAAGAAAGTATCATATTGGGTTTTAATAAATTTCTTTTTAGCATTAGTCTTATCAACTAATTGTGAAGTTGAAGCAGGTTTTTGGCTCCAACCAATTACTAAATTTAATCCTTCAGGAGGAGTTAATAATTGAATTTTTAGACCCGGCCAAGCTTCATTTAAAACTTCACTAAGAGACTTAGTAGCTAATTCTTTCTTAAGCCATACTTTGTCAAAAGTTTGATAAGCAAGCCATCCACCATAGACACTGGCGGCAATATCACCAGCTGAGCCGTTTCCTTGAACACTATAGTGAGAGATAGCTGAAAGCTTAAAGATAAGATCTTTAGTACAATGTAAGCCATAAAAATTAAGAATTGCCTTTACAGTTGCAACTGTAACAGCTGCAGATGAACCAAGACCATACTTCTTACCATCAGCTGAGTCAAGATCAGAATTAACATGTAAGTCGTATAAAGACATTGGAACTTTTTGTTCTAAGCAAAAACGTTCTGTAAATTTAATCGCAGATAAAATATATTCAAACGGGTTATCACGATTATCGATTACCATTTGATTGCCTTTACGAATCCAGTGAATAGAATCTTGAGAATACTGCTTAGAGTGAATTAAACCACTAGTGCCAGTGCTCTTAGCAATAGATACACGTACAAATTCATTTACTGCAACTAAAATGGCAGGGCAGTTTTGCTCAAGAACTGCATACTCTCCCGCAATATACAATTTTCCTGGTGCTTGTTCTGTAATCAACGAATATTCCTCTAATCTTTTTATTTTCAAATTACTAAAGCAGAGTAACGCCTGGGCCGAAACTCGCAACGACTATTTTAACATTAGTCAATGATTTCTGAACAGCTGAAATAATTTCTTTTCTATTTCTTAAGGTACAGAGAATTTTTACATTTGGACCAGCATCGATTGTATAGTAGCATTCAATGCCTTGTTTTCTTAAATCTTCTACTAATTTAATCGCTTTGATTGTTTCGGGCTCAAAATATGTGAACGGCTCATTAGCTGTTAAGTTGCAAGCATGCATTTCATTAGCGCTTAATTCGCTGAGCTTGCCAATTTTAGTAAAATCTTTTTCCTTAATCGCTTGTTTTAGTTCAGCAATTTCTTGTTTATTTCTAGCTAACCAAGGCTGATAGAAAGGAGAAGTTTGAGCTAATTTCATCCCTTTCGTTGAAGAAATTTTCTTTTGTTTTGTATCAACTTCAAGTGCTAAGAGTGACAGATCAAGATCTGGATTTTCATCAATTGGAATAGCATAGGAACTTGCATCATCAATTCCTTTTTGCCATTCGACAAAGCCTCCATAAATCGATCTGGTTGCTGATCCTGAGCCAAGACGAGCTAATCTCGAAAGATCTTTTCTTGAAAGATCTAAGTCATAGCTTGCAGCAAAACTTGTTGCCAAAGCTGCAAAGGCTGATGCTGACGAAGCAAGTCCGGCAGAAGTTGGAACGTGGTTAGTAGACTTGATTATAAAATGATCATTAAAGCCAAATTTTTCTTGTAATAAATGAATATAATTAAAGACGCGTTTACTTTCTTCAGGTCCTTGCTCTTGATCATTTAAAATAAATGTATCTTCAGTTAATGAAGAATCATGTTCAAAAGTAGTATCAGTATAAAAAGCATCTAAGGTCATTGATAGACTAGACATGAGTGGGGTTTTCAGGGCTTGATTCGCTTTTCCCCAGTATTTGATTAGCGCAATGTTAGTATGCGCACGAGCAGTTTTTTTCATTAGATTTCCTCAATCCAGTAATTATCAAAGTTTGCTTGGGACTTTTGCGCAATTTTTTGTGCAGTTGCTTGGTTAGGACATAGGGCAATCACAATTCCGCCAAGGCCGCCGCCAGATAGCTTAGTCCCTAAGGCTCCATTGTCGTTAGCAATTTTACAAATATTATCAATTTTTTCAGTTGAAAGATCGAATGAGGCTAAAATGCTTTGAGCTTCATTAAAAATCTTGCCAATTTCTTCAGCATTTTGCTTGAGCCAATTCTCTTGAGTCGCAGTAGCAAGCTCACCAAGACGAGCAATTTGTTTCTTTTTAAGATCACTTTCATCCATTTGCTTTTTAACTGCTTGCACCGCAACTTTGGTATTTCCCAGCTCGCCAGTATCCATAATTAAGAGGGTAGCGCCTAATTTTTGAGAAAGTTGTTGTGGACCATCTTGTTTATTAAAGAAGACTAGATAATCTGAACTAACGGTAGCTGCATCAAGACCAGAAGCTTTACCGTGGTTAATCATTTCCGCATGATTAGTAATTTCCATGATCTCATCGTGGTCCAAATTTAAGTTTAAGAATTGTGATAAAGCTTTAGTTGTACCAAGAGCTACAACAGCACTTGAACCTAAGCCACGTTCAATTGGAATTTCTCCGCTGTAAGTAATCTTAACGTCAGGCGCATCAGCAACTTTAGCCAACATAGTTTTGACAATGTACTTAATGCCATCATATTCATCTGGTGCAACAAAAAAAGCACCGTGGTAGTGATTTGTATCCATCCATGTAGGACCAGCAGTTTCTTCAACAGTTGTGCTGATATTTAAGGCTTGGATTGGTAAAGCAAGTGCATTATATCCATACACAACAGAATGTTCACCAATTAGAATCACTTTTCCATGTGCTTTAACTTCTACTTTTTTATTCACGATTATCGTTCCTATATTATAAATTTCATTAAGTCTATATCGTTTGTCCATATGCTAAAATATTTGCTAAGGAGACTAGAGACTTATGATTAATGTAATTACTGGTAGACAAGTAGACAACTTGCAAAATGAGATTATCGATCAAGCTGTTAAGTCATATTACCAAGATAAAACGCACGATGTTTTTATTATCGTGCCAAACCATATTAAGTTTACCACAGAAGTACGAGCACTTAGCAAGCTCTCTGTTTTAACAAATAAAAAACAAGTAGCAGTTAATAAACTCCATATTCTTTCTTTTTCAAGACTAGCCTGGTATTTTTTGAAAGATGAAGCAATCAAATTACCGCAAATTCTGGATGATGCCGCTAGTGTGATGCTACTTGAACAAATTGTTAAGGATCATCAGGACGAATTAAAACTATTTCAAAATAAAAATCAAATTACGTCTGGTGCTTTAAGGCAAATGTATGAAGCGATTTTATCGGTTCGGGCTGGAAATATTGACTTAGAAAACATTGATAATGAAAAATTAAATGAAGAAACCAGCTATAAAGTCCATGATTTGCAAATTATCTATGATGATTTTATTGATCGTCTATCTGAAAAATTTGCAACTAAAGATGAGATGCAGCTCTTGCTTAATGAGTTTTTAGCTAAAAGCGATAGTTTAAGCACGATGGTATTTTACTTCTCCGATTTTTCGCATTTTTCCTTGCAAGAATTAACTTCAGTACGCTTAATTTCAAAAAAAGCTAAGAATACGACTTTGGCGTTTAAGACAAAAATTGGCAAAATAGATAGTAAAGCGGAACAAGGAGACTATGATTATGTGGTTCAAAGAACAATTAGACAACTAGAGCATTTTTGGCAAAATCAGCAATTAAATTATCAAACTACTGAATTTCCACTTACTAAAACTAATCCTAGCTCCCTATTAAATGGAGTTTGGACCAAGACAAATGGTTTTGATGAAAGTTTAAGTAAGTTTTTGCAGCCAGTTAAAGCAGATTCTAGATATGCCGAAGCATATTTTGTTGCGCGGACAATCTACCAGCAAGTTGCTTTAAACAATTATCGTTATCAAGACTTTTTAGTTTTAGCGCCAAATCTAAATGAATATGAAACTTACTTAACGCCAATTTTGCGTCAAAATAATATTCCTTTCTTCAATGACCTGCAAAAAGAGATGAAGTATCATCCCTTAGTCGTTGCGGTAGAAAATCTCCAGCAAATTTTTAAGCGGGGTTTTCAAACAGATAATGTAATTGCTCTAATGAAAACGCAGCTTTTTATTCCCGAATGGTATAAAAGCGTAGCGCGTTATCAAAATGATGTAGATTTACTTGAAAACTTTGTGTTGGCACATGGTATTAAGGGAGAACTTTGGAAAAAACCTTTAAAAAGTTTTGTGGATGCGGAAGTAATTGCACTTGATAAGTCAGAGCAAGAGGTAGAAGAACTTGACCGTTTGCGTAAATACTTTATTAGTATTCTAAGTGAATTTTTTGAAGATATAGAAACAGAAAAAGATCCGCAAGCTGGAGTGACGATTTTTTGGAACTTCTTAATTAAAAATCGAGTTGCAAAAAGACTAGAGGCTTGGCGAAAGGAAGCAAATGATGCTGGCGACTTACAGTTAGCGCAGCAACCTGAACAAGTTTGGTCAACCTTAAACGATTTGTTAAAGGACTACTTATTAGTAGCTAAGGAATTTTCTTTAGAACAATTTTTTGATCTCTTAATTAGCGGATTTAGTGAGGCTAATTTTTCACAAATTCCATCTACTCTTGATGCAGTTAATATCTCTGAAATGGGAATGGTTCAAGGACAAGGTTATAAGCAAGTATTTATTATTGGGGCAACAAGTAGTAATTTGCCGCAGATTGAAAAAATTCCAGGTTTCTTTAGTTCAGAAAACTTAGAACAACTAAATGATGGAAATAATGCTAGTGGCTATTTAGAAGATCAGCAAAAAATTAATAATCTAGATCAGAATTATCAATTTGGTAATGCACTAAGTTTAGCTAGTGATAAGATTTATATTTCTTATCCTGTAATTAATACGGCAAATGAACAATTAGAACCATCTATCTTTTATAAACAACTTCTCAGGTTAACTCAGGCAAATGAATTTTCACAGCATGATTTACCTAGTTCTGCTGGCGATCTTTTAACTTTTATGACTAATCCGGAAGCTAGTCTAGGTTACTTAACTTATTTAAAGGGCAAACAAGAAGTTAATGTAGATTCTATCTTGGAGTTGACTGAGCAAGAAATAGGCGAAGTAGCTCAAAATGTGCTTGAAGGAAGTAATTTTAAGAATGTTCCTGAGAATCTCCCTCCCAAATTGGCCCAAGAACTATACGGAGATCGGATAGAGACTTCAGTTTCACAACTTGAGACCTATTACCAGAATTCTTTTGAATATTTCTTAAATTATGGGCTTCATTTAAAGAAGAGGTTTGAAAATGAGCTTGATGTAATTCAAGCAGGTAATTATTATCACGAAACGTTTGACTATTTAGTTAAAAAAATTAAGGAAAAAAACTTGGATTTTGCTGATTTAACTGACAGTAAGTTAAATCAGCTACTAATTGAAGTACGAGAAGAATTAAAAGAAAAGGGGAGATATCGTCAGCTTTTAAACGATCCATTCAATAAATATTTGTTCCATAAGCTAGACCAAACTACATCTAATGTTGCCCATTATTGGCATAGTAATGTAAATAAAACAACTTTTAGACCACAATATTCGGAATTAAGTTTCGGCAAAAATCAAAAAGTGACAGGGCTATCTTATAGCTGGAAAGATGAAAATAATCAAAAGAAGATTGTTGATCTACGAGGAAAAATGGATCGAGTTGATCTGGCTAAGGTGAATGATCGAGTTTTAGGAGAGGTAATTGACTATAAGTCTTCTGCGAAGAAATTTGACTTAGGCCTCTTTGCCAATGGGATTTCAATGCAGATGATTTCTTATTTGGAAGTCTTAAAAAAGAATAATAAGTTTTTTGCTCAAGGTAAAAACTTAGATGTTTTAGGAGCTTTTTATCAAAATATTACTAGCAGCTTGGAACGCTTAAGTAGTGATAAGATGATTCTAAGTAACTATCAAATTAAGGATCTTCTCAAAGAAAGCACAAAGAAGCTAATGTATAACGGAATTTTAGTTGCCGATGAAGAGATTCTGGACCTAATTGAACCAGGAATGGAGAAAGATCGAGCTACTTCGGAAATATATAGCAGCATTAAAAGAAAGGTTAATGGTGATATTAGCTGGCCACGAAATCAGAGCTTTACCCCTGATCAACTAGAATTGCTGTTAGCATATAACTCTTACTTAATCAAGAATGCTGGAAGTGAAATCTTATCAGGTAAGATTAAACTTGATCCATATACTTATGGACAACAAAGTTCCTTAACTTATTCTGACTTTAAAGATATTTTCTTCTTTGATGCTATGTTAAAAGAAAATAATTACCATAAGATTAAAGCAATTGATAAGAAGACGCTTTTAAACTTAATTAAAGAAAAACTGGATTTGGATGGTGACGAATAGGTGACAAATTTTACTAAAGAACAAGATCAGGCAATTAATGATGCCGGAAAAGATATCTTAGTTTCTGCATCTGCTGGTTCAGGTAAGACTACCGTTTTAGTTGAGCGAGTTTTAAAAAAGATTCTGTCGGGTACACCAGTCTCATCTTTACTGATTATTACTTTCACTAAGGCCGCAGCACGTGAAATGAAAGAACGAATCAAACAAAAGATAAGCGATCAACTTGAAATTGAACCTGATAATCAATTTTTACGTAGTCAATTATTAGATGTCGATACAGCTAATATTTCTACGATTGACTCTTTTTGTTTAGATGTAATTAGACGTTTTTACTATGTAATTGACCTTGATCCGCAATTTAGTGTTTTAACTGATGAAACTCAGGCAGAACTTTTGAAAGAGCGCGCCTTGCGTGAGATAGAGGCAGATTATCTTGAAGGAGATAATCAAGACTTTCAAGATTTTTATGATAATTTCTCAGGGGATCGGGATGCAGAAGGCGCTCGCAACTTGCTCTTGCAACTGTATAATACAGCAACGACCGAACCAAACTATGAGAAGTTTCTCGATAATCTGCCGACTTGCTATGAAGTAGGCGATAATTTAATTCGATCTAATTTGTGGCAGCAGCAAATAAAGCCTCTTTTACTTAAAGAAATATCCGATTTAAAAGCAGAAGTAGAAGCTCTGCTTGCTGAACCAGAAATAAATAGTTCTGATTTAGTTAAAGTTAAAGAGAATTATGACATTTTTTCTAATCGTTTAGATAGCTTTTGGGAATCTTTAAATACTGACCAACCGTACAACGAAATTCGTGCTAATTTAATGAATTGTAAATTTGAAAAAGCAGTCCGAAAGTCTAAAAAATGGTCAGATGAAAGCATTGAAGTATATCAAGATAGTCAAGATTTAAAATTAGACTTGAACGATCAACTTAAAAAGATTTTTGCTAGCTTTTTTGTGGTTGAAGAAAAAGAGCAAATAGCAGTTTTGCAAAAGTCAGAAAAGATAGTTAAAACAATTGTTGCAGCTGAGAAAAAATTGATTCAAAAATTCAGTCAATTAAAACGTGAGCAAAATTTGATTGACTATAGCGATATGGAGCAATTTGCTTTTAGTATTTTGACGACAGATACTTCAAATGCACATATTGCACAAGAATATTATCAAGAAAAATTTAACGAGATCTTGATTGATGAATATCAAGATGTGAACGCACTTCAAGAAAATATCATTAAAGCCATTAAAAAGAAGGGGCAGAACACGCTTTTTATGGTTGGGGATGTCAAGCAGTCAATTTATGGCTTTAGGCAAGCACGGCCAGACCTCTTTTTGAGTAAGTATCATACTTATGGTAAAGATAATGATAGTGAAAAAATCATCCTAGCTGATAATTTTAGATCAACCAAAAGGGTCACCAAAACAGTTAATGACTTATTTAATCCAATTTTGACAACTAATTTTGGTGGTATTGATTATAAAAAAGAAGGCCAATTACAGTTCGGAGCTAGCTATTATCCATCAGATTTGCCGACAGCAAGTGAATATATTTTTACCGATAAAAAACAAACCCAGTCGGCTTATGAAGATCAATATGGCGATGAAATGGATTTTAGCGAAGTTCAGATGGTAATTGCGAGAATTAAGCAATTAAAAGCAGAAAATTTTCAAGTTTGGGATCGCAGAACGCAGCTTAAAAGGCCACTTGAGTATTCAGATATTGCAATTATTACAAGAACTAGAAGTGATAACTTGCAGGTAATGCAAGAATTTGCCAAAGCTGATTTACCTTTATTTGTTACTGATGCGCAAAATTATTTTCAAACTTTTGAGTTGATTATGATTATGAATTACTTAAGGTTGATTGATAACCCTCAGCAAGATATTCCTCTAGTAGCTGTAATGAGATCACCCCTATTTAACTTCAAAGAACCAGAACTTGCACAAATTCGCGTTAAAACTCCAGCTGGCAATTTTTATACTGCGCTTACTAGCTTTGCATCAGTTAATTCGTCTCTAGGAAAGAAATGTAAAGAATTTTTACAGCAGCTTGAAACTCTTCGCTCATTTGCTGCTACGCACCGAATTTCTGAGTTGATCTGGAGTATTTACGAAAAAACACATCTTTTAGAAATTGTCACTGGTTTACCAAATGGGCAACAACGTAGAGTTAATCTTGAATCTTTGTATGAACGGGCAACTTCGTATGAAAGTGCAGGTTTTAAAGGCTTGTATCAATTCATTAGTTTTATTGAGCGAATGAGAAAGAATCAAAAAGATTTAGCTCAACCTCTCTTAAGCGATAAAGCAGATAATGCAGTGAAATTAATGACTATTCATGCTTCTAAGGGACTAGAGTTTCCCATAGTATTTGTAATGGGATTAGGACATCAGTATCAGACTAGAGACTTAAGTGGAAATTTCACAATTAGTCAGAATGAATTAGGTTTAACGATAAAAGAAAAAAATTATCGTATTGATTCTTTAGTTAAATCATTAGCTGATGTTCAAAAAAGACAACAAATGCTTGAAGAAGAAGCAAGAATTTTATATGTTGGCTTAACTAGAGCACAGCAGAAATTGATCTTAGTGGCAAGCGTGAACGAAATTGAAAACAAACGAAAAAAATGGGTGAGTGAGCTTGATCAAAAGAAAGATATAATTCCATTAGTTAAAAAGATTAATGCTCAATCACCGCTTGATTTTTTAGGACCAAAGCTAGAGCAAAAACATGAATTTGATCAAACTATTCGAGATATGACCTCTGCTTTAGAAGAACAAGATAAGCTCTATTATTTAAAATTCAATCTTGACTTGGAGCCTGAGAAAATTAAAGATCAAAATGAGGATAGCCAAGAAGTAAATTCTAACGTAAACAAGGTAGTTAAAGAATTGTACAACTTTAAGTATCCATTTGAAGATGCTACTAAGACTACAGCTTATCAGTCTGTATCTGAAATTAAAAAAGCCTTTAATGATCCAATAGATACAGAGCTTGAAAACTCTCGTCTTATATCTTCAAGTAATCGTTATTTACAACCAATTGATGAAACACCAACCTTTTTAGAGGGACAAAAATTTACTGGTGCTGAAATAGGGACGGCAATGCACTTAGTTTTGCAATATTATAATTATGAAGGTAATAAAGACCAAGAAAATTTAGATCAAGAAATCGATCAGCTCGTTGAATTAGGAAAACTGAATTCTTTAATGGTTCCGCATTTGTCTAAAGAAGCTTTAAATTGGTTTGTAATGAGTGATTTTGCTAAAGAATTTTGGAAGCAACCGGATAAATTACATAGAGAAAGCCAATTTTCAAGTCTCGTTAATGCTAGTGAATTATTTAATGACTTTTCTGATCCATCTGCGAAGGTTTTAGTTCATGGAACGGTGGATGGATATTTTGAAGCAAAAGATGGTCTTATTTTATTCGATTACAAAACTGATTTTGTCGATAAAACAAACGAAGAACAAGCAATTGAAAAAATTAAGCAAAAATATACCGGACAGCTACGGCTATATGAACAAGCTCTAAATGAAATGAATAATGATAAGAAGGTTATTGGAAAATATTTGATTTTGCTTGACGCAAGGAAAGTGGTCCCAGTAGACTAGAAACAGAATAGAAGGGAGATTATTATGAAAAAAGCCTTTACAGATGATGTTTTTGCGGTCGTCGATCTTGAAACTACAGGCACGCAGCGTAATCAAGGCGATCATATTATTCAATTTGGTTGTGCAATCATCAAAAAGCGTAAGGTAGTCAAAACATATTCATTCTTAATCAATCCTCATCGTGAAATCCCTCAAGCTGTTGAAAATTTAACTCATATTAGTAATAGAGATGTTGCTCAAGCACGCGATTTTAATTACTATGCTCCTAAAATTCGAAAAATCTTAGAGAATACAATTTTTGTTGCACATAATGTTAATTTTGATCTTCCTTTTCTGAACTATGAATTAGTAAATGCTGGCTTAGAGCCATTAACAGGAAAGGCAATTGATACAGTTGAATTAGCTCAAATTGCTTTTCCAACTTTTCCATCCTACAAATTACGTGACTTAACTGCTCGTTTAAAAATTAAGCATTTAAATCCGCACCGCGCTGATTCAGATGCTTTAGTAACAGCTAAATTACTGCTAAAAGTTATTAAAAAACTTGAAGCTCTTCCTCAGGCAACGTTAAATACTTTAACTTCTTTATCTAAAGGATTATTGCGAGATACTGATTATATTTTTTATGAAATAGGACAAGTTGCTCGTCAAACAAAGAGACCATTAGACAAAGATTTAATTCAAGTAAAGCATTTAATTCTTAAGAAACAAATTGTACCTTTGCGTCATATTGGAGCCGTAAGCAAAGGCGAGTTTCCTCAAAGTGATGAGGAGAAGAAGAAACTATTTAAGAAAAATTTGCGTTTTAGACGTGGTCAAGTAAGTTTAATTAATCGACTGCATGAATTTGTCTATAGTGATACGGACAACTCGTTAGTAGTTGAAGCGCCAAATGGAAGTGGAAAAACTTTTAGCTATTTAATGGCTTATGCGTATGAGCTTTATTCAGGTAGAAAATTGGTTGTAGCAACGCCTACGAAGGTCTTGCAAGAACAAATATTGAAACAAGAGATACCGCAGCTTCTAAGAGTAACTCATTTAGATTTAGATGCTCAGATTGTTAAGTCAAGTAGTCACTATTTAGATTTAGATGGTTTCTATAATTCACTATATCAAACTGATAATGCTATCCAGCAAACTCTGATTTTACAAATGGGAATTTTGATTTGGCTCACTGAAACTGAAACTGGTGATTTAGATGAACTGCAGTTAACTAATTATCAAGCGCCATTATTTGCGGCAATTGAGCATCCCGGGGATGCAAGAATTGGAACTGCATTTGCAGATTACGATTTTTGGAATCTTGCTCGAAGCAGACAAGAGCAAGCTGATATTTTAATTACGAATCATGCTTATTTAGCAAACCATTATATGGACTCAATTTGGGGACAAAATCCATTTTTAGTTGTTGATGAGGCACATCGTTTTGTTGAAAACGTGGCAAGTTCAAGAAATGATTCGCTGCAGTTTGAAAGCTTTTGGGGTATGTGTAGCCATTTGCGCAACTTGCTTTTTTATGCAGAAGACAGTGCAAAAGTTAGATTCGGTAATAATATCGAGTTTAAGATAATTTTGGATAAACTTGAGAAAAATACTACGGATTTAATTCATTCGATAAACAAAGTTCAGCAAGCCCTTTATGATAATCGAAATTTTGCTACAAGTCGGGAAGAAAGAAGACAGAATGCAATTAGTTTAGGCTTTCAAGGACAGGATTTATTTAGAAATGTTCCTCAGTTTAAACAGTTGTTAAGTCAAATGCAGGATAATATTGAAATTGTTCGTCAAGAAACAAATCAATTATTATTTCTTTTATATCATCAGCAAAAGAATCTTTTGACTAGTGATGATGTTTTAATAAGGGACTTGCAAGAAGAGATAGACCATCTTGACTATTATTCAGAGCAGAATTATCTTTTATTGGATCAACTAAGCGAACCGCAGAAGTTAGATCACGAAGGATTTGTTTTGGAAATCAGTAACGAAGATGATCCTTTATCAACTAATTTAACTTGGTTAATGCTTGATCCTGAAGAAGAAGTGCAACAACTATATCAATATTTTGATAAAAAATTGTTTATTTCAGCTACTTTAGCGCAGCAAGATAATTTTTCATATACAATCAAAAATCTATATTTAGATCCTAAAAAAACGCTAACTTATCGTGCTAAGCCGTCTTTTAAGGTGGAGAAGCATTTAAAAGTTTATGCTCTCTCTGATAACGATGCGCCTGAAGATCCAAATAGTCCCGAATATGAGGAGTTTATTAGTAATTTGCTTACACAGATTAAGAATTACAATCATATTTTGGTTTTGTTTACAAATTTAGATGTTATTCGTGATGTCTTTAGTAAGTTAAGTGAAAGTAATAATTTAAAAGATTATGAAATTTTAGCTCAAGGATTAACTGGTTCAAATGAAAAAATTGCTAAACGTTTTGGAATTGCTGAAAAAGCCGTTTTGCTTGGGGCTAATAGTTTCTGGGAAGGAATCGACTTCAAGCATAACGGGGTAGACTTGGCAATTGTTACGCGCTTACCGTTTGAATCTCCTGATCAACCAGAAGTAAAGTTGCGAACAGAATGTTTAAAAAAGCAGGTTGGTGCTGATAAGATTTTTGAAGTTGATACACTGCCGCGAGCTATTTTACGCTTTAGACAGGGCTGTGGTCGCTTAATCAGAAATGAACGTGATCATGGCATCTTTATAATTTTAGATCAACGTGTTTGGAATAAATCTTATGGTGAACAGTTTTTAGCTGGCCTTCCTGTGAGTGCAAAAAAGGTCAGCAAACAACAACTACTAAATGTTTTAAGGAATAGTAAGCAGAATGAATAAATATGTAAAAAAAGGGCTTAAAATTACTGGAATTGTGGTCGGAGTTATTGCAGTAATATACTTATGTTTGTGTTTTGTATTTTACTTTGCAACTAAGCCGGCAAGTGATAAAGCAAAACAAACTAATGAAATTGCACTTGAAAAAACACCAATTACTACAATCACCAAAAATTATCATTTGAGTCGAAGTGTAGAAAGTAACAGTTTAGCCGGGACTAGTAAGAAGGGAAAGAAGTATTACTTCATCTATTTGCCAAAAAGCAAAAAAGCTTACCTTTATCAAGCAAATAAAGGAAAAAGCGAAGAACAAATCCTAAAGATTTTTAATAGTGCTCATCCTGGACATGATAATCTTAAATGTCAGTTAGGTTGGTATAAAGGGATGCCAGTCTGGGAAGTGACTTATCATAAGAAAAATGGCAATTACGGCTATGTCCTTTATAACTTTAAAAGCGGAAAAGAATTAGCTTATGCGGACAATTTGTAAATTTGTTAAACTAATAGGCAATTTTTTAGTATAATAAAATTAAATTTAATTAAAAAGGTTGGTAAGTAATGACAGAATTAATCTCAATTAAAGATTCTTCTAAACATGTAGACCAAAAAGTTAAGATGCATGTTTGGTTAACTGATAAACGATCAAGTGGTAAGATTATCTTCTTGCAATTACGTGATGGAACTGCATTTTTCCAAGGTGTTGTTCGTAAGAATGATGTTTCTGAAGAAGTTTTTGAAGCAGCTAAGTCTTTACGTCAAGAAGCTAGTTTTTATATTACTGGTACTGTTCACGAAGATAAGCGTTCTCACTTCGGTTATGAAATTCAAATCTCAGATTTAGAAATTGTTTCTAATAACGAGGGCTACCCAATCGGTAACAAGGAACATGGTGTTGATTTCTTACTTGATAACCGTCACTTATGGTTAAGATCTAAACGCCCATTTGCTATTATGCAAATTAGAAATACTATGTTTAAAGCTACTGTTGACTTCTTTGAAAAAGAGGGCTTTATCAAGTTTGACGCGCCTATTTTCATGCATTCAGCTCCAGAAGGTACTACACAATTATTCCATGTAGAATACTTTAACAATGACGCATACTTGTCACAATCTGGTCAATTATACGGTGAAGCTGGCGCTATGGCTTACGGCAAGATCTTTACTTTTGGTCCAACTTTTAGAGCAGAAGAATCTAAAGGCCGTCGTCATATGACAGAATTTTGGATGATGGAACCAGAAATGGCATGGATGCATCAAGATGAATCTTTAGATATTCAAGAAAGATACTTAGCATATATGGTTAAGCAAGTTCTTGAAAACAATGAATATGAATTGAGAATCTTGGGTAGAGATCCTGAAAAATTACGTCCAACTACTGAAGGTAACTTTACTCGTCTTCCTTACGATGATGCTATTAAAATGCTTCAAGAAGCTGGTCGTGATATTAAATGGGGTGACGACTTTGGTGCTCCAGATGAAGGATATATTTCAGAACAATTTGATCGTCCAGTCTTCATCGTTAACTATCCAACCACAATTAAGCCTTTCTATATGAAGAAGAATCCTGATAATCCTAAAGAATACTTATGTGCTGACGTAATTGCGCCAGAAGGATACGGTGAAATTTTTGGTGGTTCTGAACGTGAAGGAAACTACGAAATTTTGAAAAAGCAAATTGAAGAAGCAGGACTAAACTTAGAAGATTACCAATGGTACCTTGACTTACGTAAATTTGGTGGTGTTCCTCACTCTGGCTTTGGTATGGGATTTGAACGTACGATTGCTTGGATTTGTAAGTTAGATCATATTCGTGAAGCTATTCCATTCCCAAGATTAATTAACAGAATGCAACCATAATCGATAATTTAATATAATATAAAAAGTTGAACTATTTTAGTTCAGCTTTTTTTGAAAGGAAAAGTGTATGGCGTCTTTTGCGGCTATCCAAAATGAAGGCTTTACAGTCATTTCTAATAGTCTCTTACGTTACTATCCCTCTTTAAAAATATCTGAAATTGAAGCAATGCTTTTATTGCAATTAGAATCATTCAAACAAGCAAATAATTTTTTCCCAAGTGATAATGATTTATCAGGAAGAATGAATTTGTCGCCAGTCGAAGTTTCGCAGCTAATTCAGGATTTAATTGATAAAAAACTGCTTGAATTAGGGCAAAAGAGAGATAGTGAAGGTCGAATTACAAATTTTTATGATCTCAAGCCTTTATATCAAAAATTAGACACAATTATTGATGAAAGAGATACGAATGCTTACGATGAAGTTTACTCAGGAGAAGGAACAAAAAAAAGAGAATCAGTAAATCCACTGCAAGAATTAGTAAGACAATTCGAGATTGAATTTGGACGCCTTTTAAGTCCAATTGAAAAGCAAGAAATTGCTGCTTGGCTTAATATAGATCATTACAATCCAGAAATAGTTAAATTGGCTCTGCGTGAAGCAATTTTAGCGCAGGTATATAATTTTAAGTATGTTGATCGAATTTTACTAAATTGGCAACGACACGGTCTTACAACTACAGACCAAATTAAAAACTTCCTTCAACGAAATTAGGTGATTAAATGGAAAAATTATTGTCAGACGAAAAAGCTCGATTAGTTTTAAAAAGAATTTTGTCTCTTTATCCGGATGCAAAAGGAGAACTTCACTGGGATACAAAGTTTCATTTGCTTTGTGCGGTTTTAATGAGTGCACAAACTACTGATAAGATGGTTAATAAAACAACACCTAAATTTTTTAGTGACTATCCTGATAGTGCTAGTTTAGCCCAAGCTAGTATTAAAGATATCGAAGCACATATTCACACGATTGGTTTGTATCGTACAAAGGCTAAGCATTTAAAGGAAACAGCACAGATTATTACAGATAAGTTTAATGGTGAAATTCCCAAGGATAAAAAGACTTTAATGACACTACCAGGAGTAGGTGAGAAAACGGCTAATGTTGTTTTGGCAGAAGGTTTTAAAATACCTGCAATTGCAGTTGATACTCATGTATCTCGGATTTCTAAAAGATTTAAAATAGTGGGAGAAAAAGCTACTCCGCATGAGGTAGAACAACGTCTTGAAGAGTTACTGCCAAAAGAAGAATGGATTCGTACACATCATGCAATGATTTTATTTGGTCGATATACAATGCCAGCTAGAACTAAAGATCAAGATCCTTATTCTTTTTTACCACCTTTAAAGTGATTTTTGAATTAAAATATATGCAAAAAAGCTCCAGAAGTCATATTTGATATGATTCTTCTGGAGCTTTTGTTTAATTTCAATAATTAATGATTATTATTGGAATTATTTCCCTGATTTTGTTGTTGATTTTGATTATTTTGGTTATTTGTATTTTGTTGGGAATTGTTATTTTGATTGTTAGATTTATTTTCCGTCTGCTGATTATTGTTTTGATTCTGGTTATTTGAATTATTGTTATTAGAAGTAGATGACTGCTTTTGACTTGATGATTGTTGTTCAGCATGACTTGATGAAGAGCTACTTTGAGAATGAGATTGCCCCTTAGATGATGTATCATCTTCCGTATCAAATCTTGTGTCAACGTCGTCATCTTCATCTTTCCGTTTATCGACGGTTACTTCACTGTAAGGATTTTTGGGTGCATGACCTTTGACAAATAATTGCCAGCTTGAATTGCTTGCAGTAGGAGAAACTACTTTATCTTGGGTACCATTTGCAATCCTGCGTCTAACAACTGTGCTTGGCTTTGTCCAATCTTTATTAGCTTTGTCTGTCATGAGATAAGACATCATTTGCTTATATAGAAGTTGAGCTGAAGAAGAGCCAACGCCTGATGGGGTACCATCTTTCAAATTATCATATCCAGTCCAAATCCCCATTGAATAAAGTTTAGTGTAACCAACAAACCATGAATCTTTTGGCGAATTCTTGTATTGAGGATATTTTACCAATTCTTCATCTGAATATTTAACAGTACCAGTTTTACCCGCTTCATATAAGTTTTTAATTCGAGCTTGTGTACCAGAACCTTTAGTTAACACACCCTTAAGCATATCAGTCATGATATATGCTGTTGATTCCTTCATGACTCTAGTACCACTGCTATCATAATTTCTAGTTAAACCATCTGGCGTTTCAATTTTAGAAACAAATTGTGGCTTATGGTAAACACCATTATTAGCAAAGGCACCAAAAGCTCCTGCCATTTGAAGAGAAGAAGCATTAGCCCCGATTGCGACTGATAAGCCAGAATCAGAAGGAACGTTAACGCCGAGTTTTCTTGCAAAGAGTGATGCACGTGCAACCCCAACCTTACTTAAGGTTTTAACTGCAGGAACGTTTCTTGATTGTTCTAGAGCATGACGCATAGTCATTTTGCCTTCGTATTTATTATCCCAGTCATAAAGTTGAATATTAGTACCAGGGTAAACATACTTAGAATCATCTAATATATGAGAAGTTGGCCAGTTAAGATATTCAATTGCTGGACCATAGTCTAATACCGGTTTAACAGTGGATCCAGTTGAACGGCCAGTTTGAACAGCGCGGTTTAAACCTAATTGAACAGAGGGGAGCTTGCGTCCGCCAATAATGGCAATAACATGTCCAGTTCTTGGATCAATAATTGTTGCACCAACTTGCATCTTATCGTTAGTAAATGGAACCGATCCATTGTTTACTAGATCATAAAGTTTTTGTTGAGCATCTTGATCAATATTAACAGTAATCTTTAAGTTGTCATTATAAGGATTAAATCCTTTGCTTTTAACTTCGCTGATTACTTCTTTAATGTATGGATCATCAACCTTTCTTAGTTCTGAAGTTGCATTGTTCTTCTTAGGTTGTAATCCTTGAGTGATTGGCTCATTAACAGCTTGTGTATATTGGGATTTAGTAATCTTATCGTTTTTAAGCATTGCTCTTAAAACAATATCTCTTCTATACTTAGCCTTTTCTGGGTAAACATATGGGTCATAGGTAACTGGTGCATTAGGCATCCCTGCAAGAAGGGCAGTTTGTGCTAAGTCAAGATCCTTTAGATCCTTGCCATAGTAAAAATCTGCTGCAGTACCCATTCCATAGTTACCGTAATTCATGTATACCTTATTAATATAGAACTCTAAAATTTGTTCTTTACTAAATTCTCGTTCAACTTTCATTGAGAGCCATGCTTCTTGGGCTTTTCTTCGAAGGGTTCTTTGCGAAGCAGCGGTTGAAAAAACAGAAAGCTTAACTAATTGTTGAGTGATAGTTGATCCACCGGCAGCAACGCCTTTACTTTTAGCGTTAACTAGGACAGAGCCAACAATTCGAATTGGGTCAAGTCCAATTCCTTCTTTATAAAAACGTCTATCTTCGACAGAGACAATAGCATTTTTGAGCTCTTTAGGAATTTCATCATTATTGACGTAAGTCCTTTTTTCAGAACCTAAAGAAAGAAGAAATTTTCCATCTCGAGTATAAAGGCTACTCGTTCCGCCGCTTTGAAGTTGAGCTTGTGAAATGCTAGGAGCGTCTTTAGCGTAATACGCAAATAGTCCTACCCCAGAAACGATGATTAACATTGCTACAATAAAGAACCATTTAATTATTTGTAGCCAAATTTTTTTACGCGGTTTACCTTCGGGGTGAAGGTTAGCCATTCTAGAATTAGTTGGCTTTTGATTGTTATCTGCCATTCTTTTTGTTCCTATCTATAAAATTATCTATCGCATCCAAGTAAGGAAGTGTTGGTCGAAATCCGCTTTTAATTTCAATTGAATTATTAATCAACTCTTGAATTGTCATCGAACTCTTATGCGGTGTTTTCCAAGCTTTAATTACAAAACTCGCTGGAGTTACGAAATAGCGATTAAGAGTTACAAAACGGATGATTGTAAAACAAATCCCTTTTTGCTTTAAACATCTTTCAAGATGGATGATCTGATGTTCATGAAAGTTTTTCAAAGGAAAAGATCTTTTATTTCTCGTTTCTTTAGCTTCAAAATCTAAATATCGACCTTGATAAACGCCATTATAGTCAGTTGTAGATGCTTGCCTGAAGTAAGCTTCTTTAATGACTGCTCGAGAACGTTTGGGATAATCTACTTTGACAATTTGAACCGGAGTTGGCTTTTTATGAACTACAGCAATATCTTCAAGAAGATAATACTTATTAGATTCATTAATTTGTTGCTCCAGGTTCATTCCACGATCAGAAAATACGACATCTTTGCGATGCTTTTGTTTTCTTGGATGCAGAAGGTCAGTTTGATCTTTAGTATAATGTGTTAAACTGCCTGTTGGATATTTTACCATCAACATCACTCCTGTTTAGCATTATAGCAAAGATTTTAAATCATTTTTAGAGAAAGAAAGGATCATCAATGAAGCGTCTATGGGTTACTGGATATCGTTCATATGAATTAAGTATCTTTAGTGATAAGGATCCTAAGTTAACTGTAATTAAATATGCTTTAACTAATTATTTTAAAAGTTTACTTGAAGAAGGAAAAATTGACTGGATAATTAGTGGCGCAAATTTAGGAATTGAACAATGGGCGCTGGAGGCGGCAATTCAACTTCAGAATGAATATAGCGTTCACACGGCTTTGATGACGCCTTACTTAGAATTTTCTAAAAGATGGAATGAAAATAATCAGATGAAGTATCAAAATTTAACCGAACAAGTTGACTTCACCGCTTCAACTTCAAATTATCCATATATGAGTCCAGCGCAATTAAAAAATTATCAAAGTTTCATGTTGGAACATACCGACCGTGCAGTTTTAATTTATGATCCTGAACATCCTGGTAAGCCTAAATATGATTACGAGGCCATCCAAAAATATCAAGAGGGGCATGAGTACCCAGTAGATATAATTGATTTTTATGATTTACAAGAATCAGCAGAAGAGTATGAAGAAAATCATCGACAAGAAAATAATTTTTATTAGATTTTAAAAGTAAATTTTTTAGCTTATATAAGACTAATTTAATAAGAAATTTTTTAGAAACAGGGACTATTATTGCTTGAAGAAAATTTATAACTTATACTAAATATATACGATATGGTGAGTGCCATTGAGCTAATAACTAGTTAACACCTTATCGCCTAAATTAAAGACAGACATTAGTCTGCAATTAAGGAGTTTGACGAAATAAATGGCAAGTTTAAATGATATTCAACTAAATCCACAAAGTATTTTAAAAAAACAATTTAGAACCAAAATGAAGGGGTATGATTCAGATGAAGTAGATTCATACCTTGATACGATTATTTCTGACTATAGTACTTTTGCGACAATTATTGAAGATTTGCAGACACAAATTAGTGAGTTAAAAGCTCAACAAAAACAAGCATCAACACAAAATACTGCTCCTAAGTTAGATTTCAAAAATGAAGAAGTTGAGGATGATGTTAAGACATATACTCCTCATAATATCCAGAAACCTATAGTAAGTAGCACCAATGAAGAAAAAGAAACTCCTGAATTAACTACTAACGTAGCTATGATTCAGCGGATTTCTACTTTAGAGCGTAAAGTTTACAACCTTGAGCAAAGAATGAATCAACAAGATAGAACTTACCAAGCTAATTAAAACTATGATATAATTGTTATTGCAAATTTCGAGCGATCGCGGTTAGCTTATACTAGCTGAGGAAAGTCCACGCACGCACAAGCTGAGATGCTTGTAGTTTTTGTACTCAGCCCAATAAGCTGGGGGACTTGTTTTTAGCAAGTTACGGCGGAAAAAGCACTAAATCATTTTTTGACATGTGTGACTATCCTGAAAAGTGCCACAGTGACGAAGCAGCAAGGGAAACTTTGCTGGTGGAACGAGGTAAACCCTGCAAGCGGGCAACCCAAATTTGGTAGGGGCGCTTTCGTCTAAGTAAATGAACTAAAGACGAAGTCATTTTTAATGAAGATAGATGGTCGCTGAAGATAAGATTCAACCAAATCTTATTGGAACAGAACGTGGCTTATAGAGATTTGTAGGTTAGGGTTGAGCTTTGGCTCAGCCTTTTTTTATAAAAAAATTTAGTATAGATAGAGAATAAAAATGAAAGAATACACATTATATGCGACAATGGGCGCTGGCTTTGAAAGCGTTGTTGCAAAAGAGCTAAACAATCTAGGCTATGAAACTAATACTGAAAATGGGCGTGTATTTTTTAAAGGTACACAAAAAGATATCGTAAGGACCAATTTATGGCTTAGAAGTGCGGATCGAATCAAAATTTTATTAAAAGAATTCAAGGCATTTAGTTTTGACCAATTGTACGATGAAGTTTATAGCTATGATTGGGCCGAATTGTTACCAGTGGATGCACAATTTCCTGTGAAGGGAAGAAGCGTTCGCAGTAAATTGCATTCTGAGCCTGATGTGCAATCAATTGTTAAAAAAGCAATTGTAGATAAGCTGACCGATCAATATCGTAGACGTGGCTTTTTACCTGAAAGTGGCGCTGAGTATCCTTTAGATATTCATATTTATAAGGATGTAGCACGGTTAAGTTTGGATACAACTGGTCAGAGTTTATTTAAACGTGGATACCGGGTAGAACATGGTGGAGCACCTTTAAAGGAAAATTTCGCAGCTGGATTAATTGAATTAACACCATTTGATGGATCTCATCCTTTTATTGATCCCATGACTGGATCAGGTACGATTGCAATCGAAGCTGCTCTCAAAGCGAAAAATGTAGCTCCAGGTATTTGGAGAAAGTTTGCTTTTGATAATTTTGACTGGTTTAATAAGCAGCTTCATCCAGAATTAGTGGATGAAGCTAAGGCGCAGGAAAAGACAGAACATGCACCAATTTTAGCAAGCGACATTGATCAGTCAATTTTAGAAATTGCTAAGGTTAATGCTCATAATGCTGGCGTATTACAAGATATTAAGTTTAAGCAAGTTGCTGTAAAAGACTTTGCGACTGATTTGGAAAATGGGGTAATTATTGCTAATCCACCTTATGGTAAGCGATTGAAAGATCGTGAGGCAGCTGAAAAGATTTATGAAGAAATGGGACAAACTTTGCGTCCGCTATCTTCATTTAGTCAGTATTATTTAACTTCAGATCCACAATTTGAAAAATTCTTTGGTGCTAGAGCTACTAAAAAACGAAAATTTTACAATGGTAATTTAAGAACAGATTATTATCAATATTGGGCAAATAAGAGATAAAAATGTTAACGCAAGACAAAAAAACGAGCTTCTGGGTCATTAGCGATACCCATCTGATTGCAGATAGTTTACATGATGATGGTCAAGCTTTTTCTCAAATGCAAAAAACTAGTCAAGGTAAAGATCTTTATTATCAAGAAACTGCTCTTAGTGCTTTTGTTAGAATGGCAGAAGAAAAGAAGCCTGCCGCAATTATTGTTACTGGGGATGTAACTTTTAATGGGGAGCGAGTTTCAGCTGAGAGATTTGCTGAGATTTTCAAGCCTTTGACTAAAACTAAACTTCTTGTTCTCCCTGGAAATCACGATATTTATGATGGATGGGCAAGAGAATTTCATGGTAAAAAGCAATATTATGCTGGGCAAATTAGTCCTAGAATGTGGCGCAATATTTTTAGAACTTCTTATGAAACTGCAGTTAGTGTTGATAGTAGTTCTTTAGCTTATAGTGTTCAGCTGAATCCAGATTATTTGTTAATTTTAGCGGATTCAAATGATTATGGAAAAGAAGAATCAGCTACTGCCCCAGCTACAGCAGTTTTTTTAGGAAAAGAGCAAAGAAAGTGGATTAAAGAGCAACTTCAATATGCTAGTCAGCATAACTTACGCGTGATTTTCTGTATGCATCATAATCTATATGCACATAATCCGGCTGTAAATAAAGGTTATGTAGTTGACGACTATCGAGAATTACGTAAGTTATTAGCTCAATATAATGTGAAACTAGTCTTTTCTGGTCATATTCATGCTCAAAATATCATGCCACCCCAAAATTCATGTCCAGCAATGGAAGTTGTAACCGCAAGTTTTTGCTCTAATGATCAGGTCTATGGGGTAGTTAAAGTTTCTCCAAAAGAAATTAGCTATACATGTCACCATTTTAAGATGCGAGACTATCTAACTGATAAAGAAAAGCTAAATTGGACTTTAACTCATTTTCATGACTATTTAGAAAATATTCAGTTAGGGACTATTTCTGCAGAGTTAATGCAAAAAGACTTGTATCGAAATCATGATGATTTAACGAGCGTTCGACAGATGGGGCGTCTTTTTGGCGAAATGAATTATCATTTCTTTACTGGCAAGAATCATATCAATTTTGACGAACTACAGAAGCTAAAGAAGTCTGAAATCTATCAACGACTAATTTCAGAAAATCCCCAATATGAGTTATATTTGCAGACTTTATATGATACTTCTGCGCATGATAACTTACACGTGAAAATTAAGTATTAAAAAAGTTACAAAAAGTCAGATTAAATAAAAAAGGCAAGTACTACATGAAGTTTGTAGTACTTGCTTTTTTTAATCTTCGACTGCTTGAGAATTAATATTTAAGAGTGGTTGCCCATTCTTATCAAAGTAAGAATCTAAGTCACGACACCAAATCATTGCCATAGTATGCTGACCAACGTGAACTCCAACAACTGGACCGATAATACTCTGATCAACTTTAACTTTTGGAAAACTTGCTTGATAATCATTAACCCATGCAGCTTCTCTTTTTTCATCATCAGCATGAAAAATTGTTAGCTGAATTGGATAAGGCATATTAGCAGTTAGGCGATTAAAGTCTTTCTTAATATGATTATAAGCACGTTTATACTGTCTTTCTTTAGCAATTGCAGAAATTTTACCTTCGTTTTGAACGTCCATAGATAAGATGGGTTTAATTTTTAAAATAGAACCCACAAAACTAGCAGCATTTGACAAACGTCCAGTTCGTTTTAAGTGATTAAGACTATCTACCATAAATCTAACGTCAGTAGTATTTCGTAGATCTTTTAAATCGTGCATGATTAGATTAATATCAGCACCCGCTTTAACCAGTCGACCAGCTAAGATTGCTGCATCTGCTTCTCCAGCACATGTGATTTTACAGTCAAAGGGATGAATATTAATACGTGTTTCTTCATTTGCTACGCTTAAGACATTACTATAAAAACTAGAAATACCGCTTGAGAGCGTAATAATAATTAAATCTGTATATCCTTCAGCAACATACTTTTCAACATATTTTTTAACTGTTCCGATTGATGGCTGAGAAGTAGTCGGCAGGGTTGTAGAGCTATTTAGCTTTTTATAAAATTCGTGAAAACCAATATCGATTAAATCGAGATATTCTTTATTGTCCCAAATAATTGGAATTGGTAGTATATCAATACCATATTTTTCACATTGTTCTTTAGTTAAATAAGATGAACTGTCAGTTAAAACGCCGATTTTCATAATATTAATTTCCTCCATGTTCTTGCTTAATATTATAGTCTAGAACACAACTTTAAACAAAAACGTAAATCTGCTTTATTTTTGTTACAATAGAGATAATTAATAAATAGGGTGTGACCTAAATTCTAAATTATGAAAAAGCATTTTATTTTTTTAGGAGCTGCGGGTGTAATTTATTACTCCTGGCTCTTAGCACTAATTTTTGTAGCCTTTATTGTTGGGTATGAAAGTAACAAGGCAATTAGTTATCCTGCGCTTATTTTAGGAACTATTTTTGTAATTATTGTCATTTATACCTGGCTTAATTCTTATTTTCAAAAAGAGGCAAGTGGGGATTGGTTAAAATTACCATACCGTCAAAAAATTCAGCTTCAGGACTTAAAAATTAAGTGGCAATGGAAGGCATTTGACATATACGAAGCAAAAGGTAAGCTTAATACTTATTTGCTTTTAGCATTTAAGAGAAAGAAGAAATGAATTTGAAGTCAGATATCGAGATTGCTCAGAATACTAAAGAATTACCAATTAAAGAAATTGCACAAAAAATTGACCTTCGGCCAGAGGAGATTGAACTTTATGGCAATGATAAAGCTAAGATTAGCTGGAAGGGTATTAATTGCATTAAGAAGAACCAAAAACTTGGAAAGTTAATCTTAGTTACGTCAATTAGTCCTACTCCTGCTGGTGAAGGAAAATCGACTATTACTATTGGTTTGGGGGATGCTATTCGCAACCAACTCCATAAAAACACTTTAATTGCTTTAAGAGAGCCCTCAATGGGTCCTGTTTTTGGATTAAAGGGTGGAGCTACCGGTGGTGGATATGCACAAATCATCCCAATGGAAGACATCAATTTGCATTTTACAGGAGATATGCATGCTTTAACTAGTGCAATTGATACTTTAGCTGCTTTAGTCGATAATTATATTTATCAAGACAATAGTCTAGAGTTAGATCCAAATCGTATTTTGTTAAAACGCGGAATTGACGTTAATGATCGTACTTTAAGAAAAATCACTATCGGTCAAGGATCACGTTTTAATGGAATCGAACATGAAGCTAGCTTTGCAATTACTGTAGCAAATGAATTAATGGCTATTTTGTGTTTAGCAACTGACATTAATGATTTAAAGAAGAGAATTGGAAATATTCTTGTTGGCTTTTCTGTCAAAGATGAACCTGTTTATGTTAAAGACTTAGGGTTTGAAGGAGCAATTGCTGCTTTATTATCAACTGCATTAAAGCCTAACCTAGTTCAAACGCTTGAACATACTCCGGCAATTGTACACGGGGGACCATTTGCAAATATCGCTCATGGTGCTAATTCAGTAATTGCTACTAACACAGCCTTACATTTAAGTGATTATGTTTTAACTGAGGCAGGTTTTGGCGCAGACCTTGGTGGGCAAAAGTTTATGGACTTTGTATCAAACCACTTAGATAAACGTCCAGATGCTGTTGTAGTAGTAGCAACTGTAAGAGCATTAAAGTATCAAGCTGAAGAAAGCACAGATCATTTAGATGAAGAAAATATCCCTGCTTTAGAAAAGGGATTTGCTAACTTGAAGCGTCATATGGAAAATATGGCTCATTATGGTGTTCCAGTAATTGTCTTGATTAATAAGTTTGCCAGTGATACTGACCAGGAATTGAACAAATTAAAAGAATTAGTTCAAGATGATGGCTTTGAATGTGAAATTGTTTCTTACCATGATGAAGGTTCAAAGGGAGGAATCCAAGCAGCTGAAAAGGTTGTTGAGTTAACTGGTAAAGCTAGTGACTTTAAGCCTGTTTATAAGCCAGAAGATTCTGTAGAAGATAAGATCGCCAAAATTGCTCATAAGATCTATCATGCCAAGGATATTGAATATTCTGATACGGCAAAGAAACAATTAGCAGAAATTAAGAAGATGGGCAAAGATGAATTACCAGTGATTATTGCTAAAACGCAGTATAGTTTTACCGATAAAAAGAAGATCCTTGGAGCTCCAGAAGATTTTATTCTCCATGTTAAAGATCTTGCGCTTAAAAATGGGGCTGGCTTTATTGTGGTAGCAACTGGTTCAATTTTAGACATGCCGGGCCTTCCTAAACATCCTGCTGCTTTAGATATTGATGTAGACAATAATGGAAAGATTTCGGGATTATTCTAATGAAGAGAGCCAAACAAGTCTTATATTTAGTAATTTCTTTACTAGTAGTTATCGCTGATCAAGGGTTAAAAAACTATATTGTTACTAATTTTAAAATAGGTGATGAACACACTGTTATTCCTGGAATTCTTTCGTTTACGTATTTACAAAATGATGGAGCTGCTTGGAATATCTTTAGCGGGCAAATGATTTTGTTTTATTTAATTAGTATTGCTGCAATTGCGGTAGTAGTTTATTATCTTTTTAATCCTAAATATAAAAATTGGCTTTTTGATACTGGCCTAGCCCTAGTTTTAGGGGGAATTATTGGCAATTTTATTGATCGATTACACTTAAAGTATGTAATTGATATGCTGCAATTAGATTTTGTCCAGTTTAATATTTTCAATATTGCTGATAGTGCTATTACAGTTGGAATTGTCCTTGTTTTTATCTATTTGATATTTATGAGTGAAAAGGATTAAAGGCTAAGAGTTAAATGACTGAGAATTATCACTTAGTAATTGAAGAAGAAAAGGGACGCTTAGATAAAGTGATTGCTGAAAAGCTTAAAGATCTGAGCCGAACAAAAATTAAAGAGCTAGTTAATGATAAAAACATCCTAGTTAATCATAAGGCTGAGAAAGTATCCTATAAGGTGCAAGCTGGTGATTCAATTGATATTACTGTCCCTCCAGCTAAGCCATTATCATTAGAGGCCCAAAACTTAAATCTTGATATTGTTTATGAAGACGCTGATGTGATTGTAGTTAATAAGCCGCAAGGAATGGTAGTTCATCCTTCAGCAGGCCACCCTGATCATACTTTAGTTAATGGTCTACTATATCATACTCATGAATTAGCTGATAGTCCTGAAGGTTTTCGACCAGGTATCGTTCATCGAATTGATAAAGATACTTCTGGTCTACTAATGGTAGCTAAGAACGATAAAGCTCGTGAAAGTTTAGAAAAGCAATTAGCAGAAAAAATAAATAAGAGAGAATATTTAGCAATTGTTCATGGTAACTTTGAAACCAAAAATGGGGTCATTGATGCTCCGATTGGCAGAAATCCCAATAATCGGAAACAAATGGCGGTTAATCCTAAAGGGAAAGCTGCAGTGACTCATTTTACTGTGCTTGAGCAATTTAAAGACTATAGTTTAGTTAAATGTATTCTTGAAACGGGGAGAACTCATCAAATTAGAGTTCACATGAAATATATTGGTCATCCTTTAGCTGGAGATCCTTTATATGGACCTAAGAAAACATTGGCAGGACATGGTCAATTTTTGCATGCCAAAACTTTAGGCTTTTATCAACCATCTACACACAAATGGCTAGAGTTTTCTGCACCCCTACCAGCGATTTTTGAAAAACAATTAGAGAATTTACGACGAGAAGTGAAGCATTGATTTATGAGACGATATTTAATTCTTGAAGATGGCACAGCATTTTCCGGACACGGTTTTGGTGCACCGATTACTGCTACAGGTGAACTTGCCATTCAAACTAGTAATTTTGGCTATCAGGAAGCTATTTCAGATCCTGCTAATTTTGGTAAAATCTTAGCTTTTACAACACCAATGATTGGTGGTAGTGGTATTAATGCTATCGATTATGAGTCAATCGATCCAAGTGTGCGTGGAATAATTGCTAATGACATTGCTTTTCATATTTCTGCAAATCCAACTTTTCAAGACTTAAATGATTTTTTAAAAGAAAAAAGAATACCGGCAATCTATGGTGTTGATACACGGGCGTTAGTTCAAAAGCTAAAAAATAAACAAGTAATCAAAGCCTCCATTATGGATACTGATGATGCTCATGCGTTTGATCAAATTAAGGCGCTAGTTCTGCCGAAAAATAAAACAGCTCAAATTTCTACTACTCATCCCTATGCTGCACCAAATGTTGGTAAAACTGTTGCTGTAATTGATTTAGGTCTAAAACATTCATTGCTACGATCCCTTTCATTACGCAAAATTAATAGTGTTGTTTTACCATACAATGCATCAATATATGACATTATCAATTTACGAGCAGATGCAATTGTGATTTCTAATGGACCAGGTAGGGTAGAAGAAGTTGCACCTTTTTTGAAGCCTGTTTTTGATAAATTTTATGGAAAATTACCAATTCTAGGAATTGGATTAGGCTTTCTTGCCATTAGTAATTTCTTAAATTTAGAACTTTTAGACTTGATTCCTGCCTATAATGGCAGTAATTTCCCCGTTATTGAGCAAACTAATAATCGAATTTGGCAAACTGCAATGAATATTGATCAGCTAGTTGTTCCAGATAGTTTATCATTAAATCTTTCACGTAAATATTTTGACTTGAAGTCAGATTTATTAGCTGGTTTTAGTATTAAAGACGATAAAGTTTTGGCAACTGCTTTTAATCCAGAGGGTTCGCCAGGTAATTTTGACGCAGCCAGCATTTATGATCAGTTTTTGAATATGATGGAGTAGAATATGCCTTTACATAATGAAATTAATAAAGTTCTTGTGATTGGGGCCGGGCCAAGTATTGTTGGAGAAGTTACAGAGTTAGATATTTTAGCTAAACAGGCTTTAGCTGCATTTGAAGAAAGTAGTATTCAAGTTGTTCTAATCAATCCTAATCCAGCAACAGTAACAACTGATCCTCGTCCAGATGTAAACGTTTATCTCGAGCCAATGACGCTTCCTTTTGTGAAGCGTATTATTCGAATGGAAAAGCCAGATGCAATTATTCCAGCTTTTGGAGGAAAGCCTGCCTTAAGGCTTACTAAAGAGCTATTAGAATCCGGAATTTTAACTCAAATGAATATTGAGCTATTAACTATTAATAGTTTGGCTTTAAGTTTGTCGACACCGCATAATTTTTATACTTTTCTTAAGGCAAATAAGATTGCTGTAGCAAATCAATGGATTTTAGAAAAAGAAGACGATTTAAGACGCATAGTTGAACATGCGCACTTTCCACTTCTTTTGTCAAAAAAACAGCATTATCGTCCAGACAATATGATTTCATTGAGCAACCTAACTCAATTAGAGCAATATTTTTTAGATGAAGAAAATGACGATCATTTTAATTGGAAAGATTATCGATTAAGTGAAGATCTATCTAATTGGGAAGAATTGATTTTTGATATTGTCCGTGATAATAATGGCAATTTTTGTTTCGTTGGCAATACCGGCAGTTTGGAGCCGGTGGGTATCAATTCTTCTGATTCCTTACTAGTTACGCCTATTTTAACTAGGAATAACAATCAGATCCAGAGATTGCGAAATTGTTGTCGCAAAATTGCCAATTGCCTTAACTTGCATGGTGCATTAAGTATTCATTTTGCTGTTAAACAAAGTGGTGAATCTTTTAATTATAAAGTGTTAAGTATAAAGCCACGCCTGACTCAAACTAGTCTACTTTCATATAGAAGCGGTGTTTATTCGATTGGCTATGTAACTGCCAAAATTGCACTTGGATATAATTTAAATGAAATAACTGATCCACAGTCTGGTATTTCAGCGGCAGTTGATCCAGTACAAGACGCTTGCTTTGTAAAATTGCCTTATTGGTCATTTACTGAAGCAGGTTATAATCACTATGCTTTAAACAATAAAACTACTTCAGGTGGACAAGCACTTGGAATAGGTCGTAATTTCGAAAGTGCATTTTTAAAAGCGCTACAATCAACAACTGGTTTTTCTAATAATGTAACAACTTTCAATAAAGAGTGTGCTAAAAGTGAAGAACAATTGCTGCAAGATTTAAGCCATCCTAATGAAATGCATTTAGTAACACTTTTAGCAGCTTTAGCTAAAGGAATTAGTTATCACAAGTTATACAAACTTTTACATGTTCATTTAGTATTTTTGCAGAAGTTTAATCATATTTTGATTTTATTAAAAAAGTTGCAAGCGGATGAACTAACTCCTGACTTATTACTTAAAGTAAAAAAGAATGGTTTTTCTAATCGCTTAATTGCTGAAATTACGGGACAAGAAGAAAAGGCCATTGCTAATCTATGTACAAAATGGTCAATTCAGCCAAGCTATATTGAAATTGATGGAACAGCAGGATTAATACATCCTAATATTAAGGCAGTTTATAGTAGTTACGGAATTGAGGATGAAGTAAAACCATTATCTAATTCAAAAAAATGCCTTCTTTTAGGGCTAAAACCATTTCAGGTATCTTTAACTGGGGAATTCGACTATATGCTCTATCATGCAGCAGAAACTTTGAAAGAGCAGGGAATTAGTCCAGTGATTATTAGTAATAACCCTGAAAGTGTGAGTGCAGCTTATGATGTATGCGACCGGGTTTATTTTGAACCAATTACTTTAGAAAATATTTTAGACGTCGCTTGGAAAGAAAATATTACTAAAGTTGTAACTCAATTCTCTGGTAAACAAATTAACCAGTATCGGATTCAGCTTCTAGAACATGGGTTAACGATTTTAGGGCAGCCTAATTTGAAAGAAATTCTAAAAGAAGACCATGCTGAAGAAGTATATCAATCTGGGGTTAATCCTGTTCCAGCTCTTCAATGTGATAATGAAAAAAGTATTTTTGCTTTTGTAAAAGACAATGGTTTTCCAGCTTTGATCGGTGGTACCAGCAATGGTAAGAAACAAAAGTCCGCTGTTGTTTTTGATTTACCTGCCTTACAAAGATATATTGCTGAAAATTCATTGGAACATATAACAGTTTCCAAGTTCATTGAAGGGAAAAAATACGAAGTCACAGCTATTTCTGATGGTAAAAATGTTACTATTCCAGGAATTATTGAACATTTCGAACAAACTGGATCACATGCTAGTGACTCAATAGCTGTTTATCGACCACAAAATTTGTCAACAAATGATCAACGTAGATTACGTGATAGTGCAATTAGCATTGCAACTAAATTACATTTAAGAGGACCAGTTAATTTACATTTTTTATTAGCTCATGATCAGATATACTTATTGCAAATGAAGAGTTATTCAGGGCATAATGTAGCCTTTTTAAATAAAGCTTTGAAGAGAGATATTACTGCAATTACCATGAAAGTTCTCTTGGGGAATAAACTATCTGAATTAGAATTACCTAGTGACATTTGGCCATCAAATAACTTAATTCATGTCAAAATGCCTGTATTTTCTTATTTATCTTATCAAAGTGAGAATACCTTTGATTCCAAGATGAAGACGTCTGGAAGTGTAATTGGACGTGCTAAGCATTTACCAACAGCCTTATTTAAGGGATATGAAGGTAGTGATTTAATGATTTCGACATATGGGACCGTATTTATTTCTGTTAAGGATTCTGAAAAGCGAAATGCAATTAAAATAGCTGCAAGGTTCCATCAGTTAGGATTTAAATTATTAGCTACTGAAGGGACAGCTAATGTTTTAGCTGAAGAAGGTATTACTACTGGAATTATCGGAAAAGTCCAAGAGGGTAGCAATAGTTTGCTAGAAAAAATTAAGCAACACCGCATTAATTTAGTCATTAACGTTACTAGTTTATCCGATTCTGCTAGTCATGATGCAATTATGATTAAGGATGCCGCTTTAAGTACTCATATTCCTGTCTTTTCTAGTTTACAATCGGCTCAAGACGTACTAACAGTGCTTGAAACCTTAGCAATGACTACACAGCCATTATAAAATTAAATATTATTAATTATGTAAACTGATGGGTATATAAAAACGCTCAATTTATAGAAAATTAAATCTATAAGTTGAGCGTTTTCTTATATTTTTTTACTTAAAACATCTTGTTCATCAGGTGTTACCTCAATTGAATTTTGACCAGTATAGATAACGAAGCCGGGTTTAGCACCATTTGGTTTCTTAATCCTTTTTACCTGAACATAATCTACAGGAACATGACTTGAAGTTTTTCCCTTTGAAAAGTAGGCTGCAATTTCAGCAGCTTCTTTAATGTCTTCATCGCTTGGATTGCTGTCTTGCAGTATTACATGGGAACCAGGCATATTCTTAACGTGGAACCAATAATCACGTTTGTCAGACTTTTTTAAAGTTAACCAATCATTTTGATAATTATTTTTTCCAACTAATACTTTTTTACCATCATTCAATTTGAAAGTATTCAAATTCTTTTCACTAATTTTCTTCTTGCGTCGACGATTATGGGTTTGTTCTTTCAAATATCCTTGATTAATTAATTCATCACTTATTGCATCAATATCTTGAGGATCGGCATTATCAATTGCTGTTTGAATAGACTCAAAATAATCTAAATTTTCATTAGCTAACTTTATTTGTTCGTTAACATGTTTAATTGAATTACGTAATTTTTGATAACGAGTAAAGTATTTCTGAGCATTTCTAGCAGGAGAGAGAGCAGGATCAAGCTTTATTTTTAATGGTTGATTATTTTTATAATAATTGGGCAAATCAATACTTTCCATACCAGGTTTTACCTCATGAAGATAAGCATTAAGTAATTCGCCCTTAATCCGATATCCTTCAGAATTTTCAGCTTGATCTAATTGCTTGCGTAACTTAATAATTTTTTTCTTGAGCTTTTTAAGTTCATTATTAACGATATTTTCAATTTTTTTAGACTTTTGCTTTACCCATTCCCGATTCGCTTGCTCGTGGTAAAAATCATCAAGTGTTTTGTTGATATCGTCATTAGAGTAAATCAAATTTAACTCAAGATGATAGGGAAGGTAAGTATATACTCGATCTTTATGCTTAGTAGTCTGTAAGATATATCCTTTAGGTCGATTAAATTGGTTAAAAAATGTTTGCAGGGAACTATAGGTAAAGTCATCTTCTAGATATCCTGCAAATTCTTTTTTATCATCCCCATCTAAGCCGTTAAATTGCTTTACAAAATCCATTGGTTCAGGATATTTTGTCTTTAAATTATTAAACTGATCTAAAGATAAATTAAAACCGTTGAGTCCTGGTAAAAGTGGTGGCAATTCATAAGATGCATGCGGAAGTAATAAACGAGCCCGGTTTTCATCAGGATTGATCCTCTTAAGTAGATCAATAATCTTGTTGTCATCTGCATTATATAAGATGACATTACTGTGCCGCCCCATTAACTCAACTGATAAAATAAGCTGCATTTCATCGCCCAGCTCATTTCGATTAGAAAAATGAAAATTAACAATTCTTTCTACGTCGACTTGCTTAATTTCTTGAAGAATAGATCCTTCTAAGTATTTACGTAGGACCATAACAAAAGTAGGGGCGACATCGGGATTAGTAATTGTCTCAGTTGTAATATAAAACCGCGGATTCTGGGCATTCGCGGAAATTAATAAACGTTGGTTTTTTCGAACTTTTCTAAAATTTAAAACTAAATCTTGTTCGAATGGTTGATAGATTTTTGTAAGTTTTCCTCCAATTAAAGTGGGGGAGAGATTTTTTAAGAGACTATGAATAAATAAACCATCAAAAGCCATAAGTGTCCTCCTTAAGAATAGTATATATATTATACTCTTTAATACTATATATTTCCTTGTTTAGTAAGTACGTGATTTTTTCACAAATATTGTTAAATTTTCACAAATCTTGTGAAAACTCGAATTATGTCTTAGAATTATTGTTGATTAGAAAAAATGGGAAATATAAGCATAGGTGGTAAATAAAAATGGATGTCTTAATATTTAATAGTGTTAGTGAAAGTATTAAGCGGGCAATTAATAAAAAATGTGGTTTAAACCTTTCTCAAACTCGTTTATTGCTTTTCTTTGACCGTCATCAAAATGAAACGTTGACGATGGGGGAATTAGCACAAGCACTAAGTATATCGCTTTCTACCTTAAGTAGACAAATTAAGCAGAAAAAAACTGCTGCCTTAATTAAAGTTGAGCGTTCAAAGAAGGATTCTAGTAAATCTTTGAATTTGAATGCTGAAGGACTAGCCAAAGCCCAAGAATTAAAGGATGTTTTAAGACAAATTGAGGCACAAGTTTTTTCTACTTGGAGTCAAGAAAAAATCCAAGATTTTGATAGTAAGATGCAAATAGTTGTTAACAACTTAATGGCAGATGGGTTATAAATCAACGATTATATTTAAAAAACATTTGATTTTATGATATAATTTCATTTTGATAAGTAGTATTGCAGCATGCAACTTAATGCTGCTATTTTAATTTTAAGGTAGGTTTTCACACGTGAAGATAGCACTCATTACAGATAGTACTAGTGATATAAGCCCAGAAGAAGCCAAGGCCAACGATATTACTGTAGTACCAATCCCAGTTATCATTGGAGATAAGCAATATATGGATGGGATAGATATTACTGCAGAAAAACTTTTTGAGTTAGAGCGCGATGGAGCACCTTTTCCGAAGACTTCGCAACCTAGTCCAGGTACTATGCTTGAATTATGTCAAAAATTAAAAGATGAAGGCTATGAAGCAATTATTGCTATTCCACTAACATCAGGTATATCAGGCTTCTACAACAGCTTAGTTAACTTAGCACATACTCATCCTGAGTTTAACCTTTACCCTTATGATCCAGCAATGACAGTTCGTTCAATGGGAAACTTAGTACTTGCTGCTGCCAAAATGATTAAAAATGGTTGGGAACCTAAAGAGATTTTAGCTAAACTTGATGAAATCAGAGATACAATTGATGTTTTATTTGTTGTAGATGACTTAAATAATTTAGTTCGTGGTGGTAGATTAAGTAATGCGAGCGCCTTTATTGGTACTATGCTTCAAATTAAACCACTATTAACGTTTAAAAAAGATGATTATCAAATTGTAAGCTTTGATAAAGTACGTTCGATGAAACGTGCAGTAAAGAAAGCAGAAAACATCACTATTGAAAGAATTAATAATTCACCAATTAAAGATAATATAGCGTTAACTGTTTATAATTCAAATTATTTAGAGCAAGCTACTAAGGTTAAAGATGATTTTCAAGCCGCTTTCCCTAATATGACCATCAAAATGTTCAATTTTAGTTCTGTGATTGCCACATATTTAGGAGAGAAATCTCTTGGTATTACTTGGATGGCAGACATTGATAAAATGGACTTTAGTAAAAAATAATCATATAAAAAATAGGAGAGCTAGAGCTGCTTTCCTATTTTTTAATAAATAAAGAAAAAACTAAAGTGAGAGTGAACTAAAGTAATGAAAAATAAATTTTTAAAAATATTAGGATTAGTTGCTGGTGTAGGATTTGCATTAGTTATAGTCTTTCAAGTGATTTTAGCGATAAATACGAACGCTATTAAAAATTCTAGTCCCGCAACTGTTAACTCTGCTACAAGTAACAGTAGTGATAAAGAAATTATTGCTGAAGCACTAAATACTGATTTTAAGAGTTACAAATTTAAAGTAAAAAATTCACCAGGAATTGAAGCCACTAGAACTTGGTCAGGCAAATATCAAAATGATCCACTTAAAGCACAAGCTAAAGTAGATAAAACTTCTATGTGGCTAAATGAGGATAAAGTATATCAGAAGATGTGGGATAATACTGGAAGTCCAAAATGGAAGGCTTCATCTACAATGACGCCTAACAAAGTAGTTAGCCAGTTTGATCCAGCTATTATCTTAAGTGGAAGTAAAGCAATTAAAGGTGATATGAAGCTTAAAAAAACAGGTTCTGTTTATCGTGTTAGCTATAGTGGTAATAGTTTACGTTTCTGGAATAAAACCCACAAAAAGCTCATTAAAAAACTGAAAGGTAATGCTTCAGGTCTTGATAACGAAGGTGCGCTTAAACGACTTAAAGTTGAATATACTTTAAAAGAAAAAAGTGGACACCTAGTTTTGACTAGCTTTTCATTCTATTTACGCTTTGCCTATGCTGGTTATAATATCTCTCAAGAGGGTACATATTCAGAAATCAATGCAATTAAAGTAAGCACTCCTAACGCATTAAAATCGAAGTCTTCTACCAAGAAGAGTCATAGAGTGTACCATCCAAAAGCTGATGATAGTTTTGATATCAATATAGACTCAGAAAATTCACGTTCTTCTCAATCTAGTCAATCAAGTTCAAGCTCAAGTAGTCAGCAATCTAGCTCATCACAAAGTAGTAAATCTGAAGAACATAATGATGCTAAGCAAGAGTCGCAAAGTCAAAGTAATACAACAAGCCAGTCAACAGACAATAAAGAATCTAATCAACAGTCGCAAAATAATAATACGAATAATCAACAAGGACAAAATCAAAATAATCAGCAGCCCGCATCAGGTCAGAGTCATTAGAAATAGATAATTTAAAAAGCTTTGAAAAATCCAATTTGGAATTTCAAAGCTTTTTTACTGGACTAAACTAGTTTTTCATTTTTTATAGAATTACGTAATAATTTAAGAAATAAACGCGCAACGTTTGATAGTTGAACTCTTGAATTCCAAATTAACCGATTATGATCAATTATTTTGGGTTGAAGTGGAATAAAACAAAGGTTGCTCTCCGGAGAAAGTGAAAGTAAATCTTTATAAATTAGTAGGCAATATGGTCCTTTTTCTACTAGATATTGCAGATTATCAGGTAAATTAAATGTGGCTACGATATTTAATTTTTGCGGATCAGTACACCAATCTCTAAAGTTATCAGAATTAGCTGTATGCTTAGAAATAATAAGTGGATATTTTTGAAGGTCTTCAGGGACAATATATGGTTGCTTGGCAAGAGGATGATCTTTACTTACAATTATTCCATATTCATTATTTTCAGGAAGTGTAAGGCTATTAAAGTTTTGAGTCGTATCATATTGTCCCATTGTAATTCCAAAGTCTAAAATACCACGCTCAATTTTCCCTTCGATCATAGAAGAATTCCCATTAAAAACATGAATTTTTACTTGATGATAATTTTTAACAATATTATTTACAATATCCATCACACGCTTAATTGCAATACTTTCTCCAGCTCCAATATATAATTCACCAGAAATGATTTTAGAATGTTTTAAATTTTGTTGTGTCTTATTAGCTAAAGAAATAATCTCTTCAGCATGTTCTTGAAGATAATAACCTTCCTGGGTTAACGTGATTTCTTGATGCCCTCGGTAAAACAGGGTGACACCAAGTTCTTCTTCTAGATTTTTTAACTGTCTTGATAAGGATGGTTGACTAATATGAAGAGAATTTGCAGCTTTTGATATATTTTTTTCTTCGCAAACAGCCAGAAAGTATCTTAAAACCCTTAACTCCATAAATGATGCCTCTCATTTTTAATATAAACTATCCATACTTATTATAATTAAAATAGTACTATACTTAAATTAATCTTGATTCTTATGTCTATTGATCTTATTGAGAGCATCTTTTTGTTTTTTTTGATCTACGTGAGTATACAAGTCAGTAGCCGTAGTTCCTTTTTGCCCTAGTTGTTGTGCAACGAGAACTTGATCTTTAGTTACTTCGTACAGTTCACTAGCCAAAGTATGGCGCAATTTGTGCGGGGTTAGCGGTTTTCCAAAAGCAGCAGAATATTTATTGACCATTTTCTCAACAGCATTCGCAGTCATTCTTCTGGTTTTTCCATGCCATCTAGTTAAAAAGAAGGCTATATCGTTTTTATTTGCATGATAACGATCAGTACGTATTTTTTGATATTTTTTTAAATAAGGAATAGTCCAGTCAGCAATTGGAACACTATCTTTTTGGCCACCTTTTCGAACTACATCAAGCATTTCATCTTTTAAGTTAATATTACGAACGTTGACACCAACGCATTCTGAAACTCTGATTCCCGTACCTAAAATTAATGCAATAATAGCTATATCACGTTCATGATTCTTTTTGAAAGAAGGTAGCGACTGTTTATTACATTTATGCTCGTATTCATTTTCAATAAAATCTAAAAACTGATATTTTAAATCACCCATGTACATATGAGATTCTAGAACATGAGCCCGGTAATTCAACGTTTTAGTGTCATTTAATGAATCAATTTTTAGCATGACATTACGATCAAAATATGGTTCTCCATGATTGTTGTCTGAAGTAATCGTTAAGAATTTATATAAAGAACGAAGAGCATTAATTGATCGGTTAATTGTAGTAGGTGAATTTAATCGTCCTTGTTGATTTTTTGTGTGCTTAAGATAATGAATATAAAGCATAACATCATTTCGCTGCATGCCTTCTAGTGTTGATAGTTCAATTTCTTTATTGGAAGAAGCTGTAGATATTTTATTTTGTCTCAGCCAATCAAAAAAACGACGAATTTCTGTTAAATATTGGTATGTTGTGGTTAATGAATGGCTAGTGCCAAGATTATATTCTTTTACAAAATCAGGCATATTCGCCAGCTCTTGTTTAATTAGGGTTAAATATCTGTTAGTTTCCAATTTATAGTCTCCTCGAACGTAGGTTTGTATATATTATATCTTATTTAAGTAATTTAGTCTTGTCCCCTAATCTTTTCTAAGTAGGAGAGAGGGGAGAGTCTTCTTCGGTAAGAAAAAATTAATAAATCATAACCTAAAAAATGTAGAATTTAACCTATAGACGGTTAGGAAAAATAACTAAACTTTTCTTATGGAATGCACAATTCAAGTTGATTTAATAATTATTAAATTGAGAAGTTATTTTAAATTAGTTTTACTAATTTTACGATAATTAACGAGCTGATTATATACTTAAAAGTTGATTGAAGTAGTGTTTATGAGCTATATATTACTAATTGAGGCGTTATAAGTTTGTATAAAACTAAACACATTTTTTTGAATTAATAGGAGAGTAGGTTATTTATTTTTCAGTAAATATCAAGTAAATTCATGGGCACATTTTGGTTACTTTTTAGGTGAGATTTTGTCGTTCTCAGTATTTTGAAGACACTAATCAAGTGTAATTACTAAGATAAAAATAGAATTTTATAATAATTAAATGTAATGTATAAATATTGATATATCAGCAAATCATTGATATTTAGGGAGAGTCTCTTATACCTATCATTAAAATTATTGTTTTAATGATAGATCCATGCGTAATATTGATACTTCTAGCCTTGAGTCTTTGACAGGAAAATAAATTAAAATGCCCTCAATAGTAATAAAAAGTAATAAAATACGATGACCTAGTTTACTATGATTATGTTTTATTTCTTTTTCTGCCTTTTATTTTGAATACTTCTCGGTATTTTAAGAAATACTCAACTTGGTATTAAGTATATCTGAACTAACATAATCCAAGATTAAAAGCTTACTAGACTTAGATAGAAAAAAACATATCATGAATAAGAAGAGATGTACATCAACTATTAACCAATAATTATTTTAAAGACCATAGAAGCGTCATCTCAGCACTAAAGAAATTGCTTTTTAATAATCTAATATAATTAATTGGAAAAAACTTTTAGCTTAGATTTTTCAGGTAATTATAGATAAAAATAAAGTTAAGTAAAATTATTTCTGACTGTAAAAAATAGATTATGCATTCTAATTAGAATGCTACTAAATTTAAAAATAATTTTTTAAAGTAATATACGATACATATATAATTAGCTGGTTGATGGTTGGCTGTGGATCATAGTTTAACTACAAATGTGATATTTTTATATTACTTTACATAATATATATTACACGAAGTATATTCAAGATTAGCCAAGCTACTCTCCTTTATATTTTTTTAAGTAAATAAAAAACTTTGAGTTTCATTGTTCTCAAAGTTCTCTATCAATAATTATTATTCATTTTTAGAAAAAGATAGTTTTTTCCTTTTATTTAAAGAGATCGTATAAACAATATTGATTGCACCTAAAAGTAAAACAGCAAACCAAATAGTTTTTAAAACAAAGATCTTTTGTAGCAATGCTGATACAATTGCGCCAAGTGCAAATGCAATAACCAAAAACATATAGTTAACAGCCGCGTTATGCTGTGACTTATCCTCACCAAAGAAATATGCACTCCAAGCAACTACAGATTTTTTCAAGTTGCCAGTTGTAAATGCATTATTATACCCCATACCTTCAATTTTACTAAATGATGCATTCTGAACCGCTAAGCCAAACGCAATTACGGGAACTACATAGTAATTTGGTACGTTTTTAGGTACAAAACCAACTCCTAAACAAATAAATAAAATTGGAAATAAACAGAATACACGCCAATAATTACTTTTTACATATTTATGGAAAAGTCCAACAAGTAGCAATCCTAAGGTAAAAGCAATAAATGTTGTTGCCCTGTTTAACATGCCTGCAATATTATGATCAGCAAATGCTGATGCAAAGAAGATTACGTTACCTGTTTGTCCAGCAGATAAAGTATGTCCCCGTTGAATATAAGTATAGGCATCTATAAATCCCGCCGAAAAAGTCAATGCTGTAGCTAAAATACGTGATTCAGATGGACGATATTTTTCATCTGAAAATATACCCATGATTAACCTCCAAATTATAATGAAAACAAATTAAAAACATGATCAATTTAGACCATGTTTAAATTGTTTAATCTTCAATATGAATACTCTTAATGATTACATCTTCTTTTGGTTTATCATTTGCCTTGTCACGCGGAACCTTTGCAATTTCATCAACAACATCCATACCTTTAATTACTTGTCCAAAAACAGTGTGACGACCGTCAAGCCATGGGGTTCCGCCTTGTTTATATGCCTTAACTAATTCTTTTGGATAACCTGCAGCATCCATTTCTTTAATCATCCGTTTAGGTACATTCTTATTTTGAACAATAAAGAATTGGCTTCCATTTGTATTAGGACCAGAATTAGCCATTGAGAGCGCACCACGTACATTAAATAATTTGTTTGAAAATTCATCTTCGAAGGGATGTCCCCAGATACTTTCACCACCTGTACCGTCACCCTTTGGATCACCACCTTGGATCATGAAATCACTGATTACTCGATGAAAAGTAGTACCATCGTAATAGCCTTTTTTAGCTAAACGAACAAAATTTTCAACAGTCATTGGAGCTTCTTTTTCAAATAATTGAACTTCAATATCTCCATGATTAGTTTGAATTATAGCTTTTGGACCTTTCGCATTCTTTAGATCTAATTGTGGGTATTCCATGTTAATCCTCCTGAATTTATACTATTCTAGTTTATTCTACACTTTATTTAATTACACTTCATTAGTCTGTCTGTTCTTTCAAGTAATTTTTAATTGCAACTAACATAATTTGACCATAGGCTTTAAGCTTTGCTTGACCTACTCCCGAAATATTTAAAAGATCTGCTTGTGTTTCAGGCTTTTGCAGTGACATTTCTCTTAAAGACTTGTCTGAAAAGATATAAAAAGCTGGTATCCCCTGCTTTTTAGCCAAACCTAAGCGAATTTCTTTTAATCTAACAAACAGGTCATTTTCCTCTTTGGAAACTTGACTAGAAGTTTGAATTAACCTTTCTCTTTTTTTAGAAATTTTTTGAGTTACACGCTTTTTATTATCTAAGACGTCCCATCCTAAATTAGTCACATGAACTAATGGATACTGACTATCAGTTAGTTGTAAATAATTATGGCTAATTAGATAATTTATTAAATCTAGGATCTTAGTCTTTCCCAGCTTTAAACTACCATAATGTTTTAGATGAGCTGCATCAATTTCTCTCATGCGTTGATTATTTGCTCCTGAAACTACATCAGCAACCACAGTCTTACCAAAACGACCATCCAGTTCATAAATAGTTGAAATGATACTTTTACTTTCTGAAGTAATGTCTTTTTCAATAAAGGTTCCTAAACAGTTAGAACACTTGCCACAAGGATCACAGCTTTGCCCAAAATAGCTGACAATAAACTGTTGTAAACACTCTGTGGTATTTACATATTTAGTAATCATAGCTAGTTTTTGATATTGTATTTTTTGATACTCGTCATCTAAATCAGATTGTTCAATAAACCAGCGATAGAGTCGAATATCTTTAGGGTGATAGATTAATATCCCCTCACAAGCTTCACCGTCTCTACCTGCTCTGCCGGCTTCTTGATAATATGATTCTAAATTTGGTGTACTGTTAGCATGAATGACAAAACGAACATTTCTTTTGTCAATTCCCATTCCAAAAGCATTAGTAGCCACTATTACTTGTACTTTATCGAATTGAAAAGCATCTTGTACATCTGCCCTCTCTTTATTAGAAAGACCAGCGTGATAACTAGCTGTTAAAATGCCATTTTGAGCCAAATAGTCAGTTAATTCTTCAACGTGTTTTCTTGTACTAGCATATATGATTCCAGATTCATGGGGATGCTGTTTAATATAGTCTAAAAGATACAAATTAGTATTTTTAGGATTATCCACTACCTTGAAGCTTAGATTGGGCCTTGCAAATGAAGTAATAACATAATTGGCAGAAGGTATCTGCAATTGGTCAGCGATGTCTTTTTGAACTGAGGGGGTTGCTGTTGCAGTTAAAGCTAAAATATTCGGATTACTCTTAATTGATTTGACGCCATCCATTATTTGGCGATAAGCTGGTCGAAAATCATGTCCCCATTGTGAAATACAGTGTGCTTCATCGACTGCGACTAATGAAACATTTAAGAAGTTCAGCTGATAGCGAAAATAATTCATTGCTAATCGCTCAGGAGTTACATAAAGCAGCTTTATTTTTCCTTCATAGGCTTGCCTTAAAATTGGATTTACTTCTTCTTGAGGAGTCGCCGAATTTAGGGCTGCCGCATTAATACCATTTTGTTTTAATGAATCAATTTGGTCTTTCATTAGTGAAATTAAGGGTGAAACTACCAAAGTTAAACCAGGGTTAATTAAGGCAGGAATTTGATAACACAGCGATTTGCCTGCACCAGTTGGCATTACTGCTAGAACATTTTCTCCTTTAAGCACCAAATTAATAACTTTTTCTTGTCCTGCTCGAAAAGTTGTGTAGCCAAATACATCTTTTAATACTTGTAATGATTTCATTTTTCCTAGTTAAATAAAAAAACAAGTATGAAAGATCATACCTGTCTTTTCTAAAATTGAACTAAATAATAACTTAAGCCTCAAAAGCATTAGTTAATGGAGGAACAACTTGTTTCTTTCTTGAAACAACACCTGGCAATTTAACTTCTGAATCTGACAACTTAGTATTAAATGCTTTTTCAAACTTAGCTTTGGATTCATCACTACCTACTACTAAAGCTTCTGAATCTGAATCAAGAATATTAGTAATCAAAAGCATGAACATGTCGTAGCCTTCACTCTTAGAAGCTTCATCCATAGCCTTTAAGAAGGCTTCTTTACGTTCTAAGGCTTCTGGTAAGTCAACAACGTTAATTTGTGCTACACGAACATTGCTACCGTTTAATTCAAAGCTCTTAGCGTCTAAATCGATTAAGTCTTCTTCTGACTTATCAGCAATGTTAGTACCAGCTTTAAGCATCTTAAGACCATATTCCTTGTAATTAACCCCAGCGATATTAGCTAAAGCTTCTACGGCTTCCTTATCTTGATCTGTAGTAGTTGGTGATTTTAATAATAAAGTATCTGAAATAATAGCTGAAAGCATAATTCCGGCAATATCTTGTGGAATTTCAATTTCTTTTTCGTTGTACATTTGCCACATAATTGTACTTGTACAACCAACTGGAGCTGCACGGTAGTATAAAGGATCAGCGGTATTAAAGTTCATGATACGGTGGTGATCTACTACGTGAGTTACTTTAACCTTATCAATGTCAGAAACACTTTGTTGAGGTTCGTTGTGGTCAACAAGCATAACTGCATCAACTTCATTTGAGGCAGTTTTAATTACACGAGGTGCTGTAAAACCAAATTTATTTAAAGCATACTTAGTTTCATCATTAGCTTCGCCCAAAGCAACTGCTTCAGTATCGTAACCTAATTTGTTTTGTAAGTATGAGTATGCAATTGCAGTTCCGATTGCATCAGTATCGGGATTTTGGTGACCAAAAATCAATTCTTTTGCCATTATATAGAGCTCCTTTAAAATTATATCTATTTAATATTTTAGATTAAAATTTGAACTTAAGCAAATCAATCCAGTACTAAAAAGCATTGCTTTTAGTTATAAAAACAATGCTTTAAAATTAAATATTAACTTTAACCTCTTCTAATCGACTATCATAATCTTTTTCATTAATAAATTTATCCCATTCATTTAAGAAATTAACTAATCTAGGTATTTCACTCTTGTTTTTACGATAAATAAAGCAGCTTTCAAAGTTTGTTTCATGTTTTGGCTCTAATGGGGAAAGCGTGATTTTAGCTTTATGTGCTTTATAAAAACTCTTTGAAACATAAGTATTGTAATCCGTTTGTTCTGCGAATTTTATTAGTTGATAAGGAGCAGTAAAAGTAACTGAAGCTGGCAACTCATTATTCGGAAATTCAGCAGCATAAAATCGACGCACAATTTGAGGTAAGTAGTAATCCTTAGGATAAGTTACCCACTTATGTTGTGTTAACTTATTAAACTTTGCTTCTGAATTATGAGTTAAAAATACTACTGATTCAGGATAAATTTGCTTAGCCATATATTGTTTCATGTTTTTAACAGTCGCGTTGTGATCTGGCATATAAAGAACTGCTAGATCTAATTGATTATTATCTAATTTATCCCAAAGCTCTGTTCTATTGTAAAAGCCAACATGTAACGTTATCTCTGGATATTTTTGGTTAAATTCAATCAAAAATTGATCAATAACCCTAGCTTCAATCGTAGATAATACACCTAAGGAAATAGTTCCAGTATCTGATTTTGTATATTGCTGAATACTATCAACAGCATTGTTAACCGTTGAAAATAGTGCCTTAGCTGTTTCCTCCATTTTTAGACCTGCATCAGTTAAGTAAAGCTTTTTTCCCATTTGACCAAATAAGGGAGATCCAACTGCACGCTCTAGCTTCTTAATTTGTTGAGTTAATGCTGGTTGGGTTATTCCTAAGATTTGAGCTGCTTGAGTGTAACTCATGTTATCAATTAATTGAAGAAAGTAACGTAAAGATTTCGCAGATAGAACTGCATCAGTATTTGTTTTCATGATTGAACGCCTCTTATATAAATCTGGAATAGCATCTAATTGATATAAATTTAAAATACATACAATTATTTTCTGATAGCCTTTTGTAAAGCTTATTATTCATCCCACACTTTTTATCATAACACCTGTATCTAGATAATGAAAATATTTACATAAAATATAAGCTATTTTTCTATAATAATTTATCTTAATAAAAAAGCTAAGAGTAGCTTTTAAAATGCTATTCTTAGCTTTTATTTAAAATAGGTCTTCTGTTATATCTCTGCCATCTGCTAACGGTTGTCCCAGCGTTAATGAAATCGGTGTTCCATCTGTCATTGGATCTAAAACAAATGAGCCATTTGAATATCGATCACCTAACGGAAATTCAGATGTATTTAGTTCAATATGACGATCACTAGAAGTAGTTAAATGCAAGATATGATTTTCGCCGTAGCTATTGATTGCCATAATACGATGAGGTTTAGTTTTAAGTTCACGTAGTACTAATACACCTCGTTTAGCTCGAGTTACCTTGTTTATTAAGTTGAGTTTAAGCTGCTTAAATGCCCCACGTTGAGTAATAATTCCAATATTAATTAAATCAACATATTTAGGATCCGCAAGAACATAATTTACGATGTAATCGTTGTCTTTAAGATTAACGGACTTAACTCCTACTGCTTTAGAACCAGAGGTTGGAATTTCGCTAATATCAAATCTGACTGCATATGCTTGATTAGTTATCAAGGTAATTTCTTGCTTACTATCTGGTTTAACTTGATCAATTCTTACAACTTTACTTTCTTTACTCTTGAGCTTAATTGCAGTTATGGCACGAGATTTATAAGTTCTAGTCGGCTGCAAATCAGCTAGGGTAACTTGTTTAATATAGCCATCATTTGTAGCAATTAAAAAGTTTAAGTTAGCTTTTAAATCATTGATTTCAAATACTCGAATGATTTCTTCATCACTATCAAGTCCGATTTCTTGAGAAAGGTGTTGACCAGTTTCCTTCCACTTTGTTTCTATTAATTCATGAACTGGCCGATAAATAAGATTTCCTTTATTGGTAAAAATATAAAGGTTATCTAACGTTGACATTGTCTTTTCAAAAATAACCTTATCGCCATCAGGTAATCCATTGTCGCTGGTATCAGTAGATTGGAATGAACGAATAGATGAGCGTTTTAAGTAACCATCTTTACTTACCAATACGCGAACGTCTTCATCGGCTACTAGAGCTTTTTCATTAATTTCAATTTTAGCGGCTTTAGCTGTAATTTCAGTTCTTCTTGGGGAGCCAAATTCTTTTTTGACTGCATTTAACTCTTTAACTACAACTTTTTCCAGAACCTGATTATCGCTTAAAATTTCATTGAATTTGTCGATCTTTTTATTTAGTTCTGTTTGTTCTTGCTTCAGTTGGTTAACATCAGTATTAGTTAGGCGATATAGCTGTAAAGAAACAATAGCCTCGGCTTGATTAGGAGTAAATTCATATTTAGCGATTAAATTATTTTTAGCATCTTTTTTATCTTTAGAAGATCTAATTGTCTTAATCACTTGATCTAAAATATCTAGTGCATGAATCAGGCCTTCAACTATTTCTAGTCGTTGCTTAGCCTTTTTTAAATCAAATTCAGTTCTCTTAGTGACTACATCTTTTTTATGAGTCAAGTATGAAGATAAAATCCGTTTCAAACCAACCTGCACGGGAGTCATACGGTCAATTGCAACCATATTGAAGTTGTATGAAACTTGCAAGTCAGTATTCTTAAAAAGATAGTTTAAAATATTTTGACTATCTGCACCCTTTTTTAATTCAATAACGATTGAAAGTCCATGACGGTCAGTTTCATCTCTTACTTCAGAAATTCCATCAATTTCCTTATTTAAACGAATTTCGTCAATTTTTTTGACCATCATTGCCTTATTGACGCCAAATGGCACTTCAGTAACTACAATTTGCTGACGGTGTCCTTTAATATCTTGAATAGTGGTCTTAGAACGAACTTGTATTCTTCCACGGCCGGTTTCATACGCTTCCTTAATACCTTTTGTCCCAAGTACAATACCACCAGTTGGAAAATCTGGTCCTTTAACAAATTCCATTAAATCATCTGTGGTAGCATCGGGATGTTTCAAGAGATAAACAGCTGCGTCAATAACTTCAGCTAGGTTATGAGGCGGAATTTCAGTTGCATATCCAGCAGAAATTCCAGTTGAACCATTAACTAATAAATTAGGGAAATGCGCAGGTAGGACAGTTGGTTCATATTCTGTGTCATCGAAGTTCAAAATCATTTGAACTGTTTCTTTATCGATATCCTGTAAAAGTAAATTAGAAATTTTACTTAAACGAGATTCGGTATAACGCATTGCTGCTGGACCATCCCCGTCCATAGATCCATTATTACCGTGCATCTCAATCAAAGGTTCACGCATCTTCCAATCTTGAGATAAGTGAACTAGAGCACCATAAATAGAACTATCTCCATGAGGGTGAAAGTTACCCATTACATTTCCGACAGCCTTAGCAGCTTTTTTATAAGGTTTGTCATATGTATTGTTATCTTTATACATTGCATAAAGAATACGACGTTGAACAGGTTTTAAACCATCTCGAATATCAGGAAGAGCACGTTCTTGAATAATATATTTTGAATATCGTCCAAATCTTTCTCCCATAACTTCTTCAAGAGGTAGTTCCCTAATTCTTTCAGTAGTTTTTGCCATTTAAAAATATAACCTCTTAATCTCTACTTGTTTCTAGAATTGAGCCATCTTCGCCCATGCGGAATTTAACATTTTCGTCAATCCACTTTCTTCTCGGAGCAACCTTATCTCCCATCAAAGTTGTCACGCGCTTTTCAGCAAGTTGTGCATCATCAATCTTAACTCTAATTAAAGTACGGGTTTCAGGATTCATAGTAGTTTCCCATAACTGATCAGCGTTCATTTCACCTAAACCTTTAAAACGCTGCAAAGCAAAGCCTTTACCCATATCTTTAGAGTCTTCACTTAGCTCTTCATCAGTCCAAGCATATTTGATCTTTGCCTTGGCGCCATTTCCTTTTTGAAGCTTATAAAGCGGCGGAAGTGCGATATAAACGCGCCCTGCTTCAACCATTGGACGCATATATCTGTAAAAGAAGGTTAATAGCAAAATTTGAATATGAGCACCATCAGTATCCGCATCTGTCATGATGATGATTTTATCGTAATTAGCATCTTTAATTTGAAAATCAGAACCAACGCCAGCTCCAATAGTATGAATCATGGTGTTAATTTCTTCGTTTTTAAAGATATCTTGTAATTTAGCTTTTTGAGTGTTCAATACTTTACCACGCAATGGTAAGATTGCTTGAAATTTTCGATCTCGTCCTTGCTTTGCAGACCCACCGGCTGAGTCACCCTCGACTAGGAATAATTCATTTTTCTTAGGATTACGTGACTGAGCAGGAGTTAATTTTCCAGAAAGAATTTCTTTCTTACGTCTCTTTTTGCCACTTCGACTTTCATCTCTAGCTTTTTTAGCAGCTTCACGTGCATCCCTCGCCTTTTGAGCTTTTTGAACTAAACTCTGGGCAAACTCTCCATTTTCCATTAAGTAGTAAGAAAGTTGCTCGTAAACAATACTGTCAACAACACTTCTTGCTTGTGGGGTACCTAATTTACCCTTAGTTTGTCCTTCAAATTCTAGTAACTCTTCAGGAATTTTAACAGATAAGACTGCACTTAGACCTTCACGGTAATCGCTACCTTCTAAACCTTTGTCCTTATTTTTTAATAAACCCTGCTTTTTAGCATAATCGTTAAAAGCTTTAGTGAATCCACTTCGTGCCCCAGCTTCGTGACTACCACCATCAGCAGTTCGAACATTATTTACAAACGAAACAAAGTTTTCTGAGTAGCCATCATTATACTGACCAGCAAATTCAACCTCAATGCCATTTTGCTTACCAGAAAAGTAGAATACATCTCCCATCGTATCTTTATCTTCGTTTAAATAAGATACAAATGACTTAATTCCATCTTCATAAAGAAATTTATCATGATGTTCGGGTTCGCGTTCATCAGTTAAAGTAAATTTAACACCCTTTAAAAGAAATGCTGATTCACGAATGCGCTCTTGAATGGTTTCATAATTATAAGTAGTAGTTGAAAAAATAGTTGCATCTGGTTTAAAAGTAATCGTAGTACCATTTTTATCTTTAGTTTTACCTAAATGCTTAAGAGTACCAATCGGGTGACCACCATTTTCAAATTCTTCTTCATAAGCTTGACCATCTCTGACAACTCTAACCTTTAAATAGGAAGATAATGCGTTGACAACAGAAGAACCAACACCGTGCAATCCACCAGAGGTTTGATAATTCTTTTCAGTAAATTTACCACCTGCGTGCAAAACAGTTAGAATAACTTCAATTGTTGGAATTCCTGATGCATGCATCCCAGTCGGCATTCCACGTCCGAAATCCTGGACTGTAATGGAATTATCTTTATGAATAGTTACGTTAATTTCTTTACCATAACCAGCCATTGCTTCATCAACTGAGTTGTCAACAATTTCATAAACTAGTTGATTCAGACCGTGTCGATCAGTTGAACCGATATACATTCCTGGACGTTTTCTTACTGCTTCTAGTCCATGAAGAATCTGGATCGAAGAATCATCATATGAACTGGTCGTTTTATTTGTTTTAGCCAAATAAATGCCTCCATTTTTAACAGACAATCAAAATCAATCCCACAGCTACTATAATCTCTGTTAAAATAGCTTTAGATTTTAAATGGGGTTGAAAATTAAATGTCTACGTTGAATTATTTACTAGTTTTTATTTTAGCATACTTAATTGGGTCCTTTCCTACCGGTGTGTTAATGGGAAAAATATTTTTTCATGAAGATATAAGAAATTTTGGATCAGGAAACATTGGAACAACTAATTCATTCAGAGTAATGGGACCGGTAGCCGGTAGTGTAGTTTTAATCATTGACGTATTAAAGGGAACACTTGCTACTGATTTGCCTTTAATCTTCCATTTAAGGGGACCAAAGTATTTATTATTAATTGCTGGTGCTTGCGCTATTTTAGGTCACACTTTTTCAATCTTCCTAAAATTCAAGGGAGGAAAAGCAGTAGCAACTAGTGCAGGTGTATTCTTAGGCTACAATCTAAAATTTTTTGGACTGTGCGCAGTAGTATTTTTACCAATGCTCTTTATTACTTCATACGTAAGTTTATCTAGTCTAGTTTCAATAGTAATAATTTTTATTTGTTCTTTCTGGTTTCATGATATCTTTCTAACCATTATTACTGGAATCATGATGATCTTATTATTTGTAAGACATCGTTCTAATATTAAACGACTAATCAATCATGAAGAAAATATCGTTCCTTTTGGACTATGGTATTGGTATAAAAAATCTCATGGATTACTCAATCGTAAATCTAAAATAAATAAATAGTAAGAACAAAAGACTGCTAAAGTTAATGCTTTAACAGTCTTTTTTCATAGCTATTATACTTCATTCAAACAAATGTTCGCAAGACTATTCTATATCAAATTTTAGTAGGGATAATTATCTAAGCGATCCTTTTCAGTGATTTTTCTTACTACCCGACCTGGAACTCCTAAGACAAGTGAATTATCTGGGATATCTTTAGTTACTACGCTCCCTGCCCCGATAACACAATTCTTACCAATAGTTACACCGGGACAAACAGTTACATTACTTGCTAACCAGCAGTTATCGCCAATTGTAATGGGAGCACCATATTCGATATCAGCAATTTTTCCATCTTTTTGAAGACGTGCATTACGCTGCTCAGGTAATAAGGGATGAAGCGGAGTTACTAATGAGGTATTTGGACCGCACATTACATTATCACCTATCGTTACAGGGCAAGTATCTAAAATAGTTAAGTTGAAATTGGCATAGAAATTTTTACCTAGTTTAGTAAATTTTCCATAGTCAACCTCAATTGGTCCTTGTAAATATACTCCTGTTTCATGGTCTGGAAAAAGTTCATCAATAATTGCTTTTCTGACTTCTTTATCTTCATCGGCAGTTTGATTATAATCCCTGCTTAAGCGATGGGCCTTCATTGAAATTCTACTTAACTCTTTAGTATCTGGACGATATGGTAAACCGGCGAGCATTTTTTTAGTATTTTCTTCCATTATCAAAACCTAGTTTCTTATATTTATCCTTTTATTTTATCTATTAGTACCTAAAATATCATATTTTTGTTAAATTGAATGCTTAAGATTATGATAATTAATTAGTTAGTGGAGGAATAATAATGAAAAAGATCAATTTGAATGAACTCTATGACTTAATGTACGAGCACTTAGATCCTAATGGTTGGTGGCCTGGAAGAAGCGACTGGCACGTTATTTGGTCAACAATTTTGATCCAAAATACTAATTGGAAAAATGTTGATAAGGCTTTAGCAACTCTGTATCAAGCTACGAATTTCTGGCCAGAAAATATTTTAAATCTGTCCGATAATAAATTAGAAAAAGCTATTGCTTCTGCTGGCTTCTTCACTAGAAAAGCTGCCACACTGAAAAGATTGGCTACTTACTTTCAGAAGTATGAGTTTGACCTAGATAGATGTCGTCAATTATCTAAGGAACAGTTACGTCCTGAACTGCTTAGCATTAAAGGAATTGGTCCAGAAACAGCAGATGTGATCTTAATGTATGGCATTCAAAAAGGCGAGTTCGTCGTTGATACTTATGCCAGGCGTTTATTTGATTGCTTAGCCTGTCCCTTACCTTCCTCTTATCAAAAGGCCAAAGAGTTAGTAGAAGCTAATGTCGATCATTTTACTTTGCGTAACTATCAAAATTTTCATGCAATGATTGTGATGTTTAATCAAAAATACAAACTTCCCAAAGAATTTAAAACAACTTTTTTAAATAATTATCAATTAATAATTACAAAATAAAAGAGGCTAGATAATACTAGTCTCTTTTGTCTTTGTTAAAGCTTAATTATTCTGAATCACGAAGTTGTTTTAAACTCTCGCCAAAAATATCGTCAATAGCAGCAGGATCACGGTGATCGAAGAATTGACTTTCACCCTTGTCTAGTTCCCCAATCTTCGCCATTTCATCTTGTGTTAATTCAAAGTCAAAGATATTAATGTTTTCTTTTTGATGTTCATCATGAACAGCCTTTGGAATAACAATAATACTCTTTTGAGTTAACCAACGTAAGATAACTTGTCCAACAGTTTTATGGTGGGTTTCAGCAATTTCTGTCAAAACTTTATTATTAAAAATATCATGTTTGCCGTTTGCAAATTGTGCCCAAGCTTCAACAGCAACATTTCTTCCTTGGAAGAATTTAACATCATTAGCTTGCTGGAACCAAGGACTAATCTCAATTTGGTTAATTGCAGGCTTGTCTTCATGAGCTAATTCTAAGTTCATATATTGGTCAGGATAAAAGTTTGATAGGCCAATTGAACGGATTTTACCTGCACTCTTAGCAGCTTCTAAAGCATTCCAAGCACCGAAAGTGTCACCGTATGGTTGGTGAAGTAATACTAAATCGATGTAATCTGTACCTAATTCTTTTAAGTCATGATCAATCGCCTTGGTAGCTTTTTCAAATGACATATTTGAAACCCAAATCTTAGTAGTTAAAAAGATATCATCCCGATTAACAGCACTCTCTGCAATAGCTTCTCCAACTGCAATTTGGTTATCGTATGCTTCAGCAGTATCGATCATTCGATACCCGTTTGCCAAAGCCATTTCTACTGTTTGTCTTGCCTTATCATGATCTGGAATTCTAAAAACGCCTAACCCTACTTGTGGCATCTTATTACCGTCATTTAATGTAATTGTTGGAACTTCTGTCATAGTATAGTCCTCCCTTTTTATCTATCAGTTTCATTCTAGTGCTAGTAAAGTAATAAATAAAATATATGGGACTATTTCTCAGCACTCTTAGCTAAATACTGCGTCCAGTTATGTTCACGGTCACGATTGTCAGCCATCACGCCTTCTAGATCATGTGCTCTGTATGGATCTTCTAGAGCCTGAACTTCATCTTTACTTAAATTAAACTTGATAGCTTCTTCTAAAGCATCTAAGTGATGCACTTTTGTAGCCCCAACAATCAGAGCATTTACTTTAGTTTTAAGCCATGCAAGAGCAACTGCAGCCATTGAAATATTATGATTTTGAGCTATTTTTTCTACTTCATCGATAATTGGACGATCAATATCGACAGTTTTACCATACTTATCTTTTTCTGAAAAAAGATCTTGCTTTCTTCTAGTAATTTGTGTTCCAAACGGATGGGCTAAACGACCACTAGCTAAGGGACTATAAGGCGTTAGTCCTAAGTTATTTTCATGTGCGAAGGTAAATAATTCACGTTCATCTTCGCGATAAATAAGATTGTAATGATCCTGAATTGAAACAAATTGCGGATAATTATGTTCTTTCATATAATCATTCATTTGAGCAATTTGCCAGGCGTAAGCATTAGAAATTCCAAGATAGCGAACTTTACCACTTTTTACTGCTTTCAGCTAAGCCTTCTGCAATTTCTTCCATGGGAGTTAGCCAATTCCAAATATGATAGATATATAAATCTACATAGTCTGTTTCTAGATTTTTAAGACTTGGATTCAAAGAGTTTAGAACATGATCTTTTCCAGAGACCTTATCTTTAATTTCTTATGGTGTTCTAGTGGCAAACTTAGTTGCAATTGTGACTTTATCTCTGCTAGTGAGTTTATTTATTGCTGCACCTAAAATTCTTTCACTAGTACCATCTTGATAAGCTGGAGCAGTATCAAAAAAAGTTAACGCCTAAATCAAGTGCTCATTTAATTACTTCATTTGCCTGTTCTTGTCCTACTGTCCATGAACGGTCATTGACGTTACTGCCACTTCCCTTACCAAAGCCCATGCATCCCAATGCAAATTGAGAAACATTTAAATCTGATTTACCTAGTTTTTGATATTGCATTATAATTCATCCTTCTTGTCTTTTTCTTAATTATAGATAGGATAAAATATAAGTGTGAAATATCTATTGTAAATGCTTTCCTATTACTTTTAGGCATAGTTCTTAAAAATTAAATGTATAAAAATAGCCCCAAGTATATATTTAAAGGAGGCTATAAATAAACTAATAAAATTTGTTTCAAGTATTAAACCTGAACGTCAATAAATATAAAAACTAATTATTATCATTAGAACCAAAAATATCTAAGAACTGCAAGAACAAGTTAACAAAGTCTAAATACAATTGAAGTGCTCCTAATACTGCTAAGCCGTTTGTTGAAAGTTCTCCGCCAAATTGTAAATAAATATTCTTGATTCTTTGTGCATCCCAAGCAGTTAAAATGGTAAAGATAATAACTGCAATAAATGAAAAAATATAATCTATTGTTGGATTCTTTAAGAACAAGTTGATGAGCATCGCTACTATTAAGCCAATTAAGGCAGCCGAAGCATAGGAACCAATTCTACTTAAGTCACGTTTTGTTACTGTTCCTAGAATAGCCATTACAATAAAGACACTTGCTGAAGCTATAAAGGCTGAAGCAATATCTTCGCCAGTATAAGCACCTGCAATAAAGGCAAAAGTTACGCCATAGACAATTGCTGTGAGCATTAGCAAGACAAAACTCATTCCTGGACTTCTTGTAGCATTGAAATTGATGATTAATGTCAATGCGATTGGCAAAAGTAGTAAAAACCACATTGCCCAAGGATGATAATTCATCAGATTTACCATTTGTCTAGCAAAAACAGTCATTGTTAAATAAGAACTTAATGCCGAAACTAAAACGGCTAATGCCATTAATCCATAAAGTCTACTTAAAAATATATTTACTCCAGATTCATCAACTAAGTGTCGACGTTCTGGATTCTGATCAAAGTTATACATAATATCTCCTCCAATCTCCACTATTCATCTTTAATGTAGCACTTAGTCAGAACAAAGAAAAAAGAAATGTATTATAAAATTTTTGTAATAAAAAGACTGAGCAGTTCTTTAACCACTCAGTCTTACATAAACGAATAAGTTACTTAATCATATGTTGGTAATTTGTCTCAAAGATCTTCTTATCATATAAATCGGAAATATCTAGGTTTTCAATTGCATCAGATACTATCTTATCAGCTCCTGATGGCATAATTGCAAACGGAGCATCAGTTCCAAACAAAACATGATTAATACCAAAATAATTTAATGCAAGTTGCAAAGCAGGCGTATTCCCTAAAATAGCTGTGTCTACATAAAAGTTCTTAAACATCTCTGCATGTTCTTGATTTAAAATATGATCAATTCTACCACTAAAGAACGGCACCATTGCACCAGCGTGATGAACAAGAATCTTTAAGTCGGGTGCCTTTTTGAAAATATCACTTTGAACTAGCTGCAGCATTGCTTGCGATAATTTATATTCCCAAGAAAATACTAAATTATTGTCAGGCTTTCGATTATCAAATACAGGATGAAGCCATAATGGAAGATTTAGTTCTGCAGCTTTTAATAAAATAGGTTCAAATTCCGGATCAGCAATACTTTTTTCTAAATGACGTGTGAAAATTTGCGCTCCGACTAAATAAGGATTTTTTTCTATATTCTCTAGAATCTTAAGCGAGGCAGGAATGTTGTTCATAGCCAGCATCCCTACTCCAGCTTCAAAATACTTTGGATGATTTGCAACAATACCAGCTAACTCTTGATTAGCAGACTATGCAAGCTTACTGGCCTCTTCTCCATCAACAAAGTCTTCTGGATTAATATTTGCAAAGGAAATAACTTGCTTAGTATTTTTATCAGGCCACTTAGCTATTCTTTCATCTAAATTAACTAAAGTTTCTATCTTAATAAAGGGATATTTTTGCGGAATCGACGCATCAATATCAAGCATTGTTTGATAAAATTCCGGCGTTAAAATATGTGCAAACGCATCAATTTTCATAGTTATTACCTTCTTTATCATAATCCTTACCATAAATATATCGATGCAGCTTCAAATACTGCTGTTCAAACTTTTTCTCACTTGCGTTATCTTTGGCAAAATAATATCTTTTTCCTTCAAGCCCTTTAGGCATGTAATTTTGCTTTGCGATCTGAAAGGGCTGCGCAAATGGATTATCAATTAGTCCGCCACCAGTTATTTCTTCAGAATGTTTATAGTGCATATCACGAAGTCCTCGTGGCATGGGATGCTTACTTGGATGATCAGTATCTTCGTCTAATTTTTGCCAGATTTCATCAAAAACACCTGATTTTGGCGATAAACACATCAGCATTGTTGCAAACATCAAGGGATATTTTGCCTTAGGCATGCCAATTTTTTCTGCTTGATTAGCTGCAATCACAATCTGCGTAGCTTGCTCAGGATTAGCTAAGCCAATGTAAGTATATGGAATCTCACGCAGACGCCTTACTACTGAAGCAAGATCTCCATTTTTAAGTAAAACTGCTAAATAATATAAAGCGGCGTCTGTGTCAGAACCGGCTATTGAATCGGAATAAGCAGCTAAGTAATCATAGTGCTTAGTTGCTTTTCGATCATAAGCAAAATGTTGTCCCTTTACAAATTGCTTTACTTCTTCAACTGAAAGATCCTCATTAACTGCATGAATCGTTTCTAAAAGATTTAATGCTACTCGTAAATCTCCATCGGCGGAAATGGCAATAATCTTAACCGCTTTTCGGTCAATATTTTCATCTTTAAAATGAAAGACTTCTTTTAAAGCACGGATTAAAACTTGTTCAATATCTTCATCACTTAACGCTTTGAATTCAAAAATCTGACACCGTGATCGCACTGCTGGCACAATCGACATAATAGGATTTTCCGTAGTTGCCCCAATTAAAAGAATACGTCCATTTTCTAAATAAGGCAGCAGAAAATCTTGCAGCGTAGTGGTCATCCGGTGAATCTCATCAATTAATAAAACAAAGGATTGATAAGGATATGTATTAATGATCTGGGTAAGCTTAGCCTTATTATCAATTGAAGCGTTAAAAGTTGCCAATGGATAGTCAAATTCACGAGCAATAATTTGAGCTAAACTAGTTTTTCCTGTTCCTGGTGGTCCCCAGAGAAGCAGTGAAATTGGTACATGTTTTTTAATAATTTGATAAAGGGGACGTCCCTCTTCAATTAAATCTTTTTGACCTACAAACTGTGATAAATCTTTAGGCCTGATTAAGTCTGCTAATGGCTTTTTTATTGGCATAGAATTCACTCGCTTACTTATAGTAAATTAAATCTCACCCTAATTATTAGCACAGTTGCTGGTTTTAGACAAATTTATCTAACGTTCTATTTTTTCATATAACGGCAATAACTGCTTAATCCCATCCAAAATAAATTCTTCCATATCTTCAATTTGATCTTGATTTCTAAAAGCAAACTTGCCCAGTAAGAAACTTGTTTTGATGGCTTCTTCATTAAACGTAGTTTGCTTTTGTGTGTCTTTTAAATATTCATTCAAGGACAAATGATCAGCAAATTCCATCTCATTTTTGTCCCATAAGTACCAGTTACTAATTTTGCGATTCTTTGCCCAAGTTGGAATATCAGCGAGTAATTTATTATATTGTTCAGGACTGTCACCGCGTTTTTCACTCTTATAATGTTGAAACATTAAATAAACTTGCAATTGTTTTTTATCAAGCATTACACCGATGCAGGGGCTTTTATCAGCCAAAGTATTTAAACGATAAGCTGCCCAATAGTGATCGCGTAAGTTCCAACCATTTGTCCAACTTTCGACATGAACTTTAGCAAATTTATCTTGTGGCAATTTTTGATAAACATTTAAGTTTACCTCTTTCCAGGTCTGCCAAACTTTTTTAAAACTTGCTTTTATTTGCGCTATCTCCTCTTCAGAATGTTTCTCTTTCAGCTTTTTAAAAGCAAATTCGTCACGATCAAAAATTGCATACATTTCTTCAGTTAATTTAGTCATTTTATAAAGTCCTTACCATATTTACACTAGTAACACCAGTTGGATCTGGAATATCATCACTAGTTTTTCCTTCATTATGGAAACCACGTTTTTTATAAAATTTAATCAATTTTGGTAAACAAGTTAAAGAAATGGCTCGGCGCTTTTGCTTTTTAGCAACTTGCACCAATGCTTCAATTAATTTTGTTGCAATTCCCTGTTTACGATATGCAGGCAAAACAGCCAAGCTTAATATCATTTGATACCGATCATCTTTTTGATTGGGATGATTATTAAAGTATAGTTCATCTTCAATGTAGCGTTTATTAAAAGCAGGACCAAAAATATGACCAATTACTTTACCATCTTCTTGTACTACCAAAAAAGTATCAGGATAATTTTCAATTCTTCCAACCATATCGTCTCTGGTTTGCTCTTTAGTCATCTTAAATGCAGCAGATTCTAGATTTACTACTTCTTCTAAATCATCCATCGTTACTCTACGAATAATCATGGTATTCACTTCTTCCTATCTTTTAATTAAAAAATATCATCATCTTGTTTTATCTTCAATATAAAAAAGCAACAAAAGTTAGTAACTCTTGCAGCTCATTATATCTACTAAATATCTTTAACTCTTTTTTCTACCTGTAAACTAATAAATCCACTTCAACTTTGAAATCTTCGTTTCCTGGCATCTTTCCTGATTAATGTTTACAGAATTTAAATCCCTTGTGCAAATATAATTCTTTTGCTGGATTACCCGTTAATACTTCTAAATAAACTGGTCGTTTCATTTTACTTAGTGAAAACTCTATTAATTTACTCCCAACTCCTTGTTTTTGGAAAGTTGTCCCAATTAAATGTAATTTAGGGAGAAAATTAGGATCCTTTCTTGCAAAATAAATATCAAGCCATCTGATAGCATCATCTAAATATTTATTTTTACCAAGTTGATGATCTTTAGCTAAATTATCAGCATAAAAGCGATCGCTATGAAGCCACAAACCAGTTAAGCCTTGTTCATCACTAGCTAGTAGAATTTGACCAACGGGAGAATTATAGTAAGTAATTTTTTGCATTTTATCACCTCTTTCCATTAATAATGATACGTGATTTAGATAATTAAAATATCATTTTAATATCAAAAATTATCATAAAAAATGAGTTTTACACCCAAAAGTGAAGCTCATTTTCCTACTTTTCTTCTAAATTTTTAATAGCTCTTACCAACAATTGATCGAACTCATCACGCTGCTTCTGAGTAAAGCCTTTGGTCATCTTACCTTCCATTTGGTTAAATTCTTTAGCAAAAGCAGCAGTTCGAGAATCAATATCCGCTATTACTACTGGCATTAATTTAATACGCTTTAATCTTGAATCATCTGAATCTTCGATTAATTTTACAGCATTTTTCTGAATCAGATGTTTTACTAACCCATTAGCCATTGGTCGCGTAATTCCCAAAACATCCGGCAAGTCACGCTGATACACAACTTGATCTTGATGATGATATAAATATATAACTACTTCAATTTGTGATTTAGGAAAAGGAACGCCCTGTCGCAATAATATTTGAGCAATCTCCCTTGACAAAAGAATATCTAATTTTTTAACTTTATTGATATAATTATATATTTTCATTGATCTCACTATAATTCCGGTTTAGTTCTATTTTTTAAGGTAAAATTGAGTACAAAACAAATTAGCAAAACTACAGCGGCTGCCGCATTTTATCAGCTAATGATGTTCTGAAACTCATTACTTCCACCACAACTTAATCAAAGCTTGTGTTCCATCATTGCCCAATTTCTTTTGGTCAACCAAGATTTCATATAAATGCCTTGCTTCTTCAGTCGCAGGCAGATCTAACTGCATCTTATCAGCTTCTTCTAAGGCAATACGCAAATCTTTTAAAAAATGTTTAGCAAAAAAACCAGGTGTATAATCACCCTGCAATATTTTTGGACCATATGAATCTAGACTAAAATTCTCTGCTACACCAGACTGCAAGGTTTGACAAATTTGTTCTAAATTTAAATGTGCCGCTTTAACATATACCAGCATTTCGGTCATGCCAGTCATGGTTGGTTCCAGCAATCATAATTTGATTAGCCATCTTAGCATGTTGTCCACTACCATAACTGCCAAAATAATTTAATTTGCTAGCAAAGGTTATGAATAAATCATGCAAATGATTAAGGTCTTCTTTATGGCCACCGATCATGACCGTTAAAGTTCCATTTTTGGCGCCAATATCCCCACCAGAAACCGGAGCGTCTAAGATATGTAAGCCTTTTTCTTCACCAATTTGACCAATCTTTTGTGCCAGACTAGGTTTACTCGTGGTCATATCAACAATATATTGACCAGCTTTGGCGACAATCAAGATACCATCCTGACCAAAATAAATATCTTCAACATCTTTTGGAAAGCCAACCATAGTGAATAAAATATCAACTTTTTTAGTTAGTTCAGCTGGATTGTTTGCCCATTTAGCCCCATTATCCAAAACTGTTTGCGCATGAGCTTTTGTTCTATTATAGACAGTTACATCATAATTATTTTTCCGTAAGTTATTAATAATTCCTGTACCCATTACACCGATACCGATAAATCCAATTTTCATAATTTTTGTTTCCTTTAATTAACAATCTATTTAATTAGATGCTACTAAAAAAGAGGGATGCAATTAAGCCCCCTCTATTTATTCTAAAACTATAAATTTAATTCAAAAGCAACGCGGTATGGATCAATTGGATCCATATTCTTAATATTACCACGTTTTACAAAGCCAGCGTCTTCAACAATATGCCGAACTACGTCGTTAGTTCGAAAAGTATCAACGCGATAATTCCTTATGCCTTCCGCATAGTGCATTGAAATCAAACTGCTCATTAAATAGCTAGCAAGGTGCATCCCGCGATACTCATCAGAAATTGCAACGCGATGAATGGCCACATAAGGATCAAGATCATTCTTCCATTTTCCATCAATCTGCTTGTAATTAGGATCAGGTCCATCCGTAATTGCAGTATAACCAGCAATTTTCTGATCAACGATTAAGACCCAAGCGGCCCCGTCTTTAATATCGGCTGTAATAGTCTCAACATTGGGATAACCACTTTGCCATTGCGGATTTCCTTCTTCTTTTAAAAACTTTTTTGCCTCATCAATAATCGGCATGATTTGTTCAAGGTCATTTTTGGCTGCTTGACGAATATAAATTAGTGACATATTGTCTCCCTCCTTTAATAAAATTTTATCAAAGGAGCAATTCCTTTTTGAATTTAAAAACTACTCTTTATTAATTTCCGATAATCAAAAAATCCACGAACCAGTTAGTTCGTAGATCTTTAATAACTATAATAAATCAATATGACGTAGTTTTCGTTTTAGGCTCCCCTGCTTCTCTAACAGTACAAATTTACGCGATAAAGTTTCGGGAGTAGTGCCTAAATACAAGGCTAAATCTTTCATTTTTAGGGGCAAAGTAAATGAATTTTTATTCACTTGTTTTGCATAAGCCTGTAAATAACTCAATAGTCGATCTTCTACCTTAGGCAAACTTAATAATTGAATTTGCTTATGCATAGCACGTACTTTAATAATATTTTGTTCTAAGAGTTGAATACTTAATTCTGGTTTCTTTTTCATTAAAGCTAAAAAATCATTTCGGTTGAGTAAACAAATATCACTATTTTCTGTAGCTTCCACATAAGTATTCGTATTTGCTTCACCAAATAACCAGTTTTCACCCGCATAATCACCCGTCTTTAAAATCTGGGTAATATTTTCACGGCCATTTTCGTCTAAAGTATAAAGGCGGGCACCACCATGAGCAACAATTACTAAATTATTACTTGAAGTAGGATCCATTACTAATTCACCATTTTGATAATTTTGATGGTGAACTAGTTCTTCTATTTGCATTTGATCATTTGTTGGTAATGCATTAAATAATGGAACTAAATGTACACATAACTCTGCCATCTAAAAACTTCCTTTAGTTAAAAATCATCGTCGTCATCATCTTCTTCAGTATACAATCTTTCACGCAATTCATGACCTAAAAAGTTTTGCGATTGACGGATTTGTTCCTTAATCCAGGCTAGCAGTTCAATCAAATTAGCACTCAATTCTGGCCAAGTTTCTTTTTGAGTTAAGGCAATTGCTTTAGTAATAAATAAAATTTGTGTATCAAAGTCTTTTACTAAAGCAAAAAGTTGATCTTGCCCATTTTCGTACTTACTTGCTCCATTCTCCTCAAGCATAGTATATTCTTTAAATTGATCAGTAGTGGTAGGAATACTTTCGCCGTTATTAACTAAAATTTGATTTAACTGGTTAAACTCATTCTGTTCATATCTGATCCACTCATCAGCATGCTGTTCTAAAAATAAACTAGCCGAACCCTTGGCGAAGAACTTAGCTTGATCTATTTTCAAAGTATGGATTAATAAATTAGCAATAATGTGATCCACCATTGCACCAGCTGTAGGCGTATGATGATCAATATCACTTTGCTTTAATTCTGCCTTGTATGCTTCCTCAGCCTTCATTAGTCTAGCTCCTTTGCCTTTACACCCTTGACTTCATAGCCCATCTTTTCGATTGCTGTTTTAACATCGTCAACATTAGCCTTATCAGCATTCATCATGAACTTTAACTTACCGGCATTAAATAATACCTTGATTTGATCTGTACCATCGACATCTTCAACCGCCTTTTCAATCTTGGTTAAACAAGATGGGCAAGTCATGCCACCTAACTTCATCATTACTTTTTGCATAAAAATCTTCCTTTCTTATTCCTTACATGTTTAATGCTAAATCTTTTTCTTTATCAGAAAATTGATGGCCGTCAACTTTTCGATGATTTTTAATTAAACGCATCCCGTTTAAGATTACGACCAAGATGCTGAATTCATGAATAAACATGCCATTAGCCATCTCGACATAACCTGTAAATAATCCAATAAACAATAACAACACAGTTAACAATGCAATCCCAATATTTTCATTCATATTTAAAACCGTTCGTTTAGAAATTGATAAAGCATCGGCAATTTTACGCAAATCATTTTTAACTAAAACAATATCTGAAACATCGACTGCAACGTCCGTACCGCTACCGATCGCAATAGCAATATCGGCATTAGCTAACGCCGGACTATCATTGATGCCGTCACCGATAAAGGCAACATGATGACCATTTTCTTGTTCCTTCTTAACAAATTGTGCCTTATCTGCTGGCAACATTTGCCCATGAATTTCATCAATTGGCAAATCAGCCGCAATTTGTTGAGCAGTTTCTTGATTATCACCTGAAAGCATAATCAACTTCTTGATACCTAGTTGCTTCAATTGCCTTAATGCAGCTTCTGCTTCTGGGCGAAGACGATCTTTAATGCCGAAAACAGCCAATTTACTTTGATTACTATTAGCTAAGACTACAACAGAGTTTCCCAAATTACTTAATTTATTAACCACTTGAGTTAATTTAGAATTAGCAAAGGTATTTTCCTCAATTAAAGCTAAATTCCCTAAATAATATTTTTCTCGATCCAAGTCAGCTATCATACCGTTGCCCTTAACTGTCTTAGTCTCGATTTGATCAATCTTCTGCTCACTTAGTTTAGCCATTGCTTTGGCTAACGGGTGATTACTTTGAGATTCAATATTGGCAGCAAGATTAATAATTTCATCCTTATTACCACTCAAAACTTCAATTTTATTTACCTCAGGATGGCCAACTGTTAACGTACCAGTTTTATCAAAGGCAATCTCATCAACTTTACGAGCCGCATCCATTACTTGTGAGCCTTTAAACATCACGCCGTTCTTAGCCCCATTACCAATACCAGCGACAGTTGAAACGGGAACGCCAATAACCAAAGCACCGGGACAGCCCAGAACCATTACTGTAATCGTTAATTTGAAGTCTCTAGTAATTAAGCCTACGATAATCGCAATCACTAATACCGCTGGAGTATAGTATTTAGAAAAACGATTGATTAATTTTTCAGTATGAGACTTAGAATCTTGAGCTTCTTCTACCATTTCGATAATTTTACCAAAGGTAGTATCATCTCCAGCTGCTGTAGTTTCTACCGTCAAGGTACCATCTTCTAGAATTGTTCCGGCATAGACTTGATCACCTTGTTTTTTATCAGCTGGTTTTGACTCACCATTAACATTGGCTTCATTTAAATAGCCTGAACCTGCGACAATTTTTCCATCAACTGGGACTTGATCGCCGGTTTTAATCAAAATCTTTTCACCAAGATCAATAAAATCTACGTCCTCTTCTTTCGTTGCTCCGTCATCTTGCAAAACCAACGCAGTTTTTGGCGCCATTTTAGTTAAATCAGACACAGCTTTACGAGTCTTTTTAAGGGTAAGTTCTTCTAGAACATCACCTAATGCAAAAAGCCAGGTAACAATCGCCGCTTCATTAAATTCGCCAATAACAATAGCACCAATTACTGCTAACGATACTAAGACATCAATAGAAACTAATTTTACTTTTAATGATGAAATAGCTGTTAACAAAATTGGAATTAAGCCAATAATTCCTACTATTAGCATCAAAACTTGATAAGCAGCATTGATATGGAATAACCACTTAGCTGTTTCCGCAAATAAAATCAGCACAGTATTAAGTGCCAAAATTATCTTTTGATGTTTAACAAAAAATTGTTGAATCTTTACCATTTACATTCTCCTTTGTTTTACATGCTTTAGTTTAGGAGAAATGAGTTTTACAAAAATTGATGACCATCAAGAAAAAGCACTTAATATTGAAAATTAAGTGCTCGTACTTTTAGTAAGATTATTTGAATTTAACTTTTTGTTTATTACGCTTCTTGATTTGTCGATTTATCCGCCTAATATCGCGTTCCTGCGTCAATCTAATGACTAACCAAATCATCGCGTAAGCAAGGATAAAAATGAATAAAGTTTGCCAATTAATCAACCAATTATTTGAAAACATCATTATTGAAAATAATGCAAGGGTTCCAATAAGATGAAAAATAAATGCTAGAAAATACGATAAGTCCGTTTTAAATAGAAAACTTAATTCGCCAATCAAACCACTGCAAATGAAGACGATAAAAACACTATTTATCGGAACAGCAATATCCCCTACTTCGTTGGAAGTCATTCCTAATATCAGTAAATAAATAATTGCACCGAACCTCATACCAGTTACAAAATAATGTAACGCTTTCTACCAAATTTTCATTCTATAATCCCAGCCTTTTCTCTAATTCTGGCAAATATCTTCTTGAGACATCCGTTTTCTGTTTAAGTGCTAGTTTTGCAATCATATTGCCTGTAAATCCAGGCTTAAGTGATTCAAGATAATTTAAATTAATAATTCCATGCTTAGAAACTTGAACGAAATCGCTATTTAGTTTCTCTAAAACTTGATATAAGCGACCATTAGTTTTAACAATGGCACTAGTTGTATAAAAGGTTAACTCTGTTTTTTCAACTTCAACTTTGATAATTTCCTCTACTTTAATAGTCAAAATCCGATCTTCAGTTTTAACAGGTAAAATTGAAGTCACCTTTTTATCGAACTTTTTAATATAAGAAATTAAGTTACTTACTTTCTGAGTTTCACTAAGCGAAATTATCTTTACGGTTATTTGATTATCTTCAAAATTAGAATCCGATTGGAATTTGACCTTAACTGATTATTTCTTCTTTCTATTCAGCAATGATGCCAAGATTATTACAATGATTGCTAAAACTACAATCATCCCGATAATTACTAACACATTATCCAAATTATTTAACTGTAGATTTCCAAATTTGAAATGAATACCTAAATACTCAATTAATTGCTGGCGCATCTTTAGCGGCACATCTTGCTGACTCATTTTATTCAACAACAAACTTCTAAAGCTTGCTGCTTCATAACTACTTGGAAATAATTTTACTATACTTTGCGCAGTTTTTGATAAAGTTCCGTAAGGCATATAAGTAGCAACCATAAAACCGGCAGCCGCACCGATTACCGCGGATAAAAGACTGAAAGTAGTCGAAGAATTAATGAATAAAACAACGATTAGATTTAATAAAGTTGCGCCAATTGCACCTATTTTTATCCCAAAAGATAGATTATTTAAAATAGTTCATTTTCCCACTTGATAATTAACGTTTTTCAGTTCAATTATTGTCATTGATTATTCCTTTAAATCTTTTCTTTCAATTATAGTACTTTTGCATAATCAAGATTTAAGTGAAAAAGCGTAAAAAATAAAAGTTTGGAGCTAATCTCCAAACTTTTTACTATATTTTCTGTTCAACATCATGAATTTTAACCACTAATACTGCTCGAATCCAATCAAATTGTGCTTTCATTTGATCAAAATATGCGCCTTCATTAATAAATTGACCACTACCGTGAATATGATACCCGCGACCCATACCAGCGGTTCCTTGATAATTATAAGAACCAATCGTAATCGTTAATTCATGCTTAGGATCTTTCTTGAAATCCTGTTCAATTGAATGCATCCCAGCAGCCGGAATCAAAATAGTATCATCCGCAACCACATTAATATATTGTGACCAAGTATTAACCACACTAGCTGGATTGCCATTGATGGAAATAATCGTTGCTGGTCCTTTATCTTCTAAAACGTCTAAAAAATCTTCGTCCATTACCTTTGTCATAAATTCTACCTCCTAAAACCTTTCAGTTTTACTTTATTCCTTAATCCTGACAACCTATGTCAGAATTAGCAAATTAATATTGCTGAATTATTTCATTTAACTTTTCCAAATAGCTATCCTTTAATTCTTTTGGCTTTAATACTTTTACTTCAGAACCCAGAGATATCAAATAGTCGACTAAATAATGTAGTTCTTCCTTGTTATATTTACCATTCAGATATATTTTTCCATGCTTATGGTCAATTTGCATGATTGGGTATGAATTATACTCAACTTTTTGTTCACCGATTTTGGTTAACTGACATTGATAAGGGATGCAATAATGCTCCTGTTCATATTGCCGGAAGCTATCAAGTAATTGCTCTTTATTCATCACCGATTGTTTAGTATTTAGTAGCTTTACTGTTTCAAATTTATCAAGCCGCAAGACAAACCAACGTTTTAAATCCAAATTATAAGCATGACAAAACCAATTCCCTGCTTGGTAGAATATATCAAGCAACTGCAATTTCTGTTCTTCTTTAATAAACTGAAAATTTCGCGCTAAAATTACGCTATTATCCAGACAAGCTTTAAGTAGCAAAGTAAAAAAAGGTACTTCATTCAAGCTTGGCTGACTAATATAGTGAACAAATTCTTTTTGAAGACTAATTTGGTTTTGTAATTTTTGAGGTAGATTCTTTAGTAATTTAGTCTGAATCTTTTGATATTCATTACTGTATGGCGTTTCACTAAGATTTTTTATTGCCTGTAAAGCGAAAAAGATAGCGTTGATCTCTTGCGTATTAAAACGGATGGGCAATAGTAACTTACTATTAGTAATGTGATAACCACCACTACGCCCAGTTTCACTATAAAAAGCTAAGCCTAACTGCTCTAGATCGGTAATATCTCGCAAAGCTGTTCGCTCAGAAATTGCAAATTTTTCTTCTAGTTCTTTTAAATGAAAAATCTTTTTATCGGTTAAGTATAGTAGTTCTTGATTAAGTCGTTCAGATTTTTTCATAGTTGTGCAAGCTTTCCTGTCAAAAAATGTCAGTCTTTTATTCTATAATAATGCTGATAGGCGTTCAGGACAAGGAAGGTCATACTATGGTAGATATTTTAACTAAACAAACCAGCAATCAAAAATTTTCATTTAAATGAAATTTACGTTGACGATGTTGAGGCAGCAAAAAAAGATTTAGGTGTTTTAGAAATCACGCCTAAAACCGCTAGTTACCTAGACCACCGAACTCACCCAATCTTTATGAGAAAGTTTGAGTTTTAGCAGTTAGTTCACCATTTTAAACATAAAGAAACATCATAAATTCCAGTATCAATCCACCGAAATTTGTGATGTTTTGTTTATTCTTTTACCAGACGAATTTCACGGTCGAATAATTTACGCATCCCTTCATTGAAGTTATGTGCAATAAAAACAATCGTTGCTTTACTTTTCAGAAAATTCTTTAAAAGAGCCCTATAAATATCATTTGACAAAAAAGAAAAGCAGCTTTATGCTTAAATGTTCTTCGAGACAGGGTGAAATTCCCGACCGGCGGTAAAGTCCGCAACCCGCGCAAGCGGTTGAACCCTTAATGGTACCGATAGTTATAGTCTAGATGGAAGAAGGATAATTTTAATCTACGCTTATTTGCGTACTTGAATTATTTTTTAACTTGCATACTATTTCTGAACCTCGAAGTTTAGCTTCGAGGTTCTTTTTTTGTTCTGTTAGGAAGTGATTTAAATGGAAAAAGACCAATATTATATGAATTTAGCTTTACAAGAAGCTAAAAAAGGACGCTTCCAAACTTTGGTTGGTGCTGTGATTTTCAAAGAATTGAAGATCAAAGAAATCAATTTGCTAACTAATAATCCTGATAAAATTGACCAATTAAACGATTACGGTATTAAGATTAATAAACGTATTCCATTAGAAATTGCACCTAATGATGTTGATCGTTTTTACCTACAAACTAAGAAAAAGAGATTTCATCATTTATTAGAACTCAAGGAGGCTGAATAATGACTGAATATACTGGAAACTTCACTAATACTTATGGAAAAATCGCGATTGTCGTAGCTAAATTTAATGAAATTGTTACTAAAAATTTGGTTCGCGGTGCTAAAGAAACACTTCATCAATTCGGAATCCAAGACGATGAAATTGATGTCATCTGGGTACCAGGAGCATTTGAAATAGGCTTCACTGCTCAAAAACTAATTAAATCTGATAAATATGCTGGAATCATGACTCTCGGTGCAGTAATCAAGGGTGAAACTGATCATTATGCCATGATTATTCAAAACGTAACTAATGCGATCATGCAGATGAATTTACAAGCTAAAATTCCAGTCACTTTTGGTATTTTAACTACAGAAAATATTGAACAAGCTTTGTAAAGGGCGTGCTTAAAAGCAGGCAACGAAGGCTCTTCTACTGCCCAAAGTTTACTTGAAATGATCTCCCTCAATGAGCAATTGTAATTACTAACTATTTTATCCAAACACAACTAAATCCAACAAAAAAACTAGCCATGTTGTAAAAACATGACTAGTTTTTCTTGATAACTTATCTTTATTAATGACTAAATTAGAATCTTGCCATACCTAAGGCATGTTGTGCAGCTAAGTTAAGCAAACTCCATTGACGATCAAATCCTGGTTGGAAGAAGAAGTCTTGTTCAGCTAAGTCTTCCAAACGCATCTTATGACTAATTGCTAAAGCCAAAACATTGCCTTGAGCAGTAATATCATACTTAGAAAGTACTGCACCACCTAGAATTTGGTGAGTGTATGGATTAAAGGTTAAGCTGACATATACCTTAGGATTATCTGCTTCTGGAACATAAGCTGGGCGCATGTTATCTTCATAGAAACTAGTTTGGTAATCAAGCTTGTTCTTAGCAGCTGAGAATTGATTTAATCCAGCTGTAGCAAAATGATAGTCAAATACACTTAATGCTGAGGCACCAATAACACCTTTGAAGGCACGGTCTGGCTTATCCTCGAAGATATGATCGACCACATATTGAGCTTCTCTTCTAGTAGTAGTGGCTAAGGCAATTGGCATTGGCTTACCAGCTGGAATCGAAAGCGGCAGAATTGCATCTCCAATGGCGTAAACGTCCTTCACATTAGTTCTCAAGTATGGATCAGTCTTAATCCAACCTCTTTGATCTAAATCAACTACGCCCTTTAGCCAGTCAGTGTTAGGCATTACACCTGCTGAAACAACAACTAGATCAGCTGGGACATCACCTTGATCAGTTTTAACACTTTCAACTTTTCCATTACCATTAAAGCCTTCAATTTTGACACCCATCTTCAAGTCCATATTTTTCTTAAAGGTAGGTTCCAAAACATCGAGTAATTCAGAATTAAGATAGGTTCCTAATGGGCGATCAATCATATCCATTAAGGTTACATGCTTGCCAGCTTTAGCAAATACTTCGCTAGCTTCAGTACCGATATAACCAGCACCAACAATAGCAACATTTTTAATTGCTGGATCGTTAACAGCACTCATCAACTTAGAAGCCCAGTCACGTCCACGCATCAAATAGATATTCTTGAGATCATTACCTGGCACAGGTAAAACTTTAGGAGTTACGCCTGAAGAAAGAATCAACCTATCATATTGGACTTCTTCTTCAGAATTATTAGTTAAGTCCTTAACTGTAACAGTCTTATTTTCAGGATGAATAGCAGTTACTTCATGGTTGGCATAAACATGACCGCCCTTCTTTTCAACATCTTCTGGGGCAAAGTTTCTAACGTCATCTTCTGCTGTAACTTTATTTTCTAAATACAGCTGCATCCCACAGGACATAAATGAAATAAAGTCGCCAGCTTCATAAACAGTTACATCTACATCATTATATTTATCTAACAGCTCAATTGCTGATTCATGACCACCATGTGAAGCACCAACAATTACAATTTTACATTTATCCATAAAATCCTCCTAACACAATAGTTTCTTCTTTACAGTTTTAATGGTAACACTTATTATTTAATATCCATCGTATTTTGCTCAAAACTAATGGACAAAAATCAAATGAATGTTGACATCTGTAAACGCAAGCATTACCATTCATCTGTAACTTGTAAAAAGTAGGGAAAGAGATAATTCCATGAAAAACAAACGAATTGCTGCTTTAATTGCAATTGCGATTTTTACCTTTATGACTTCCTTTAACTTAAATTCACCACTTTGGCTCTTCGTAGTTACTTCCCTATTTTACGGAGTCAGAATGGGACTCTTTCAATCGCCAAACAATTCAGTTATTATGTCTTCCGTTGACCAGCAATTCTTAGGGATTGCTGGTAGTGTTAATTCCTTAGCTCGTAATTTCGGGATGGAACTTGGAGTAAGTCTATCAACCATTATCCTTTTATAGCTCAATGAGTTTTAAAGCTGGTAAAAATATCACCACTTATCCAGTAGGACAAAATCAATTATTTATGTCCGGTTTACATATTGCCTTCATCTTTGCTCTGATATTCGCTGCAACAGCTGAATAATTACTGTTACGCGTTTTGTAAAGAGCTACAAAAATAGATAGTTAATTGAAGCAGGTTTATTACCTGCTTTTTTTATATAAAATGAATTACATTAAAGCAAGTAATTGCTGTAATAGCAATCATGAAAACTGTATAAAGATTTTCCAATTTTGCTGATGAAATTTTCTGGTTCCAAACTGTACCAATATAACCGCCAATAATTGAAGCAATGATCAACATAGGAATCATTTTCATATCAAACATATGATATTGTGCACTAGCAACAATCGAAATGATTTTGGTAATTTGTGAGAAAAAGACCGTTGCAATTGAATAAACCGAAGATTGCTTCATTGTGAAGTGAAAAATTATTACGAATAGAGACACATTAAGTGGTCCACCACCAATAGCCAGAAAGATCGAAATGGCTCCTAAAAATAAACCTACAAAGAAAGCTAAAACAATATTTTCCTTTATATTATTCATGGTTCATTTGCAGTTAACCGTGCCCATCATTTTGTTAAAGATCAGAAATGGTCTCATGATGTAAAATTATTAAATAAATTTACCGAAGCCGGATATCAAAATTTCAAGAAATAGCTATACCTAAAAGTATCTAAAAAAGTTTCTAGTTTATAAAAGCGAGCAATGATTTTCAATTTTAAAATGCATTGCTCGCTTTTTCTAATTTGATTATTTGGTTACTCCTAATCTCTGAATAAAAGTAAAAAGACAATGAATGTAAGTAAGTTTCCATATCTAGAAGAGAAATAAATTATGTAGTTAGTTAAATTCATATATTCAACTAGCTTAAATACTTCTAAGCTTCCTATCAAATAAAGCAACTAAAAGCATCAAAATAAGTAGTATTCCTGATCCAATAAAAATCTCAGCAGTAGACATAAATTTACTTATCACACTACTTAAACTTAGACCCGCAGGTCTGGCCAATCCGATCATCATTAAATAAAAACTAATTACCTTTCCTAAGTTTTTATGTTCAACCTTATCTTGAAGCAATGTTTGAACAGGTGCATCAATCAAAGGAATACATAACCCAGCAATAAAATTAATAATAATAAAGATTATAAAACCATAATGATTGCCGGGAAGTATACCAGAAATAAACAAACTTAATCCGATTCCTAGCACTCCAATACCTGCAGGTATAAGTCGATATGATAAATTATTTAAATTTCCCATACACAGACCACTTAATGTCATACCTAATGCAATTGAAACTTCCACTAACGGCGCATCAAATTTTAAAGATCCATGAAAATGTTCACTAATCATAAGTGGATATAAAGCAGTTGATGGCACAATAATAGCTACGGAAAAAGCCTTGTAAATAATCACCCTATTCAGGCCAGTAACTTGAATAATACTATGAAGACCTTGTTTTAATTCGAACAGAAGGTGAAAGCCTCGTTGATTTGCATTATTAACTTCATTCCTCGGAAAGCATGTAATTATTACGGCACAAATACCTATTACGTTTGCAAGTCCTGATAGTAAAAGAATATAGTCTACTGGCAGCAATCCATATAATATTCCACCTAAAATCGGCGGAAAGAATTGATTAAGTGCTTGAAGCGAACTATATTGTCCATTTATTTTTAAAAGCTTATCATCAGGTACAAGTTCAGGTACAGCAGATTGAATAGTCGGATTCTGAATACTAATAGTAGTTGATCTAAGTAAATTTGAAATCAGAATTAGATCAATCGTTAGATTATTGTGGCTATTGATTGCCTGCAAAAATAGTAAAAGAGTAACAATAAGGCTGATTGTATCAGAAAAAATAAGTATCTTTTTCTTACTAACTCTATCTGCCATTACGCCAGCGAAGAGAGCAAATAATGCGATTGGTAATAAAGAAATTATTTCAGAAATAGATAAAATAGTGGCTGATTTCGAAATTGAGGTAAGATAAAAAAGCAAACTATAATTGACAGTTTCTGAAATAATAGTAGCTAGCCCTTGGCCAATAAATAATCGATAAAAGTTACTAGCCCATGAATAATATATATTTTTGTGCATGAAAAAAACTCCTTACAGTTAAATTTGAGAACATAACTGCTTGGAGTTTTCCAAGGTATACGCGTAGTAAACTTAATCACTATTTTTTTCGCTATGTTATTAAGCATAGTATCATAAAACAAAAAATATACAATAAGTTTTTAACGCAAAGCCTTATTTTCATTTAATCAAAAGTAGATTTTTCGCCCTCTAAAATTAAAAATGTACCAATAGGTATTAATATTAAAGAGGGCTATTTATCTTGCTTTGAACACATGATTAACTGTTTACCAAAGGTTTTACGATCCTTGATAATTCTTAACATCACCTGCGCTACATCACTACGATAAGTTCGAGGTGCACCTGGCATCTTGTATCCCGAATCAGCATCCCTAACTAAAGGATTTTCAGTCTTTTTGCCATTAAACAACGGACCAGGATGAACGGTAGTCCAGTTTAAATCAGAATTCTTAAGTTGACTTTCACCCGCTTCATGGTCAGAAAAATTACCTTTCAAAAATCCTTTGGCTCCCATACGGTAAGGATAACTGGTATTGGCTAAAGTTGTACCAACACCTAATGCAGAAAGACTAATTAATCGTTTGATTTTTGCTTGATCCATTGCCTTAATAATATCAGGTATTGCAAAACTAAATAATTTACCACTACTGTTAGAAATTGGATTACCTAACGTTACTAATACAGCGTTACATCCCTTCATTTCAGAAGCCATTTTTGCAACATCATCAAGTTGTCCTTTAATTACTGTTAGCTCAGGATCATTTATATTTAACTTTGACGGATTTCGAACGTAAGCAACTAATTCATCATTACGTGTTAAAGCTTGTTTAACTATTTCAGATCCTGTTCTACCTGTAGCACCAATTAAAAAGAGTTTCATTAGCTTCTCCTTCCTATTAACTAAAAATTGTCTTCAATCCAATTCATAATATATTCAGTTCCAGTTGCATAGCCACCCATTTGCGTATGTTGCTGAGCAGTTGAATTTTCATCAAACAGTAAGTAGTCCTTAGGACAGGTTAAAGCATCATAAAACTTTTTCGCTGCTCCATGAGTAACCTCTGCGGAACCATCTAAAACTAAAGTTTTAGTTTTAATATTTTGTACAATTTTTGTATTATCAAATTTCTTTAATTCGTTAATTATAGTTTTATTATTTGCTCCATGCTTCCATTCATAGTCTTTTAAAACAAAGTCAATCATATTAGGTCGAATCATCGCTGGTATTTTAAGTGCTTTTTCTAACCGTTTAGCAATCATGCCACCCCAATTCATATTACCAGGATCTGAAATAATAAACTTTAATCGATTATCAAAAGCTGCACCACGCGCTACTAAAAAGCCGCCAAAGCTCATACCCATTGCTCCGATTTGTTCTGAATCAACTTCCTCTTGTTTTTGAGCGAAATCAATAACTGGTCCTAAAACATTTCCAAAGTCTGGTCTAAACTTTAAGTCTTGCAGTCTTAATGCCATCCCTTGTCCAGGTCCATCAAAAGTTAGGGCATGAATTCCGCGCTTAATTGCCGCGTCAGTAACCCAAATTGTATCATCTGCCCAAGTATCCCGTCCTGGAATTACGATTAATAATGGTGCCTTTTTATTTTTAGCAAACGGCGAGCGGTAAAAATGACCTGGTAAATAAGTATTTTCATAAGGAATTCTTATTGCTTCACCAGGATAACCATTTAACTCTAAAGCACGGTCATAACAGTCTTTACTTCTTTGAGAAAATTCTTGCATTCTAGGGTCCTGCCAATCACCAAAATACATTAGGGATACACGCCAATAAGTAGAAGCCCGCAGATAACTACTACCAGCACTAATTAATTTGCCGGCTTTTTCAAACTTATGCGCACGGTTCTGTAAGTTTGCTGCCATATTACTCCAGGCATTAATCCAGCTTTGTTCATCACTTTCTTTAATATTCATAATGATTTCTAAGACTTCACCTTCATCGCTCATGCGATATGGCATTAAATCCATCACATGCTTGATTAATGCATCTTGCAACATGTTTTTACTATATTTATATTCTGACCAATGTTTCTTAAAGATTTCTGTCATGGGTTATTACCTCTCTTCTTAATTGTTGATTCAATCTTAGAGAAAAAAGGACTATAATTTAACTACAAAATGAGATGGAGTGTTGCATTTTGAATAAATATCATAAGAAAAGCAAAAAAACTGATCAAATAATAGAATCTGCACTATTAAAATTAATGGATTCAAGTGATTTAAATAAAATTACGATGAATGAATTAGCTGACATGGCAAATATTAATCGTGTTACTATTTATCGCCATTTCAACGATAAATGGGCAATTATTGAGCAGATTGAAGCTAGGCTTTTTACGGCATTAAAAAAACCACATCAGAAAATGCTCGATCAACTAGCATTAAAATCTGATAATGGTATTGAATATCTAACTAATTTTTTACAGGTCTTCAAAGACAACTTAGTAACAATTCGTATTCTGATTTCCAGTCATGGTGACCTAAGTTTCTCAACCAAGTTAATGGACCATTTGTTAGAAATGGAAGGATTGTCACATTCATTGATGCATTTACAAGCAAATAATGACTTACAAGAACTATTTTCTTATTACAGCATTTCTGCATTAATTGGAATTATTCGTTTTTGGACTATCCACCCCAACTATTCAGCCAAAGAAATGGCTACTTTTTTCTTTAAAATGCGAAACGGAGAATTAACAAAACTAAGTTAATCAAAAACATGGAAAAAACGCTGATTCAATATTGAATCAATGTCTTAAAATACAAAGCTAAGTAGTCATGTCTTAACTTAATGACATTTCTCATTGATTAATATATTACTGCAGAAAATATATTAAAAATTAAAATAATTATTGGTAGTATGAATATGATTTATAGTGCACTTCTACAAAAAAAGAATTGAAAGCAAAACTTTCAATTCTAGTGAGTGGGTATTTAACTACTAAACTAAATTTTATTTAAAACGAATGATTGTTTATCTTTAGTTATATCGTTAATGCTAATTGTATCATCAATCACGCCTTCATCACTAACTAAACTCAAAACATTATTTTTCGCCTTTAATTTTAAACCAGAGGCTAGCATGCTAATTTCTCTTTCTCCAGTAAATAAAGGGAGGTTAAACTTATTTTCTAGCTCAATTTCATATAATGGATCTTCCTCATCAACAATAACTAGTTGAAAAGCTAATACGCTCGTACAGCTCCCAACATTTGAGTATTTATTAACCCCATCATTTAAATCAGGGTTAAATTATTATACTTGAACTGAATAAAAATCACATTTTGGTAAAAATGTTCACCACTTTACCAAAATGCGGCTTTTATTTTGAACTTTTAGTTCAATTTTGACTTAATAATCTTCATCTTCACGCATTTCTGCAGGCCAACCATCAATTGGCTTACGTTCGTCTAAAACGCGTAATCTCTTAAGATCATCATTATCTAATTCAAAATCAAAGATATCAATATTTGACTTAATATGAGCTGGATTAGTTGAACGCGGAATAGTTACAACATCGTTTTGAACCAAGTAACGCAAAATTACTTGAATTGGTGATTTCCCATATTTTTCGCTAATTTCTTTTAAAACTGGATTACTTATTAGATTTTGCTGACCATTACCAAGCGGACTATAACTTTCGTGCACAATATTTTCTTTTTCTAAAAATTCGTGCATCTTCCATTGCTGCAAAAATAAATGAGTTTCAATTTGATCAACCATTGGACGGACACTACTTTGGTGAATTAGATCTAAAGTTTGGCGACTATTAAAATTACTAATTCCAATTGCGCGCGTCTTTCCTGCTTTATATGCTGCTTCCAGTGCATGCCAAGTATCAATATCATGTCCCATCGGCCAGTGAATTAAAACCAGGTCAAAATAATCTAGTCCAATTCTTCTCAATGATTCATCTAAACCAATCTTAGTATCTTCATAACCATCAGTCATCGTTTTAGTTGTGATAAACACCTCATCACGATTTAGACCGCTTGCTTTCACCGCTTCGCCAACTTGTTGTTCATTTTGATAATATTGCGCCGTATCAATTAAGCGATAACCTTCTTCAAAAGCTGATAATACTGCTTGCTTTGTTTGATCAGGACTAATTTCATAAGTTCCAAAACCAAAAATTGGAATTTTAACGTCATTATTTAATGTTAATTGCTTCATATCAAAGTTACCTCAATATATTTTTTCAGTTTATTTCTATAATCAATCATATACTAAAAATGATTATTTATTTCTATTAAGCATTCGAATATCAAAAGTTTAACTATAAGTTAAATTATGTCCCATTTATCTCGAAAGTTTAACTATAGTTAAACTTTTACCCAATTTCATCCATTTTTTAACTTATACACAAAAAAGAGCTGCTTTCTCAAGCAACTCCTTAAATTTATTTTTTATTCTCCGGTCTAGGACCAGGCTTAGGTCCCATTGAAACAATAAAACTAACAATTGGAAATCCTAGATATAAAATCAGCTTCTTTCTATATATTATTTCTTAAATTGATTATGAACGTACTCAGCATAAAGCGGTGTTGACTTAACTAATTCTTCGTGCGTACCAGAACCGGAAACTGTACCATGATCAATGAAGTAGATTCTATCTGCATCAACAATCGTACTTAAACGGTGTGCAATGACTAAAGTCATTCTATTCTTCATTAAGCTGGTTAAAGCTTTTTGCACCATTGCTTCAGATTCTGAGTCAAGACTAGCAGTTGCTTCATCAAGCATTAAGATATTTGGATCACGTAAGAATGCGCGAGCAATCGCAATTCTCTGTCTTTGACCACCAGAAAGTTTTACCCCTCGTTCACCAATTTGAGTACCCAAGTCATCTTCTGATTCTTTTACGAATTTATCAGCATATGCCATCTTTAGTACACGCCATAGTTCGTCATCATTTACTTCATGATCTAATCCATAAACTAAGTTTTCACGAATTGTTCCTGGCATTACTGCAGAATTCTGACCGACTAAACCAATTTGATGACGCCAATTAGTTAAATCGATATTGTCAATATTTTCATTACCAATCGTAATCTTACCTGAAGTTGGTTTATAGAAACGTTCAATCAATGAGAAAATTGTTGATTTACCACCACCAGATGGTCCAGCAAAAGCGACAACCGTATTTGGTTTAGCCACTTCATTAATGTCATGCAAAATTTGCTTATCTTTTTCATAAGAGAAGCTGACATTTTGCAATTGCAATTCTTTACAAGCAACATCAACTTTTTGATCAGCAGCAGATTCTTCAATGGGTTCATTGAGCATTTCACGAATACGTTCAGTTGAGCCTGATGTCTTGGCTAATTCGTTAAAGAATTAGCTAACCATAATTACTGGTCCCATTAATTGGAACAAGTACATTAAAAATGAAATGAGGGCACCCACTGCCTTGCATTACCCGAATTGCACCATAGGTTAAAATCCCGATTACCAAAATCATCATTAACATGTTAGAAATTGGTTGCATCAAGGAATTAACCCATGATTCTCAAAAGAAAATATTTCTTGTTAATTAAATCAAATATTTTTCTGAATTCAAATACCACTTCTTTACTAAAGTAGTTAAAGCAATATATAAGATTAACAAAAGAAATACAATTGCTAAAAAGTACATTGGAATTGGGCCAAATTTTATTGCTTTAGCTATTGGTGTAATAAATGGTAAGACAGTTCCCACCACTGCCATACCGATTGTTGCCCAAGTAACAATTGCTGTAGCATGTTGCTTAATAAATGGTAATTTGGGATCTCTAAGTGCATGAATAACCATTTCTTGGGTCCAAAGTGATTCAATAAACCACCCTGTACAAAAGATGGCTGAGAAAATTAATTTTTGCGTTGCGCCAGCTGCTACATAACTAGTTCCAATTACTTGCGGACAAACCACAAAGAAAAGCAAAGCAAAAGTTATGATATCAAAAATAGAGGACGTTGGACCAAAGTAGAACATAAACTTCGGTAGCTTCTTTGTACTCCACTTTCTAGGCTCTGATAAATAATGCTTATTCATAGTATCAAATGGAATAGATAGGCAACTAGTTCCATACATCAAGTCTAAAATTAAAAGTTGAATTGGAAGCATTGGTAGGAATGGCAAAAATGAAGAAGCTACTAAAATTGATAAAATATTACCAAAATTAGAAGAAAGCGTAATTTTAATATATTTCATCGTATTGCCAAATACTTGACGGCCAATTTGTACTCCCTTTTCTAAAATCATTAAATCTTTGTGGAGCAAAATTATATCTGCTGACTTTTTAGCAATGTCCACCGCTGTATCAACTGAGATAGCAACATCTGCCGCTTTCATTGCAGGAGCATCATTGATTCCATCTCCCATATAAGCTACGGTATGACCATCTTGTCTAAGTAAGTCAATAATTTGAGCTTTTTGTTGTGGGGATAATTTCACAAAAACATTGCATGCTTGCACCATTTGTTTTAATTCAGCGTCAGTCTTATTTTCAAGGTCTTTTCCCTGATAAACTCGATCAATATTTAAACCTACTTGCTTTCCTACATTTCGCGTAACTGCTTCATTATCTCCAGTTAAAATTTTGACTGCAATGCCATCTTCTTTTAAGGCAGTCAATGCTGCTTTAGCACTGTCTTTTGGTGGATCTAAAAATGCTAAAAATCCAACTAAGATTAATTCATTCTCATCATCAATGCTAAATTCACCAACAGGAGCTGGATTTTCTTTATATCCTAAAAGAACAACACGTAAACCATCCTGATTCATCTCATCAATTTCAGTTAAAATTTTCTGACGTTGATCTTCATCAAGTGGACTTATTGAACCATCTATTTCTACTCTATTAGAACAAGCAAGCATTTCTTCAGCAGCACCTTTAGTTACCAAAATATGTTCGTGTTGCTGGTTCATAACGACAACGCTCATGCGTCTTCTCTTAAAATCAAAAGGTATTTCATCAATCTTTTGGTAGTTTTGATTAATTTTCTTTGTATCTAGTTCTCCTTGAGCAGCGTCAATAACTGCTTTATCAATTAAATCTTTCATCCCTGTTTGATAATAACTATTCAAGTATGAAAGCTCTAATACTTTTGACTTTTCTTCTAAGTTTAAATTATAGTGTCGTTCCAAAACCACTTTATCTTGTGTTAAGGTACCAGTCTTATCAGTGCAAAGAATATCAGCTGAGCCAAAGTTTTGGATTGAATTCATTCTTTTAACAATGGTTTCATGCTTAGCCATTTCAATAGACCCCTTAACTAAATTGCTAGTCACGATAACTGGCAACATTTCCGGCGTCAGACCAACAGCCGTTGCGATAGCAAAAATTAATGCATTTAGCCAATCGCCTTTAGTTAAACCATTAATCAAAAACACTAGTGGTGCAATTACAGCTGTCATGATTAGTAATATTTTAGAAACATTTTTAATTCCAATGTCAAAAGTTGTCTCTTTGTTTTTATTCTGAGCAAGAGTACGGGCCAGATTTCCAAAAACGGTTTTATCACCTGTAGCAAAAACGACGCCCATTCCAGAACCAGAAACAATATTTGTTCCTTCATAAAGGATATTTGGATAATCTAAGTAATTATCACTTTCTTTTGGCTTCTGATCTGCCATCTTTTCAACTGGACTTGACTCACCATTTAATGAGCTCGCTGAACAAAATAAGTCTTTACTCTTTAACAAATACATATCTGCTGGCACTAAATCTCCAGCAGCTAAATTAATAATATCGCCAACTACTACATCTTTAGTTGGTAATTCTTTATCTTCGCCAGCTCGTTTAACATTTGTAGTTACAGAAACCATATTTAGCAATGAATCAACCGCATCACTTGTTTTTACATTTTGAATAAAACTAGTAATTCCTGAAATCAGAACCATCATAATCATGATAATTACGGTACTCAGATCTTTTTGATCAGCTGGCACAAAGACATAGTTAGTTAAAAAAGATAAACCTGCTAAAAATAACAACACGCCTGTAAAAGGTGTCATAAAAGCATCGATTAGAAAATGTAATTTTGGATGATGTTCTTTATTCGAGACCTCATTTAAGCCATCTTGCCCTAAACGTTGCTTTGCTTGAACTGGATTTAATCCATTAATTGTTGTATGCAATTGCTTTAAGACTTCATTTTTTTCTTGTCTAGCAATTTGCTTAGCCAAAGTCGCATTAGTTACTACGCGATCTTTAGAGTTGAATTTTAACATAGTAATCTCTCCCTCTAAAAAATCGGCAAACAAACAAAAAGACCAACGCAAAAACTGCATTGGTCTTAACTTAGCGATTTATACTCGTCGTTCAGTTTTAACACTACGTAACGTGAAGTTTTTTAACTAGCTGACTGGGAAAAGCCTTAAGTTGACAATTCCTGTTTAACCCGTTGGCATCTCTAGATGTTGCTGGGCATCAGCGTATATTTACGTAGGAGTCTCACCTAACAGTTCATTTGCTTCTTTATTCAACTAACGGTTAATAGATTAAACAATTATTCTTTATTATTCAAGCATTTTTATAAATTCTTTACTTTTACTCTAAATCCATACATCAAATAATTGCCATCAGTTTGAGTAATTATCGGGATATTAACTTTTGGATTGTATGATTTTTTCTTAATAATTCTAAAACCTAAATTTGCATAGGTATCAGCTTTTGCCTGCGGTAAATCTGTAAGAAAACTTGATAAATTTTTATTTGCCATTATACGCACACCTAATTCTTGATAAAACTGACTATATGTCGAAGCAATTTCAGTTTCAGAACAATCGACTTTAAAATCCGAACACCCAAAATCATGATCAGGTAAAAAACATTTCTTTACCATATAAAAATCGACATTGGTTAATTGAAAGTTATCATTTTCTTTTTGACGTAAAATGGATAAATCTGCTTCAAACTTTGAATGCGCAATTCAATTTTATTTTTTAAAGGGATTAATTTTCTATTCAAGGCAACCCTGCTCGAATCGCTCAAGTAATCTTTGATTTCTTCTACTAATAAAAGTCCTAAATCACGCAGTCCTAAGATAAAACTAATTTGATATAACTACTTATAACTATAATAACGATAGCCATTTTTCTTAGTCTTCATTGGTTTAAAAATATCTTTTTGATCATAAAAAATTAAAGTTCGTCTGGTAGTACCAGCAAGTTTGGCGCTGATACATTATCTTCTTCTCATCGCCTTCCAGATGAAATGTGGAGCCAAGAATATCAAAATGAATATTATCAAATGTATTTTGATATATTTAAGAAATATCCATTTATTTGTGGCGAATTAGTTTGGAACTTTGCTGACTTTAAGACGAGTAAAGGAATTATGCGTGTTGGTGGCAACGATAAAGGAATTTTTACTCGCGATCGTGAACTTAAAGATATTGCCTTTACCTTGAAAAAGAGATGGCAACAACTAAATTAATATTTTAGTTGTTACAAATAATCGTGTTCAATCAAAATAATCGATATCATTTTAGCACATTTGATATCGATTATTTAATTATGAACGCAATTTTTTAATTTTGATACAAATTTCTAGCTAATTTTAATTTATAAAACTAATATCCTGTTTCTTGAACAAGTCAAACACGATCAAGTCTGATGAACTCAAATCTTCCTTGTTCATGTCTACAGCACTAATTCTACTGTCATCATAACAATTGAAGTACAAAATACCCTTTTCAAGATTCATACAACTAGTATACATGGTGTATTCAAAAATATTAGGACCAACTTCATCCATCCCTTTTACCTGTTCAACAGACTGCAAAATATGGAAAAAATTAGTAACACTTTCTACCTCATCACTATCTTTTGGTGCATGATTCAAAGCAAAACATACTTTAACAAAACGTGATTCTGAATCCATTCCACCAGGTAAATGATGAGTTCCTAAGCTGCGGCTATACATCTTAAGATCAACTCCAGGTAAAAAATCATTATTAGGTTGGCCGGGAACAACTGCAGCATAATTTGCCAAATTAGTTAACTGCTGCGGGAATAACGGTGCGTTCGTCAAAGCATTAACTGGATTATCATAAACATGTAAACCTTTTTCATCTGACTCAACAACGATACTCTTACCGGTCTTATCTCCTACTAGCCAATGAAGTTCTGAAGCTGGTGTATTTTTAGAAAAACTCACATCAGAAATATTAACATCAGTCAAATTTTCTTTAACCTGATCAACAGTTTCATAAGTAGCTAATATATAAGAAATAAATTCAAATGAAGCAATGTTTTTCTTATCTTCTACTACTGGAAAATACTTTCCTTGTCCAGCAAAACTTAAACCAGCTACTCCCAAACCCTTTTCATTAATCGCATCGCAATATAGTGGGGTATTATTTGCTACAGCAGCTATGCCAATCATTGCATAATGTGATTTTTCAGCTGGTAAATTGGCAAACTTAAATTCATAATTTCTTGGTGTAATAACCACTTTTTGACCATAAGCAATTTCATAATCTAAGTTTCTACCAAAATAGTGGTCTTTGGGACTATATAAAATTGATGTACACATATTAGATTTCTCCTCTGATTAAAGTAATCATTTCACTTCATATTCTAATCCCAAAGAATATCAAAATATAATATTTCGATTACATGAAAAAAAGGCTGATTTTCACATCAAGCCCTTAATTTAGTTTGTCATATTCTTCATCAGAAACCGGTTTAAGCCATGTATTCTTACTATCTCCTACCATGATTGCTAAGTGTGCAAACCACGAATCTTTAGTAGCTCCATGCCAATGCTTAGTATTAGGGTTTACAATTACAACATCACCTGGAACCAACTTTTGTGCAGGCTTACCTTCTTCTTGATACCACCCTTCACCAGCAACTGCAATTAAAATTTGTGGAACTGAGTGCATGTGCCAATTGTTGCGGCATCCTGGTTCAAAGCTCACATTATGAACCGCAGTCTTAGCTTCTTTACTTTCTGCTAATGGCTTAAGATAACTAGTTCCCTTAAAAAACTTAGCAAAGGCCTCATTTGAATCACCAAAGCCAAAAACACTATTTTTTACTTCTTCTTCATTTTTTGCTATGTTATTACCCCCATTTCTAACTTTGCTTTTATTTTAGAATAGAAATAACGTCATGCAAAATATTTATTTGTAATATTATATTATACATTTAAGGTATGGATGATAATTATTCATAATCTTTGGGATCAATAGTTGGCTTGGGTAAATCAGAATTAGACGAAAGTTCAATTCCTTGAATTCCATTAGAAAGGAATCTGCGTCAAGTAGGTAGTCTAAAAGAATTTACTCTTTACTTAAATAAATTTCTCGATCAAACATCTGCCGCATATGTTCGTTAAAATTATGAGCAATAAATACAAGTGTTGCTTTACTATTAAGCAATTTTTCCAAGATATTCATTGTTGCTTTTTGATCAATTGCGCTAGTTCCTTCGTCAATCAAGATGATATCACTATCATGAATTTTTGCTCTCGCCAAAACGATCTTTTGTCTTTGACCACCCGAAATATTAATTTTATCTAAATCAAGTTCTTCATTAATTCCATTTTTAAATTTTTTAATATCTTTATTGAAATTAACTTCATTGACAGTTTTCTCCACTCGACTATCTAATTGATCATTAAACATAGTAATATTTTCTTTAATTGTACCAGGAAATAGATTCGGGTCTTGTGGGATATAACCGATTCTCGACATATCGGGGATTATTGTGTCTCCGGTTGCGTTTTGAAATTCAACTTTACCCGTACTTGCTTTTAATTCACCTAAAATCAGCTTAAACAAGGTTGATTTTCCAGCACCAGAATCTCCACTTAATAAGATCTTTTCTCCAGGCTTAACATTAATATCTGGAAATGTTAGCTTTTCTCCATTTGGAAAATTTAATGACAAATTTTTAGTAGTAAAGGCAAGAGGGGGTTCTTCCCCATCTGCTTCATTCTTATTAATGACAGAAGAGTAACGACTAATTTCTCCCATCAACTCTTTAGAAGATTTCATAAAACTTAAACCTTCAATTACTTGCTGCAAACCAATTGAAACATTAGCTGCAAAGTTCTGAACGGACATGATAGCACCAAAGATAATAGCATTTTTTGTAATAAAAAATGCAGTTAATGAAAGTAATAACATTTGTCCAACTAAGTTACAAAAACCACTTAAAACAATTAATTCTTGCTGAGCAGCTGTTTGTTTAATATGTGCGTTCTCTACTTTATTTGAAGCCTGCTCACCAATTTTAAATAGTTTTGCACCAGCAAAGTATCTTCTTAATTCTTCAAGGCCAGAAAACCATTTTGCCAAAACATCAAGATAATATTTGTTTTGCTTGGAAACATTGGTTGTGGCTTGCTCCATCTTTTTTTGAATTAGTTTTGGAATAAAATAAGAAATAACATCAACTACAATACTTACTAGAAAAATCATCCAATTAATGGACAATAGTGCTATTAAAGCTGATACAAAGATTGCCCCATAAAATGGAATTATAATATACCAATCAAAGAAATTTGTTCTAACCATTTCAAGATCATTAGTCATTCTATTTTGCACATCAGCAACTTTGTGATTTCTTTGATCTAGGAAATAATGCCTGGCAAGTTTATTGCGGATCTGTTGATTATATTCTTCTTCTTGAATTCGAATTTCAAATTGAATGTAGTAGATCATCCCCTGAGTGCCAATATACAAAAGCCCCATCAAAAGGACAGTAACCAATATTCCACGCCAATCTTTGTTTTTAACATCGGTTAAAAAGTACATTTGTACATATCCCGCGCCAATGACAGCAGCACCAGAAATTACTGACAAGATATTCATGTAAATAAATCTGAAGTAATTCGTCTTTATAAAATCTTTAAAGTTCATTGATTAGTGCCCCCATCATCTAGTTTTACTACCCGATCAAACATTGAAACTAATTCGTTAGAAAAGTTATGTGCAATCATAATTACAGAACCATCTGTAGTTAAAAGATGTTGCAAGATATGCTTCGTAGATTTGCTATCAATTGCACTAGTGCCCTCGTCAATAAAAAGCCAGGGAGAATTATGGACTAAGGCTCTAGCTAAGACTAATTTTTGCTTTTGACCACCAGATAGATTGTTCTTATCTAAATCAACTTGTGTAGCGAGTCCCTCAGGGAATTTTTTAATATCCTTATCAAAATCAACTTTTTCAGTTGCTTGTTTTACTTGATTATTAAGCTCAGAATTAAACATAGTGATATTATTTTCAAGCGTGTCTGGAAAGAGTGTGCTGTCTTGTGCCAAATATCCAATTTCATCCGGATTTAAATGTATTTCCTTACCATCCTGATCAATAAAACGAATTGTACCTTTACTTGGAGTGAGTTTATTTAAGATCAATTTAAATAAGGTAGACTTTCCGCTTCCGCTATCGCCAGTTATTAGAACTTTTTCACCTTTATTGAAAGTTAAATCAGGATATGAAATCTTTTCGCCATTCTTAAATTGTAAGGCTAAATCTTTTATCTCTACCTTCGCAACTTTTTGAGCATCATGTTGGTCCTGGGCTATTTCAACTGGCTGTTCTAGTTCAAGAATTTCTTTATTTAATCCTTTAGCTGACTTAATTAAATTCCATTGAGCAACAAATGCTGCTACACCATCCATAATTGTTGAACTAAATTGTCCAGTAGTAATTACAGCACCAAAAGCAATTTCCCCCTGTAAATATAGGTAAGCACATAAACCTAGAAGCAGCATTTGACCGCCGATATTTACAAGCGCTGTAGCCAAATCAGCAATTGCAATGGTCGCTCCCTGATGAATTGCAGCTTTCTTGTACTCTTTTGCGCCATTATTAATTGAATTGGTAAAAATATCGAAACTAGCATATCTTCTTAGTTCATCTAGGCCTTTTATCCACTTATCTAAGATATTGAGAAATTTTTCATTTTTCTTCGTAACAGTAACTGTTGCCGAAGAAGTCATTTTTTCAAAGACTTTAGGTAATAATAATGAAATAATAGTTAAAATTATGGTCACAACAACTAAAATCCAATTAAAAGAAAATAGGATTCCAATTGAGAAAACTACCGCTAAAAAATACATAAAACTATTTTTAATCGGAACTAAGTACTTAGTAGTCAGTTGATCAAGATTGGCAACCATACTATTTTGTACTTTTGCAGTCTGGCTAATCTCGTTTTTAAAGAAATAGCGACTAATTTTTTTACGTATTTGATGTAAATAATTCTGTGTTTCTTTACTATATAAATAATCTGATCCCGATATTAGCCCAAGTCTGACAGCGTCACAGCCTAAAGCTAAACACATAAACAGAATAAAGCCTAATAAATTCATATTTCTTAAATAATTATATGCTGGCGTCATTAAATATTGTGATAATGAGTCAATTGCCATTCCTATAAAAACCATAAAGAAAATCAGAATAAATAATTTTTTATTTGATTTAAATAGTTTTTTTATGCTCATTTCTATCTCCAAGTAAGTAAAATTTAATTATGTTTTAATTAAATTTTATAACTTCACACTTACAACTTCAATATTCTAAAAAATATTAGAAATACGACAAACTATTTAAATCTATTAAAAAAGCAGAATTTAGATTACTTTCGAACTAAATTCTGCTTTTAAGTTTTAGATAAATACTTTTTAATACAAAGTTGGGACCAACCCACCATCAAGTCTTAAGGCTTCACCAGAAAATGAAGATGAATATGGGCTCGCAACAAAAGCAGTAGACCTTCCTACTTCTGCTGGTCTAATCAAACGTTGAATCCGAGATAAGGGACGGTGATTTTTCATAAAGTCACTTTCCCATTGGTCCTTTGGTAAATCAGAATCTTTGTACATATCGATAAGCATCTGTTCTACGCCTTCAGTTAAAGTCGATCCAGGCATAATTGTATTTACAGTTATATGCGTGCCCACTGTCAACTTAGATAAACTTTTAGCTAAAGACAAGTTCATTGTCTTAGTTAAGCTATACTGTGGCATTTCTCCAGATGGCATTACAGCCTCTTCACTAGCAATAAAAATAATCCGACCAAAATCTTGCTTAAGCATCTTAGGTAGATAAAACTTTGCTAAAGCATTACCAGAATAGAAATTGACATCAATAAATGTTGCCAAGTTTCTTCTGATATATCAAAGTAATTCATTGGCTTGAAAATTCCCATGTTATTGACTAATACATCAACTTGAGGAATCTATTTAAATAGTTTTTCTCGCTCCTCAGCAATCGAAATATCAAAAGCTGCACCTTGAGGATTAGTACCGGGAAATTTCTCTTTAATTTCACTAACGACTTGATCAGCAGTGTTTTTTTTACGACCATTAATAATGACATCAGCACCTTCACGTGCCATTTCAATTGCAATTGCTTTTCCGATTCCGTTAGTTGAACCGGTTATTAAACTTACTTTTCCTCATAATCCAAGATCCATAATTTACCTCCAGTATTTTGACTTACTTTTTGTTAGCAATAATTATAGACCAAAAAGTTGTTCTTTGCTAGCAAATTATCAGAGGTATCCTTAATTTCACTTAATTGTAACTACTCTGCTATGTTTAAAAGCATAATCAGATATTTCATTGCCAATCCCCGGTCGATCAGGGACAGTAAATACACCATTCTCAGGCTCATAATCATACTTAGTCAAGCTAAGCATTTTGGACATTTCAGTGTTGATATTATATTCGTGGATGACAAAATTAGGAATTGCAGCTTCTAAGTTTAATGAAACGGAAGTTGCTAAATTACTTCCAGCTACATGGATCTGCACACCAATCTCATTTGTGTCTGCCATATCGCAGATCTTTTTAACTTCTGTTACACCTCCTGCAGTACAGATATCTGGCTGAGCAACTTGGATGCTATTTTGATAAAAAGTACGTTTGAAATCCCAACGAGAATACATTCGCTCACCAGAAGCAATATTTAAACCTGTTTCTTGATGAACATAACTTAACAAATCGGGATCTGGCTTTACTGGCTCTTCAAAATATAAGATATTGTATTTTGAAAACATCTTGCCATATTGAACAGCTGATAATTTATCAGTTAAAGCATGATTTTCTAAGATCAATTCACCATTTTCTTCTAAAACATTACGAACTGCCTTAATTCTCTCTTCGGCTAAGTTTAAGTAATTAGGTGATAAAAAGGCTGTCTGTCTTTGCCACGGAATTTGTTTTCCCTGCTCATCAAATGTTAAAAAGTTAATTTTAACAGTCTTAAATCCCTTTTCTAAGGCAATTTTTGTATTATTTGCATAGTCTTGAGGCGTCGCTGCTGGCCTTCTTGACTCTCCCCATCCCATTTGGAGCTGACTAGCATAAGCTTTTAAATGATCTCGTTGTTTGCCACCAAGTAATTCCCATAATGGAGCATGATAATACTTCCCTTTAATATCCCATAAGGCAACATCAAAAGCCGAAATAGCACCAAAAATTACAGGACCTGCATTTTTACCAAAAAAGCTATTTCTATACAATTTCTGCCAAACGATCTCATGTTCTAATGGGTTCATCCCGATTAACAAGTGAGCTAATTCTTTCATTTCAGCAAAAGCTGCTTCTTTTGCTCCGCCATAAGATAGAGCAACTTCACCATCGCCATAAATACCATTATCAGTATAAATACGGCAAAAAGACGGTCGCCAATTATCTTCTACTGGATCACTATATAATAGATCAATTTTAGTTATCTTCATTTTTTCTCTTTACTTAACATAAATAAAAAAATATCAAACTAAACCGTTTGATATTTTTAATATTCTATCCTACAACTGAAAAGATTCTAACTTCTGGATCAGCAGTCCAAGTAGGTTTCAAACCTGGAAAAACATGCTTGGTAAACATTTCACTCTTTAGATAGTCTTCTGCATGTTCTACTGAATCAAAGCCGTGTAATACCTGCACATCTTCATCGCGAACAAGTAATGCCTTACTTTCAGCGCCTGGAATTGTTTCTAAAAATGATTTACGGTAATCACTATAAACCTTTGCAGCTGCCTTTCTATTTTCTGCTGGGATCTGCATCGTAACTTCTAAATAAGCTTTTACTGCCATATCAATTTTCCTTTCTGCTTTAATCAACTTACATTTTTATAGTAAGATAAAGCTGAAAAGAATTATATGTTTTAAAAAGAGTTTTAGCTACTAAAAAATTATTGAGTGAGGCTAATTATGTATCAAAGAAAATTACCAAAAGAATATTATTGTACAGTTGATTATGCATTAGATATCTTTGGCGGAAAATGGAAACCAAGACTCTTATGTATCTTAGGTCACAAAAAATCTATGAGATATAGAGAAATAAAAGATCAGATGGAAAACATCTCTGATGCAGCACTTGCAGATTCGCTCAAGGAATTGCAACAACAAAATATTATTGAAAGAAAGCAATATAATGAAATGCCAATTCGCGTGGAATATTCATTAACAAATAAGGGAAAAACGCTGCTACCAGTTTTAAATACAATTTCAAATTGGGCCATTAAAAATAGCACCCCTGATATGTATAAAGGGATTCATTTTGAGGATGTGCATAAAGACTTGTTTAAATAGAATTTTCTACTTAAAATTCAAACACTTCAACTGGGTATCTTAAACAATGCAGATTTATTCTTTATATTGTTCCATTCGTTGATTAAACTCTGCTTTATCAAACTTATCTAAATCAATTGCCTCTCCACCCATTAACGAATCAATCATTTCAGGATCTACTTCAAACTCCCAGCTATCGCCATAATTATAAGTTAATAATAACTTATTTTCCTTTTCAAAATACGAGACCTTAGCTTTTTCATATCTATTCCTGTAGCTGGATGTCAAACTAGTGTCATAACGTGTTTGAAGCATGTCTTTCTCACATTAAAAAACTATCTCAATCAATTTTATTATTATGAATTCTAATTTTGAAAATTATTTACATCAAAAAAGACGCTCCTAAATAGAGTGTCTAAATTTTAATGGCTCTATAATAAATCCTGTTGATAGATATCTATGATATTCTATCGACAGGATTTTTTACTGCATAAATAAAGAGGCCATAAGCCTCACTGCATTAAATCTTCCGATTCCACTCTAAAGAATAAAGGTGATTGCTTATGTCCTCTAACAATGATTGTATTAAATTTCATCTTGATATTGAAGATCAAAATATTGTTTTTTTTCGATTATTTAAAAAAATATATTGACGGAAAATATCATACCGTTTATTTAGGTCAGCTTATTCAGCTTTCTTGTCCCTTTTTTCCATTCTAATAATCTTAAACATAATAGCCACTGTACTTCTAACGTGCGTTTTATTACTGCTGATGCTAGCCATCCAGTTATTATCAGACTTAATAAACAGCGTGTTTTATGCAATGACTGCCTTAAAAGATCTATGGCTCAATCTAACCTTGTTAATAAATATTGTCACATCTCCAACGCATCTAAACGTAAGGTCTTAGCTGCTCTTACAGAAGATCGCTCTATGACCAGTATTGCTCGTGAGCATAACCTATCAGTTAATACGGTTCAAAGAGTCTTAGAATCTTGTTCTTCTAAGTTCTACGATGATTTCCTGAGCATTTAGCTTTTGATGAATTTAAAGGCGTTGGCAAGAAGCTGCACTTTATTTGCTTAGACGGTGATTCTCACCAAGTCGTCCAGATCCTTAGAACGCGTTTTAAGCCTGACTACTTCTATAAGTTCTCCCCTAAGGCTAGAGCTATGGTCAAGACTGTAAGTATGGATCTTAACTGCTATTATCCAATCGTGGCCAAAGAGCTTTTTCCTAATGCTCAGATTGTTATCGATCGCTTTCACATGGTTCAAATGCTTACCAGATCTTTCAATAGCTTACGAGTTCAGACATGAAGCTTTTTAAGAAGCAAAGCCGTGAATATAAGCTATTAAAATCTACCTGGAAGCTTTATCTCATGAAGTATGACAAGCTCAATAAGAAAACGCCGTACTATGACTGATATTTCAAAGACTATCTGACTCAAGAGCACGTTGTTTTAGATGGCTTAGACTGCAATGAAGAGCTTGAAAACACATATTGGGTTATGCAGGACTTTATGGCTGCTATTCAAAACAAAGATGAAAAGCAGATTGTTCACTTGCTTCACTCAAAACAAGCTGTCGGTAAACAAATGCATCAAACATTATTAACCTTTAAGCATAATTATACCGGTGTTCTCCTCGAGTTACTCCAACGGCTGTCTTGAAGGTGTTAATCGTAAGATTAAGCAAATCGAACGAACTGCTTACGGATACAGTAACTTTAAGCATTTATTAATTAGAATCAGACTTGAAGAAAATATCATAAAAGAAAAAGAACCAAACAGCTTTTTTCAAGTTGCTTGATTCTCATTCAAAACTATTCATCAACAGGATTTGCAAAACAGCCAGTTTTCCTTTAATCTTCTTCTAATGCAGAAGCTACTCTTTTATTTTTAACAAAATGAACCACTAATCCAATTGCCAAACCAACTAAAGCTGGAACAAGCCATGAAAGCCCCATGTTAGCTAATGGTAAATGGTTTCTTACTGAAGCCACTGCTAAACCAAATGAACTTTGACTTACAACACTTGGAAAGGCTACAACCATGTCGCCCAAAGCTGGAACAACTGTAAAGACAATTACAAAGAAGTAAACAACTCCGTCAGTCTTAAACAATGGCGAGCAGACAGATAATAAAATTAATACCATTGATAATGGGTATAGGAACATCAACATTGGAGTTGACCATGCAATGATTGTGTCTAAACCAAAGTTAGCAGCTAAGAATGAAGCTAAACAGCTAAGTGCTAACCAAGCATGGTAGCTAACTTGTGGGAAGTGTTTATGGAAGTCTTGCGCAAAAGCAGCAACTAAACCAACAGCAGTGGTCAAGCACGTAACAGTTAATAAGAATGCAAGTAAAGCTTGACCGAAGACACCGCCATAAACATTAACAATTTGGTTAAATGCAACACCACCATTGTCTGAAACTTTAAAACGACCTAAGGACATTGCACCCATTAAGATCAATAATAAGTAAATAAAACCGATAGCTAGCACAGCTAGCAAACCAGACTTAGCAACAACTTTTGAAACACTTTTAGCATTCTTTTGTCCCATTCCGCGCACTGCCGTAACAACAGTAACACCGAAGGCTAATCCTGCTAAAGCATCCATTGTGTTGTATCCTTCTAAGAATCCATTAACTAAAGCACCGTGCTTGTAGGCAGTAGTTACAGCTGCAGTTTGCGGGTTACCTAATGGACGAGCAAAAGCTACAAGGAATACTAAGAATAATAGAGATAAAAATAGTGGGTTTAATACTTTACCAACATTAGATAAGATGTTGTTTTGATGATATGAGAAACCAAAAGCTGCTAAGAAAAATAAAGCAGAAAAGATTAATAAGGCTGTTCCTTGCATATTTTTAGGAACAAATGGTGCAATCCCAACTGTAAATGAAACAGTTGCAGTTCTCGGTGTACCAAATAAAGGACCAATTGTAGCATGGATCAAAACCATAAATACAACTGCGAAACCAGCACCTAGCGGTTTTCCGATATCATAAACGCCATCAGCATGAGTAATTGCAACAGCTAAAACGGATAATAAAGGCAGTAATACACCCGTGATTAAAAATCCAACTGCAGCTGTACCCCAATTTGCTCCAGCAAGTTGTCCCAAGTGCAATGGGAAAATCAAGTTACCAGCCCCAAAGAATAAACCAAATAGCAAAGAAGCGACTACTAAATAATCCTTCCATGTTAATTTCCGTGATGTATGATCTGTCATCATATTCTTTCCCTCCAAAAAAATATCTCTGAATACAAAAAAGTCCCTCAACTAAATTACTTAGTTGAGGGACGCTTCAGCGTGGTACCACCCTTTGTTTGTATTGCTATCACTAGTAATACCTTTCACGTGCAGTCAATTGCTTGACGATACGCAGGCACTGTAATGGGTGCTCCCACTTCTTCTTATTACTTAGAAATTAAGAATCAGAACTCGAAAGTGATTTTCACTTAATCTTAGTATTTATCTCCTCACACCTCACGAGACTCGCTGAAAATTAAGATTATGCTACTCTTCTTTCTCTTTGTTTTCAGATTAATTAAATTTGTTAATAATCATTTTAATATAAACATCATAAATGTCAACAATTTTTTATAAATTTATTTCTTGGCTATTCAATATTCATAATTTAAAAATACGCGATTTTTTAAATCTTCAATAATCAACCAACTTTTTTAATCAAGTTACTTAACTGTATTATCACCAGATAAGGTACTTAAAATAATAGTGCCAGCATTATTTGTACTATCTCCTTCGGCAGCTGTTTTATTTTTTCCGAATAATGAATTATCTCCACTTAAAGTACTTAATTGATATTGAGCAGCTTTTACATCTTCAACTAAGTTATCCCCCGAAGTAGTTGAAACCTTAAATTTATCAAGGACTAAACTATTTTTCAGTGTAAAATCGCCACTTACTAGTTGGGCTTTTCCTTGCTTTACTGTAACTTCTTTGAGACCAATATCTCCTGAAGTTGTAGTTAATTTAACTTCGTCAGTTTGTACTGTTCTTAGACTTACATCTCCACTTACAACAGAAATTGCTAAAGAATCAAGACTTAAACTCTTAAAATTGGTATCGCCACTTACCGAAGAAACTTTTATCGCACTTAAATGATGACCCTCAGGAACTGTAACAATTAAGTTACCATTATCACTTTGACTAACTATATTTACTTCGACAAAGCCTTTTCTCCAAAACTTTCCGTGCTGATGATCTAATTTTGGTTCTTTAATTTGAAGAGTATCATCTTTAAGCTCAACGCTTGGCTTTTCATCTTCAGGGCCATAAAAGTGAACTTCAAACTTATCACCAGTTTCAACTTTAAGATCAAGATTAATTAAATCAAGATTTAAATTATTAAAACTATCATTACTCAAAACCTCGTTAATAACTTTATCTTTACTTTCATCACTTTTACTAAAAAACATTTTATGTGCCTCTTTTTTATTATTTACTCATTAGCTTTATTTAAATTTAATTTTACTATCATAGAGATGCTTTTCAATGAAATTTAACTAAGTGGTTAAAAATTATACCTAACATGCAAAAAAAGGCAGCCTAAGCTGTCTTTTTATCGATTCTATTTAAAAATTAATAATAGTCAATAATTTAATTGAGTCATGATTGCTCATTATCAGGAGTAATTACTGAGACAATATCAACATATTCTAAGACTGCATCTATACCAGCATTTTCTTTAGTTAAAGTAAGTACATCTTTTATCTTGACTCTTAATTTTACTAATCTTATTCAAATTGAGTATCCCAGTCAGGATCATTATTTGCATCAAAACACATTGCAATTTGTTCTTTAGTATTTCGTCCAAGTGAAAGTTTAGGTAAATTATCTAAATTAAAATAATCACATGCATCCGTTTCATCATTTGGCGTAAACTTTCCACTAATTTCCTTACATAAATAAAATATTTTCGTAATATTAGTCGCAATAACAGGCTTATTATGATGATTCCGATCTTGCACTGCAATAATCTTAATCGGTTCTACTATTCTTCCCGCTTCTTCACGAGCTTCTTTAACACAATTTTGAGCAGTGGTTTGATCATAATCATTCCAGCCACCAGGCAATGACCACTCCTGTGTCTTTTTTTCACGAACAAGCAATATTCTATTATCTTTAAAAATTGCAGCTCGTGTATCAATTTTGGGTGTTTGGTAACCCTCATCACCTAAGAAAAGAGTTTTAAGTTTTTCTTCCGGAATTCCAGTTCTAGCAGACATCATTTCGCCAGCAATTCTACGAATCTCTTCATAACGTTCACGATCAAAAACATCATGCCCATATCTTAATCCAGCTTGGGCTAAACTTTGTAAGTCCATTGCCCAATTTGCAATTTGATCATTTGTCTTCATTCTTTAATCACCTAAAATTTTATAGTTAAATTAATGACTAGCGACATAATCTTGTAATTCGCCTAGCTTATCAATTTTAAACGTAAAAGCCTGCATGCCTAACTTCTTTGCTGCATCAGTATTTGCTTTCAAATCATCTATAAATAAACTCTCTTCAGGCTTTAACATATAACGAGCAATTAATTTTTCATAAATTCTTCTATCTGGCTTCATTAGTTTTTCTTGAGCAGAAAAAACATAGCCATCGAAATAATTTCCCATTTCAGAGTTTTTAACAAAATTTGCAAATTGCATCCCTGTATTAGATAAGCCATAGATCTTATAACCATCTTGGCGCAATTTTTCCATATAATTAAAGACTGGTTCATAGAAATCAACATTTTCTGGCCAAGTTGCCATAACTTGCTTAACCTTACCCTTTAGACGATCTGGTACACGATCCATAAAGATTTCAGTTGCTTCTTTTTCTGAAATCTTTCCAGCGTCAATCTCGCTCCATTCTTTAGATTCAAAAATACTCTTTCTTAATAAATCATGGTCTGCTGGACTTAATTCATAATGATTCAAAATTTCATCGGGACTATAATTCATGATGACATTTCCAAAATCAAAGATAATATTTTTAAGCATTAACTTACCTTCTATCTTTAAAGTCTATAATTAAAATATGCGCTTTTTAATGAAATCTTGCAAGAAAATGCAAAATTAATTATATAGACCCATAATCTTTTATTTCTTATCCCCTCTATTAAGCATAAATATCAAAGTTAATAAACCTGTAATAATATCAATGAGTTTATTAACAGTTTGCGAAGAATTCAATTCGTTAGAATTATCCATAATCGTTGGTTTTATTTGTTTAAACTGCTCTCTTGTTTGACGTAATTTTTCATATTCTTCATTTAGATCTGAACTTTCTTGACTACTCTGGTTATCGCTTTGCTTTTTACTTAGTCCAATAGTAAATATCTGAGGAAGAACACCGTCTTTAAAGTATTGTTTTTCACTATTTTCGTTAAAGTCATCAAATATAACTTTATATCCTTGTTCTTTCAATACTTTTAATGGGATTTCAGTACTATATAAATCATTAATTGATTCTCCAACTCGTCCAGAAAGTTTTCCAGAAGAAGTAATAGAGTGACCATGATCATCTATATCAATAA